>CAZQYA010000001.1:0-24137 GCA_964597325.1 uncultured Desulfovibrionaceae bacterium
CGCAGGAGCTGATGCAGTGAAAGGGGCACTTGAAGGGCTTCTTGAGGCCCGCCTTGACGTCCTGCAGGAAGGGCCCGTCCACTGCCCGTCCGGGCAGGCCCACGGGGCTCTTGATGATCTGGATGTCCTCTTCCCTGGCGTTGACGTAGGACTCCTTGAACCTGATGTCCGCGTCGCATTCGTGGGTGGCCACGAATCGCGTGCCCATCTGCACTCCGGACGCACCCAGCTTCAGGAATTTGTAGATGTCCGCGCCGTCCCATACGCCGCCTGCGGCGATGACCGGGATGGGCCGTCCGGCCTTGTCCTCGAATTTCTTCACGGCCTCGACGACTTCAGGAACCGTCTTTTCCAGGGAAAACTCCGGGTCGTCGATCTGCTCGGGCTTGAAGCCCAGATGGCCTCCGGCCTTGGGACCCTCGACCACGAAGGCGTCGGGCAGGTAGTCGAATTTGGAGATCCATTTCTTGCAGATGATGCCGGCGGCGCGCGCCGAGGACACGATGGGCACCAGCTTGGTCTTTGCTCCGTCCGTGAGGTAGGAGGGCAGGTCCAGGGGCAGACCGGCGCCGGCGAAGATGACGTCCGCGCCTTCCTTGATGGAGGTCTTCACCAGGTCGCTGAAGTTGGTCAGGGCGACCATGATGTTCACGCCCAGGATGCCGTTGGTTTTTTCGCGGGCCTTGCGCAGCTCGCGGGTCAGGGCCCGCATGTTGGCTTCGCGGTAGTTGGATCCGATGTCCGGTTCGCCCATGCCGATCATGGCGCCGGCGATGACGCCGATGCCGCCTTCCTTGGCCACGGCGGACGCCAGTCCCGAAAGGGAAATGCCAACGCCCATGCCGCCCTGTATGATTGGAATTTTTGCTACGAGATCACCGATTTTGAGTTGTGGGAAGTCCATTGTCTTCTCCTCTGTGGATTTGCCGTGCGGCTCTCGGTCCGAAACGGATTGAGCAGCCACTTAATCAAGCATTTGAGGCGCAGCTACCCCAAAAAGTAGCGGGGGTCAATGAAGGCTGGGAGGTAGTACCAGGCCTTACTTTCCACGATTAGGGATAGGTATGGGTAATTAGTTTTGAGGAAATATTCAGGACAAGGATGGTCAGAATTGCAGGGAAAGAGGCAGCAGGGCGCAGAGTTCCCCGGCGACGATGGCCGCCCCGAGAAAGTCCCCGTTCAGCCCATTCTGGCGGCGGGCCAGGGCCAGCAGGACGCCCAGGGGAAGGGCGGTCAGGGCCAGGGTCAGGGCGAAGTGTCCCGGCCCGGGAAGGAGTGCTGCTGCCAACGTCATGGTTCCGCCCACGATCAGGGCACGGAGCGTGGCTCCGTTCAGGGCGTTTTGGCCCAGGCCCGGCCTGGACAGGCTCCGCCCGAGCCGTGCCAGGAGCAGGCAGCAGAAGCGGCCGAAGGCCGGGGCGAAGACCAGGGCGGGCCAGGCATGCAGGGCCACGGCGCGTTCCAGGAGGGCGGCCTGGAGCCCCAGCCCCAGGATGAGGCCCATGGTGCCGAAGGCGCCGACGCGGCTGTCCTTGACGATTTCCCAGAAACGCTCCCCGGTGGCGCCGGAACCCCAGCCGTCCCACAGGTCGGCCCAGCCGTCCCAGTGCAGGCCGCGCGTCAGATAGAGGTTGAGCCCGGCCAGTGCCCAGGCCAGAACCCAGGACGAGAGGGGCAGCAGGGACCCCAAGGCTGCCAGGGCACCCATGAGCACGCCCACCAGGGGGTACATGTACATGGACCGGGCGATGGCCTCGCTTGCGGTTATGTGCGCTCGGCCCAGGCGGGTCAGGAAGGTCAGGGCCACGAGGAAGTCCCGCAGGGCGGTCATGGGCGCTCCCGGCGGGTCAGGCGGATTGCCGAGCCCGGCGAGAGTTTGAGCGCCGATGCGCAGGCTCCGCCGTTCACGGCGAGCTCCATCACGCCCTGGCTCCCCGGGAGCAGGCCGACGCGGCCGGGAGCGAGGTCGGAGTAGGTCAGGATCTCCCGGACTTCCCGACCGTCATCCATGCGCCATGTCCGGCCCGGTCGCAGGGAAAAATCCGAGCGCAGGTTGAGCAGGCAGTTGCCGAAGCGGTCCACATGCAGGACCCGGCAGTCCAGGACGTCGTCCCGTTCGAGCGCCCACGGTGCGTCCAGGCGCACGATTTCTTCGCCGGCCATCGGGCTTCCCAGGTTTTCTGGAGATTCGCCGGCGGCCAGGCGCGCGGCAAGCGGGGCGAAGATGTCGCGGCCGTGAAAGGTCCGGCTGGCGTCCGGGAAGGAGTGGGCGGCGCGCCACCAGGTGGCGGGCTCGTCCAGGAGAAAGGCCAGGAGCCCGTTGTCGGGGGCAAGGAAATACCGGTCTCCAAGGCGTGCCAGGAGAATCTCGCGTGCGGAGCCCACGCCCGGGTCGACCACGGCGACGAAGACGCTTGCCGCTGGAAAGTGCCGGTAGCTGGCCCAAAGCAGGAAGGCGCCCTGGGCGATGTCCTGGGGGGCGACCTCATGGCAGAGGTCCACCACCGCGGCCTGCGGCGCTCCGCACAGCAGGGCGCCCTTCATCTGGCCCACGTAAGGGTCGTGGAGGCCGAAATCCGTGAGCAGAACGATGACGGGAGACATGGCGAAAGCTTTTACGACCAAGGTCCTGCCCTGTCCAGCCGTTCACAAAGCTGTTGACAGTCCAAACTCCCCCTGTGTAGAGCTTTCGCTCTTCGGGACGTGGCGCAGCCTGGTAGCGCATCGGTTTTGGGAACCGAGGGTCGCTGGTTCGAATCCAGTCGTCCCGACCATGAAAATGAAGGGCTTGGATGCACAATCCAGGCCCTTTCCCTTTTGGGGCGGCGTATTCCCCCGATAACTCCCCCTCGTTATGTGACTCCTTCTCTTTCGTTTTTTTCCCGCCGTCATCAGGCCTCATCCAGTTCGGATGGATTCCAGCGGTTATCCGTGGAGCGCGCGAAACAGACCGGCCCCTGCGGGCGGTGCTGCCGACAGGGGCCGTTGGGTGCGGGCTCGGATTCGCGGACTGATGCCGGTCCGTCAGGGCTTGATGGTCTTCATATGCGCCCCGCCGTCCTTGAGCCCCATGCCCTCCATGTGGCCTTTGCCATCCATATGCCCTTTGCCGTCCATGTGGCCGTAGCCGTGAGCCTCCTTGAAGGCGTGCCATTCGTCGTGGTCGATGCCGCCGGACTTGTCGGCGTCGATGATGTCGAAGGCCTCCCCGGAGTCGTCCTTGAAGTAGGCCGCGAATTCTTCCTTGACCACGGAGTTGTCTCCATTGGCGTCCATGTCGCCGAAATGGGCGTTGTAGTCTCCCCCTGCCAGGGCGGCCACGGCGCTCCACAGGAGTATCAGGAAGGCGAGTGCGATGTGTCTGATCATGGGACCTCCTCGGCCCGGGTGCTTTTCCGGGACGCGATGCGTGTTTCGTGTTGTCTTGTGTACATGAGCCGCGCCTCTGCCGGCTGCGCTTCAACTGCGCTGGGCCTTGGGCAAGGACGTGGGTCAGCCTTTTCGTTTAAGCACAATCGGCCTTTTGTCGAGGCCGGTGCGGGCAAGGCGTGTGGACGGCCTGCCGGAAACGCAGCCTCGCCTTTGCTCCGTCCGGGAGCGCGCCCTTGGCAACCTTGCGCCGAATCGGTATGCACGGGCTTTCGATGCAAACCGCAAGCAAAGGACGGTCCCATGCCCTTCATTTTTCGTCTGATTCTGCCTGTCATGATTGTCCTGTCCCTGAGCGCGTGTCAGAAAGCCTATTACGGCGCCATGGAGAAGGTCGGCGTGCACAAGCGCGACATTCTTGTGGACCGGGTGGGCGAGGCCCGCGATTCCCAGGCCGAGGCCAAGGAGGAGTTCGCCAGCGCCCTGGAGCGTTTCGCCAGCGTGGTCAATTTCGACGGCGGGGAGCTGCAGGCCGCCTACGAGCGTCTGAACGCCTCGTACGAGGATTGCGAGGATCAGGCCGACACGGTCTCCGACCGCATCGCCAAGGTCGAGGACGTGGCCGAGGCCCTGTTCGCCGAGTGGGAGCAGGAACTCTCCCTCTATTCCAGCGCCAAGCTGCGCAACCAGAGCGCAAGCCAGCTGCGGGCCACCAAGCGGGAATACACCCGGATGCTCGCCGCCATGCGCAAGGCCGAAAAGACCATGTTTCCGGTTCTTGATGTCCTGCGCGATCAGGTGCTTTTCCTGAAGCACAACCTGAACGCCCGCGCCGTTGCCTCCATCAGGACCGAACTCGCCACGGTCCGTCGCGACGTGGATTCTCTCATCAGGCAGATGGAAAGCTCCATCAGGGAGGCCGACCAGTTCATCAGCCAGATGCAGAAGAACTGAACCCGGCGTTTTCGCGTTCTCGCCCGGCATGGCCCTCGTCGGGCCGGGCGTCTCTGTCTTCAATGTCTTTGTTTTCGTGGGACGTCAGCGCATTGTGGCTTTGGGAGGCCGCATTCTTCGTTGCGGAAAGGCGTTTCAGACCGAAGGGGAGTCTGCGGACGGTCTGCGGTTCGCCGCCCACAGGTGCAGGGACAGGACAAAGGTGGCGGCGGTCTCGAAGCGCAGGATGTTCGGGCCGAGGCTGACGGGCAGGAAGCCTGCGGCGCGGAAGGCCTCGGCTTCGTGCTCCTCCAGGCCGCCCTCGGGTCCCAGGACCGCCACGCAGCCCTGTTCGTTTACCAGCAGCTTAGGATCGATGAGGCGCGTGTCCTCCTTTTCCCAGCACAGCACTCTGGACGCCATGCCTTCGGCGGCCCGGATCACGGCCGTGGGTCCGGAAAAAGTCCGGATCTCCGGGAGGTGGACGGCGCCGCACTGCTTGGCCGCGGCCGCGAGCCGGCGCTCCCAGCCCTCCTTGCCCGCCTCGGGCGTTTCGCCCTGGGACCTGGCGGCCTGCCAGAACCAGACGGCCGAGGCGCCGAGTTCCACGGCCTTCTCCAGCAGGAAGCCGCGCCTGAGCCCCTTGGACCAGCCCACGGCCAGGGTCAGGGGCTGGCCGGAAGCGGGTTCGAGGTGGTCCTCGAGGATCTGGAGGCGGGCCGCCTTTTTGCCCGTTTCAACGATGCGAAACAGGCCCCAGCGCCCCTGCCCGTCGAAGAGCCGGACCGTGTCCCCGGCCCTGGCGCGCAGCACGCGCAGGAGGTGGTGGGCCTCCTCGCCGTCCAGAACAAAAGGCTCCCGCCACAGGGCGGGAGCCAGATGAAAGGAGTTGAGGCGGGACATCTCAGCCAAGCTTCCTGCGGGCCGTGCCGGCGGTGTAGAAGGGCATGTCCGTGCGCACGGCCTCGAGGGTGGTGCGGGCGCCTTTGACGGTGAAGGTTTCGGCCTCGGCCATATCCGCCCGGACGTAGGCCATGGCCACGCAGCAGCCCAGACTCGGGGCGATGGAGCCGCTGGTGACGGTGCCGACCCTGGTCTCGCCCACGTAGACTTCGTCGTGATGCCGCGCGCTGCGCCGGCCTTCGATGCGCAGGCCCACGAGGCGCTCGCGCACCGTGTCCAGCCCGGCTTTGCCGATGTAGTCGGCCTCGCTCTTGAGCATCATGCCGTATCCGGCCTCGACGGGCGTGTGTTCCGTGTCCAGGTCCTGGCCATAGAGGGGCAGGCCCACCTCCAGGCGCAGGGTGTCGCGCGCGCCCAGCCCGGCCGGGCGCACGGCGTCGTCGGCCATGAGGCGCTCCCAGAGCGTGCCCGCCTTGTCCCAGGGCAGGTAGAACTCGTAACCCAGTTCGCCCGTGTACCCGGTTCGGCTGACCAGCAGGCGGAAGCCCTCGAACTCCACTTCCCGGAATCCGAAATAGCCCAGGGACGCCCAGTCTCCGGGAATGGCCCGGCATAGGACGTCGAAGGCCTTGGGCCCCTGCAGATCGATTTTGGCGATTTCGAAGCTCTGGTTGACGAAGGTCAGCCCGGCGGGGAGTTTCGATTCGATCCAGGCGAAGTCCGAATCGATGCAAGCGCCGTTGACCACGAGCATGTATTTTTCCGTGTCCAGTCGGTAGACGATGAGGTCGTCCAGCACGCCGCCCTGTTCGTTCAGCAGGAAGCCGTAGCGACATTTGCCAGGCGCCAGGGTGGCCAGGTTGTGGGTTGCGATTCGGGCCAGGGCATCGGTTGCGCCCGGCCCCTCCAGGAGGAATTCGCCCATGTGGGAGATATCGAAAATGGAGGCTTCGGTTCTGGTGTGCTTGTGCTCGTCGAGGATGCCGGCGTACTGGACCGGCATGTCCCAGCCCGCGAAAGGCACCATTCTGGCCCCGTTCTCCTTGTGCCAGGCGTGAAGGGGCGTGGTCAGCAGTTCGGACATGATGGTATCCCGCTGTTAAAGGGTGGTGGTCATGGTTCGGTCTTTGTTTTGCGTATGGCCTTCAGTTCGTCAACCAGGGACACGAGTCGGCGGTAGAGCTTCTTGATCCTGAGGCCGTTTTCCGTGAGCTTTTCGTCCTTCACGGTGACGTAGGTACGGATCAGGTACCTGTCGTTCAGCGTGCTCTCGGCGATGTGGATGGCCTGGGAGATGAGCTCCTCGAAATAGTTGGAGAATTCGAACTTGAGATCCGAGAGCAGGGATGTGCTGAGGGAAAGCATTTCCAGGTAGCTGATTTTTTTTCCCTTGTGCGTGCGCTTTCCGAGGTCTTCGAGCTCTCTGATCTTGCGTGCCTGCTTGATGAAACAGTTGGCGCTCCAGACTTCCTGATGCAGGTCGCGCAACTCCGCGAAGTCTTCCGTCAGTTCCGGGTCGCCCAGATAATCGTCGAGGACTCGGACGATTTCCGAGTAGAATTCGTCGGAATACGAGATCATGCGTCGCTGGTGCTTGTGCAGCCAGGAGTGCAGGAACTTGAGCCTGTTCTCGTGGCTCTGGGTGTCCTCGACGAGTTCGTTCCGCTTGAAGACGACCTGGCCGAAGAATTCCCCGCGCACGATGTCGTTGAGCTTGAGGCTCATGGTGTAAAGGTCCTTGACCAGGTTGGCGGACGTGCAGACCTCGCCCGTGACCGGATGCACGATTTCCTGGCGAAGCACCGACAGCGCGCGGTCCTGGCGGACGTTTCCGGGGTCGAACTTGTGCTGTCGGTAGACCACCCGAAGAATGACCACCTTGTTTTCGTGGTCCAGGAAGTAGCCGTTTTTCTCAAGGAGAGCGATGGTTTCCGAAGCCCGCGCCTCGACCTGCACCAGTGCGACTTTTTCCACATGTGGGTAGGGCAGGCCCGGCTCGGTGCTGAATATGGAGGTCAGGGTGCGGTCCGACTGACCCAAGGCCTTGATCAGGAAGCGTTCGCCCATTTTGTGCAATCGCCGGGCAAAGATGGCCGCAGACGTTTTGCGCTCCGAGGAGATGGGATAGCCATACAGTTCCATGAGAAACTGGTATACGAATTCCCGATTGGTTTCGTAGAGGCGGTTGTCGTTGGGTCTGAATTTGCGGGATTTGAGCCCGAAGCGTTTGAGCTCCGTGTCCAGGTCCGAGGGAAGGGAGGCGTAGATGCCCGAGAGATAAAATTGACGGTCCCGGTCCAGGGACAGGACGTGGGCGCGGTCCATGTGGCTCAAGTACCCGACAAGCAGGGCGTAAGATGCAATGTCTGAAATCTGGTGGTCCTGGGTGGCGGCTTTGAACTCATCCCGCAGCTCCTTGGGCAGATGGGCGAGGAACGCGTTGACGTTCCTGTTCTGCAGCGTATGCTCCAGGACACAGCTTTCCCCGGTCTCCCGGGGTTCGGGATCGCGGCAGGTGTGCAGCAGATCGAACTGGAAAACCTCGTTGAAGTAGTCCAGGGGCCGCTCGAAGGCCACCATGGAGAAGCCGGGGAGTTCCGGGTACTCCGTCAGGTTCGGCTCGAAGGATGGCAGCAGGTCGCGTGCTTCCACGAGGGGATAGCTGTGAAGTTCCGAAAAAGGCTTCACCAGACAGAACTTGATATGTACAAGATCGAGAAAGCGACGCAATTCCTCCAGGCCGCGCAAGGGGGCTTTCGGCAGCAGTTGCCCGTTTTTCAGGGTTCTGAGCCAGGGGATTTCGGAAAAGGCTTTGGACCAGTGCATGTGGAGTCGCCAACTATCTCATTGTGTTTGTTACCGTTGTGTGTAGACTATTTTGCATGTTTCGTGCAGCCCGTAAACAGGATTTTCCGGTGCGCCGCCAGCTTGTGCCAGGTGTTGCCGCCGTCAAGGTTTATCACTATGTCCTTTTGACCGAATTCGTCTTCAGGCGGGAACGGTCCAGATTATCAAACGTGTTCATGTCATGCCTATGATAAAATACCCCTCCCTGGACAGGCTGCTGGAGAGCATCGGTAGCGTCTTTGACGCCTATTCCGTCGTGCTGTTCTGTCGAAACGATCAGGGACGTTACGATTTGAGCGCGTCCTTCAGCCTCGGGGATTCCGTTCGCAAGAATCTCTGCATTGATCCCGGCTACGGCCTGGTGGGGTGGATTCTCAAGAACAACGCGCCCCTGGCCGTGGAGAAGTTCGACGAGAAGAACACCTTCCTGGGCTATTACGGATCCGAACAGGACGAACAGGTCAAGGTCTTTGTGGGGTGCCCCCTGCCCGGAGGCCTGGGCGCCCTGTGCATGGACAGCAAAAAGACCTATGCCTTCACCACCAAGGATCAGAGAATCTTGTCCCTGTTCGCGGCCGTGGCCGCCGCCATCATCACCGACGTGGGCGCATCCGGCATCACCAGCCGGGAGCAGATCCTCTATGGCATCCTGCAGCAGGTCTACTCCCTGCGCGAGAAGCATCCCAGGTGGTCGGATTTCCTGAACCGCTACCTGTCCCTTCTGGCTGGTGCCAGCGGCTACGAATATTCCTTTCTCGTTGTCAGCGACGAGTGGGGGGACAACTATCTGCTGGAGGGCAGCAACAAGCCGCTCATGCCCGATGGCGCGGCTGCCGGGAAGTCTTTCAGTACGGGCAGCGGCCTGCTGGGGTGGGTCTTCAAGAAGAACAAGCCCGTCTGTTTTGGTGACGGCAAGAGCGAATTCGGGCGCACGCCCCTGTTCGGGCGTGATTTTCCGGTCCCGTCCCTGAACACGCTGATGGCCCTGCCCCTGAAAGTGCACAAGCGTTGCCGCGGGGTGCTTGTCTTCGGGGACCGGGAGAGCCGCGTCATCGACGAGGAGCTTCGGGTCTTCGCCTCCATGGCCGCTGACTATCTGGCGCTTTTTCTGGAAAATCTGTACCTTAAGAATAAGGTGAAGCAACTCGCGCCGGTGATTCCGGCGGAACCCGACGAGTCTGCGGAGCCTGACAACACCGACAATCACCCCTAATACCAGGAAGGGATTCATGTTTTTCAGCAAACTGTTTGGCTTCCTCGGCAAAAACCTGGCCATGGATCTCGGCACGGCCAATACTCTGCTGTATTCCCCCAAGGACGGCATCGTGCTTAACGAGCCCTCGGTGGTGGCCCTCGACATTCGCAACGATTCCATCCTGGCCGTGGGCCGCGAGGCCAAGGAATATCTCGGCCGGACACCGGACCGCATCAGGGCCGTGCGCCCCCTTAAGGACGGCGTCATCGCTGATTTCGAGGTGACCAAAGCCATGATTTCCTATTTCATCCGCAAGGTCATCACGGGGATGCGCATGGTCAAGCCGCGCATGGTCATCTGCGTCCCGGCGGGTATCACCCAGGTGGAGAAGCGCGCCGTGGTTGAGTCCGCCCTGCAGGCCGGGGCGCGGGAAGTGAAGCTCATCGAGGAGCCCATGGCCGCGGCCATCGGCGCGGGCCTGCCCATTCACGAGCCGCGGGGCAACATGGTTGTGGATATCGGCGGCGGCACCACCGAGGTGGCGGTTATCTCCCTGTCGGCCGTGGCCTACTCCGAGTCTGTGCGCATCGCCGGCGACGAGATCAACGATGCCATCCAGCGCTACGTACAGGACGAGTTCCAGCTGCTTATCGGCGAAAACATGTCTGAGGCCGCCAAGATTCACATCGCCTCGGCCGTGCCACTGGCCGAGCCCCTGCAGTATCGCGTGGCCGGCAAGAATCTGGTAGACGGCAACCCCAAGTCCGTAGTGCTGACTGACAGCCACGTGCGCGAGGCCATCAGGGAGCCCGTGAGCGCCATAGTGGCCGCCGTGCGCCGCGCCCTGGAGAAGACGCCGCCGGAACTCGTGGCGGATATCGCCACCAACGGACTGCTCCTGGCCGGCGGCGGTGCTCTGCTCAAGGGGCTGGACAAGCTCATCACCCAGCAGAGCGCCCTCATGGTTCACATCGACGACGATCCGCTGACCACGGTGGTGCGCGGAACCGGGCGCTCCCTGGAGGAAGAGGCAAACTTTTCCAAGGTGTACATCAACTAGACGCGGGATTGGTGCAGGCGGGTTCTCCATATCGTGAGCAGGTCCTGGGTGAGCTGTTCGGGATAGGAGGAGATCAGGGCCCGGAGTTCGTCGTGGTCCACGAGGATGAAGGCCAGGTCCGCGGCCAGTATTGCGGCGGCCTGGTCGGGCAGCAGCATCTCGAAAACTTCCGTGACCTCGTTTCCCGTGCCGGCTCCGTCGGACAGGGTCGTCATGTGGACGAGGCCTTCGCAGTAGGGCTGCACGGCGTGCGGGAGGTGGCGCTCCGCCGCCTCTTCGGCGGCCTCGAAGACGCCGATGTGCCCGCTGCCGGCCACGCTCCAAAGTCCGGGATGACGTGGATGGTCCTGCGGCAATCTGTGCAGGACGAGCCGTCCCTGTCTGTCTGTGAGCACGAGCAGGACGCCGCGGTGTCTGAGGCCCTGGACATGGGCCTGGTCCGCGGACATGACGGCCAGGGGCAGATTGCTTTCGTCCACCACGAAGATTCGTTCAGGCTCCATTTCCGCCGACATAACCACCCGCACTGTTAAGGATTGAACACGATGCATGACTCCGGGCCCGAACTGCGTCTGCTGGAGGCTGGGGATGCCGGCGTCCTGGCGGCGCTGGAGGCTTCCGTCTTTCACGACCCTTGGGACGAGGACCGGTTCCGGACCCTGTTGGCTCAGGGCCGGATTTTTGCCGTCGGGGCCTTCACGGAACAGACTCTGTGCGCCTATCTTACGGCGTACATAGTTGCCGGTGAGCTGGAAATAGTCAACGTGGCCGTGACCGGTTCCCTGCGTGGCCGCGGCATCGGCCGGCGACTGCTTGATTTTTCCCTGCTGAGGTCCGGCGCGGTTCGCGCCGTGCTCGAGGTCCGCAGCGGCAACACGGGGGCCCGCGCCCTTTACAAAAGCTGCGGTTTCACGCAGGTCGGGCTACGCAAGGGCTATTACGCCGACAGCGGTGAGGACGCCCTTGTCCTGGAATGGACCGCCGGGACCCGCTAGAGGGCCTGTACGGTCCGGATCACGCGCCCGGACGGCTCGCGTCCGGCCACAACGTAACAAGGAGAACCCAGATGATAGTCATGGAAACGTCCATGGGGACGATGAAGATCGAACTGTTCGAGGACAAGGCACCCCTGACCTGCGAGAATTTTCTGAACTACGTGCGCGACGGCTTCTACGATGGAACCATCTTTCACCGCGTCATTCCGAACTTCGTGCTCCAGGGCGGCGGCATGGACGAGAACATGCGTGAGAAGCAGACGGCTGCGCCCATCAAGAACGAAGCCGACAACGGTCTGAAGAACCTCCGCGGAAGCCTGTCCATGGCGCGTACCCAGGCCGTGGACAGCGCCACATCCCAGTTCTTCATCAATCTCCGCGACAATGCCTTCCTGGATCACGGGGCCCGTGATTTCGGCTACGCTGTGTTCGCCCGGGTCACAGACGGCCTTGAAGTCATGGACGCCATCGCAGCCGTGCCCACGGGAAATTCCGGCTTTCACCAGGATGTGCCTAAGGAGCCGGTGGTCATCACCAGGGTTTTCGTGGAGGAATAAGTCATGGTGCGTCTGCGCTCCGCATTTCCCTTTTCCAGCGGTCACGTGCAGACGCTCTTTCCGCATGTCTTCAGGTCCAGGGCCCGCGTTTCCTACCAAAGACAGCGTCTCGAGACCTCGGACGGGGATTTTCTGGATCTGGACTGGTCCCGGAGGGGTTCGGACCGGCTCGTACTGATTCTGCATGGGCTGGAGGGCCACTCGCGCAGCAAATATGTGCTCGGTATGGGCCGGGCAGCCCTTTTTCATGGCTTTGACGTCCTGGCCATGAACCATCGCAGCTGCGGAGGGGAGCTGAACCGCAAACCGACCATGTATCATTCGGGCTGGACACGGGACCTGCACGAGGTCCTGCTCATGGTCGAAGGAATGGGGCGATACCGCAGCGTAGACCTGGTAGGGTTCAGCCTGGGCGCCAATGTCCTGCTCAAATATCTCGGCGAAAACTCCGGCGAGATTCCGGGGGCCGTGCGCAGAGGTGTGGCTTTGTCCGTGCCCTGTGAGCTGGAGGACGCTGCCCGCGCCCTGGCGCGGCGGCAATGCGCCATCTACAGCCGCTACCTGCTTGACCTGCTGCGAAAGAAGATTATCCTGAAGAGCCGGCTTTTTCCCGGCATGTTCGACCTGTCCGGGCTGGCCGCCATAAAAACCTTTCGTCAGTTCGACGACAGGTTTACGGCGCCCATGCACGGATTTCGGGACGCCCTGGACTACTGGCGCCGCTCCAGTTCAAGGCAGTTTCTGCCCGGAATCGATCGTGAGGCCTGCATCATCAACGCCATCAACGACCCTTTCCTGGGCCCCGGCTGCCATCCTCTGAATGAGGTCAGGGAAAACAGGGCTCTTACGCTGATCTCCCCGGGGACTGGAGGCCATGTCGGGTTCATCGGGGACGGCAGCCCGCGCTGGATGTACTGGTCGGAATGGGTAACCATGCGGTTTCTCCAGGAGCCCAAGAGTGCGGATGTGCAAGACTTTGCGGTAAACTGACCGTATCAGGCGTGTTTGTGCAGAATTTCGCCGTCCGATCGGAGTGATCCGGGGCGCTAACCCCCAGTGCGGGGACTTTTTTGACCATGGCACGGTCGATGCTTGCATTTTTCCGAAGCAACGGAGGTTTTTCATGAAATACGTGATACGTTTTTTTACGCTTGTGTTCGTTTTCGTGGCTTCGGCCACCATGGCCGCCCAGCTGCCCGACTTCACGGAGCTGGCCGAGAACTCCGGTCGCGCCGTGGTCAACATCAGCACCGTCAAGATCGTCAAGGGTCAGCAGAACATGCCGCGATTCTTCCGTCAGGGGCCGCGTGGGCAGCAGCAGCCCTTCGGTGATTTCTTCGACCAGTTCGAGCGGTTCTTCGGCCAGCAGGGAAAGCCCACGCCGCGTGAACAACGCTCCCTGGGCTCGGGTTTCGTCCTGTCGGCCGACGGCTATATCGTGACCAACAACCACGTCGTGGAGAACGCCGATTCCATCAAGGTCAACCTGCGCGCCGACGGTAACGGCGAGGTCTCCTACGACGCCGAGGTGGTGGGCACGGACAAGGAGACGGACCTGGCCCTGCTCAAGATCAAGGCCGACGTTTCCCTGCCGCATCTCTCCTTCGGTGATTCCGACGCCCTCAAGGTCGGGCAGTGGGTCATGGCCATCGGGAATCCTTTCGGTCTCGACCACACGGTCACGGCGGGTATCGTCAGCGCCAAGGGCCGGACCATTGGCGCCGGGCCCTATGACAATTTCATCCAGACGGACGCCTCCATCAACCCCGGCAACAGCGGCGGTCCCCTTCTGAACATGGACGGCGAGGTCATCGGCATCAACACAGCCATCATCGCCACGGGGCAGGGCATCGGCTTTGCCATTCCCAGCAGGCTGGCCCGGCAGGTCATCGATCAGTTGAAGGAATACAAGACCGTCAAGCGCGGCTGGCTCGGCGTTTCCATCCAGGATGTGGACGCCAACGCCGCCAAGGCTCTTGATCTCAAGGAAGCCAAGGGTGCGCTGGTCTCCTCGGTCAACCCTGGTGATCCGGCGGACAAGTCCGGCATCAAGGCCGGTGACGTCATTGTCGCCCTGGACGGAGTGGAGGTTGAAGACGCCAGTGACCTGACCCGCAAGATCGGCGATCTGCTGCCCGGCGAGAAGGTCAGGGTCAAGGTCTGGCGCAAGGGCAAGGCCCGCGAACTGACTTTGGTTCTTGGCGAGCGCAACGCCGAACGCGTTGCCAAGGCGCATTCCGGCGGCGCGCCTGAGGAGCCGAGCGAAGGTATCCTTGGACTGAGCGTCAGGCCTGTGACGGAATCCGAGGCTCAGGCCCTCGAGCTTGACGGTACAGCCGGCCTGCTGGTCGTGGAAGTGGCCGACGGGTCGCCGGCGGCCGGGAACGGAATGGCCCCTGGGGATGTCATCCTTGAAGCCAACGGCAAGCCCGTTAATTCCGTTGGGGATTTGCAGGATGTCATCAAGGGCGATGCCAAGGAGAAAGGTGTGCTTATGCTCCTGATCAAGCGCCAGGGACGCAATGTGTTCCGGACCATTCCCCTGTCATGAACGAAGCGCCCGAAAGGGCGCTTTTTTTGCGAGGTCGAACATGCCCGAGAGACGCAGGGCCGGCTGCAAGGTCAATCTGTATCTGGACATCGTCGGGGTGCGGGGGGACGGCTATCATGAGATCGAAAGTCTGTTCTATCCGCTCCCCTTTCCCTGTGACGTGCTGACCATTGGGGAAGGCGGTAAGGGGTTTCGTCTGACCTGCTCCGACCCGTCTTTGGCAACAGGGGCGAACATTCTGGCCAAGGCATATGCCTCCTTTTCGGATGCCACGGGATTTGCGCCGGGCCTGGCCGTGCATCTGGACAAGGGCATCCCCACGGGCGCCGGTCTCGGGGGCGGCAGCAGCGATGCGGCCGAACTCCTGAAGTGGCTCAATGCCCGGGCAGGGGGCTTGGGGTTGGCTCCGGAGGGGCTGGCGGCCCTGGCCCTGGAGCTGGGTGCCGACGTGCCTTTTTTTCTGGCCAATGTGCCAGCCTGGGTCACGGGCATTGGCGAGCGCCTTGAGCCCGTCCCCATGGATCTCGGAAGCTATTCTGTTCTCGTGGTCTGTCCCGCGGTTCATGTCAGCACGGCATGGGCCTACAGATGCTATGATGAGATGCTGGCCGAGGGGCTGGTCCGTCCAAGAAAAGAGTTGACACTGGATTTTAGCCCTATTAAGAATCTTTGCTTCACGAAACCGCCCGAGCTGTGGAACGCATTTGAAGAGGTTGTTTTTCAAAAGTTTCCGGAGCTTTATGGTATCAAAGAGCTGATTCTGGAGAGTAGCCCCGATGCGTGTGTCATGAGTGGCAGCGGCTCCAGCTTTGTGGCTCTTTTTTCGTCTTCCGACAGGGCTGCGGAGTGCGCGCAAAGACTCCGGGGCCTGGGACACGCCTGTCATGGCGCCGACATCGGGGGATCGTCCGGGCAGGTGGCGTGACGGATTTCTGGTCGGGCTGCGGGTCGAAACGCCGGCGGTCTTTTTGTTTTACTCTGGAAGCCGAGGGCCGGAAAGGGCCGGGCGACCTTTGCTGGGGCGTCGCCAAGCTGGCAAGGCAACGGATTTTGGTTCCGTCACTCGGAGGTTCGAATCCTCCCGCCCCAGCCATACATTATGGAAGGAAAGACTATGCCACGCGTTGGTGAACTGAAGATCGTCACTGGAACCGCAAACCCCGCCCTGGCCGCCCGTATTTGCGACCACCTGGGCTGCAAGGTCACCCCGTCTCTGGTGGACGTCTTCAGCGACGGCGAGATCCGGGTTGAGATGGGGGCCAATGTCCGCGGCGACGACGTTTACGTCGTCCAGCCCACTTGTGCACCGGTCAATCACAATCTCATGGAACTTTGTCTGATGCTGGACGCCCTGAAGCGCGCCAGTGCCGGCCGCGTCACCGCGGTGGTGCCCTATTTCGGCTATGCCCGCCAGGATCGCAAGGTCGTGCCCAGGGTTCCCATCAGCGCCAAGCTTGTATCTGATTTTATCTCCATCGCGGGCGTGGACCGAGTGCTGACCATCGATCTGCATTCGGGTCAGATTCAGGGGTTTTTCGACAAACCCGTCGACAATCTCTACGCCGCGCAGGTTTTGCTTGAATATATCCGCCAGCTCGGCGATAATTTGATCGTCGTATCGCCCGATGCCGGCGGTACAGAGCGGGCACGGGCCTACGCCAAGCGCCTCGGCGCGGGACTGGCCATCGTGGACAAGCGTCGCGAGGGGCCCAACAAGGCTCATGCCATGCAGCTCATCGGCGACGTCAAGGGTAAGATTGCCGTGGTTCTGGACGATATGATCGACACAGCCGGAACCATGACCGAGGCCGGCAACCTGCTGGCCGAGCACGGTGCCGAGGATGTTGTGGCCTGCGCCACCCATGCGGTTCTGTCGGGTCCGGCGGTGGAGCGCCTGAACAGTTCAGCCTTTTCCCAGATCATTGTCACGGACACGATCCCGCTCAACAGCAACGCTGCGGCCAGCGACAAATTCAAGGTTATTTCCGTCGGCAGTCTCATTGCCAAGGCAATTCACAATATCCATTCCGAATCGTCGGTGAGCGTGCTGTTCAGCTGAGCCGGTTCGGGAGAGACGAATTTTTAGTTCGAATAAAGGAGAAAAGCATGTCTGAAGTCACAAGTTTGCAGCTGTCGCATCGCGCTGAACGGGGCAAAGGCCCGTGCGCGCGCCTGCGCAACAACGGTTTGGTTCCCGGCGTATTCTACAATTCGAAGGGTGAAAACATCTCCTTTTCCGTAGACAATATGGCTTTGGGCAAGGCTTTCGAGAAGGTGCGCTACTCGAAGATGATCGAGCTGCACATCGACATCGACGGCAAGACGGAAAAGCGCAACGCCCTTTTCCAGAAGCTGGTCTCCCATCCGGTCAAGCGCCGTTACGATCATGTCGATTTCATCGGCATCGATCTGGACAAGGAAGTGGAAGTCATGGTTCCCGTCAAGGCTGTGGGCCGCGCCAAGGGCATCGTCCTGGGCGGTAAGCTCGAGTACCTGCGTGAAAACGTCAAGGTCCGCTGCCTGCCGACCGTGATCCCGGACTTCCTTGAAGTGGACGTCACGGAGCTTGGCATCGGCGAGAAGATCATGGTGGAGCAGGTTCCCATGCCCGAAGGCGTTGTCCCCGTATTCGATCGCTCCTATCCGGTGCTTACTGTCCAGACCGCACGCGGAGCCAAGACCACGGAAGAAGAAGAAGCCGAAGAATAAGCGTTTGCCTCAGGCCCCGCCCATGGCGGGGCCTTTGTCCCCTTCTTCCCTGTCTACCCCCATTTCTGACGGTTTCCCATGACATACAACGGCCTGATAGTCGGCTTGGGCAACCCGGGCTCCAAGTATGCCCGGACCCGGCATAATTTCGGTTTCCTTCTTCTGGATCGTCTCGTTTCCTTCTGGGGAGGCGAGCCCGGAGCGACATGCCAGAATCGCGGTGTGCGCGCCAAGGCGGAGCTGTGGGACGTGAGCGAGGATTACGGGTCCAGGCGTTGGCTCCTTATCAAGCCGCAGACGTTCATGAATCTGAGTGGTCAGTCCGTTGGGGAAATGTGCCGCAAAAACGGCATTGCACCGGAGAGGGTGCTGGTGATCCACGACGAGCTGGATCTGCCCCTTGGAACGGTGCGTTTCAAGTTTTCCGGTGGTCTTGCTGGGCACAACGGACTGAAGTCCGTGGCCGCCCATCTTGGGACCAGAGATTTTGCGCGGTTGAGGATCGGCATCGGCCGTCCCGATGGCCCCGAGGCTATGGCTGACTATGTACTCAAGTCCTTTCCGCCCGCCGAGTGGGAGCAGGTCGACGGGGTCCTTGATTCTGCCGTCGAAGCGGTCATGCATTATTGCCGCGAAGGCCTTGAAGTTGCCACGAACCGTTTGCACACGCGTTGACCCGGTCGACATCCCAGCTCTTAGTGGACGCCGTCCTGATTTTGCGGTAAGGTTTCTTTTCCATGCAGTCCGATTTCGTTTTTCTGGAGGTCACTCGTGTTTTCAGTTGATGAACTTGTCGTCTATCCCGCGCAGGGGGTCGGTAAGGTCGAGAGGATTGAGACCCAGGAAATCGGGGGCGTCGCCACTGAACTTATCATCGTGCGTATCCTGAGCAACAACGTCACGTTGATGGTGCCCGTGAGCAACGCGAGCAATGTCGGGTTGCGCGGCGTCTATTCCCCCGAGCAGGCTGAGGAAATCCACGAATACCTGAAAGACCGTTCCGATTTCACCGGATACTCCGGGCAGAATTGGAATCGCCGCTATCGTGAATATTCCGAAAAACTCAAAAGCAGCGACCTGAAGGATGTTGCCTATGTTCTCAAGGAGCTCATCCTCATCGGCAAGGACAAGGAACTGTCCTTCGGTGAGCGCAGGCTGCTCGAACAGGCCATGGGGCTTATCTCCCTTGAACTGTCCTTTGCCCTGAACCAGGATCAGACCGAAGTGAAGAGTTCCATCGAGGAACTTTTTGCCGATATTCTGCACGCTCAGGATGAAGACGACGATTCCGAAGCCGAATAGCCTTCACAATTCGCTTGTTTTTTTTTATTCGTTCAGATAATTCGTAACTCCATTCCTATCAGACACTACAAGTCCAGAAGCAGATATCCATATTGTCAATGTGATTCCCTAAAACAGGGTGCTGTATTCATATCAGAAAACTTCCCAGTTTCATCATTTTCAAATTTCACTGATACAAATATCGGCCATTTGGTCTGTTCCTTTCCTTTTCGGTCACAGGCGCCTGCCATTTCTATGTCATGAGGTTTTTTTATGAATCTTTCTGAGTTGAAAACCAAGTCCATGCCCGAACTCATGGATATCGCCGCGGAGTATCAAATCGAAAATGTCAGCGGCCTGCGCAAGCAGGAACTGATTTTCGCTCTTCTCCAGGCCTGTGCTTCCAAGAACGGATCCATATTTGGAGAAGGCGTTCTGGAGATTCTGCCCGACGGATTCGGTTTTCTGCGTTCTCCCATGTACAGTTACATGCCTGGGCCTGACGACATTTATGTCTCGCCGTCCCAGATCAGGCGCTTCGCCCTGCGGACTGGAGACGTCATTTCCGGTCAGATCCGGCCGCCCAAGGAGGGGGAGCGCTACTTCGCGCTGCTGCGGGTCAAGGAGATCTGCTTCCGCGAGCCCGAGGAAGCCAAGCGTATCGTCCTTTTCGACAACCTCACCCCCATCTATCCCGACCAGCAGTTCCGCCTTGAAAACGGCGACAAGAATTTTTCCACGCGCATCGTCGATCTCATGACTCCCATCGGCATGGGGCAACGCGCCCTCATCGTGGCCCCGCCGCGTACCGGCAAGACCATGCTCATGCAGTCCATTGCCAACTCCATCAGCATCAACCACCCCGATGCCTACCTCATCGTCCTCCTGATCGATGAACGGCCCGAGGAAGTGACGGACATGGAGCGAACGGTCAAGGCCGAGGTCATCAGTTCCACGTTCGACGAACCTCCGCAGCGTCATGTGCAGGTCGCCGAGATGGTGCTCGAGAAGGCCAAGCGTCTTGTGGAGCGCAAGGTCGACGTGGTCATCCTCCTCGACTCCATCACCCGTCTGGGCCGCGCCTACAACGCCACGACCCCGTCTTCAGGTCGCGTGCTTTCCGGCGGTCTGGACGCCAACGCTCTGCAGCGTCCCAAGCGTTTCTTCGGTGCGGCCCGGAATATCGAGGAGGGCGGCAGCCTGACCATCATCTCCACGGCTCTGGTGGATACGGGTTCGCGCATGGACGAAGTCATCTTCGAGGAGTTCAAGGGCACCGGTAACTGCGATATCTACCTGGACCGCCACTTGGCGGACAAGCGCGTCTTTCCTGCCATCGACCTGAACCGTTCGGGTACTCGGAAGGAAGAACTGCTGCTCGATCCCGAGGTCCTGAACAAGGTTTGGATTCTGCGTCGCATCATGGCATCCATGAACGCTGTGGACACCATGGACTTCCTGCTGGACAAGATGCGCGGCACCAAGACCAACAGGGATTTTCTGGACATGATGAATTCCTAACGCCTGGAGGAAGCATGGGCGATCCAATCCGCATGGAATGTCCCCGCGACGACGAATTCGACCTCTGGCTCGAATTGCTTGAGGTCAAGGCTTCTGAGGAGCTTCTCAACGCCCTGGGCGATTTTTTGCAGGATTACCTGCGCGCTTCGGGCCTCAAGGCCTACGTCATGGGCCTTTCGGGTGGGATCGACTCATCCTTCCTGGCGGCCCTGCTGTACTCCAGGCGGATTCCCTACCTGGGTTTCTGTATGCCCATAGCGTCCAACACGCCCGAGGAGACCCAGCGCGGCACCAGCGTGGCCCGCGCCTACGCCATGCCTCCCGAGGGTGCCAGCATCGACCACCTCCAGGATTTCACCGAGCTGTACGGCCATATTTCGGCCACCTTTTCGGGTATTTATGCCGACACGACCCCCGTGGCCGAGGGCAATCTCAAGGCGCGTACGCGAATGCTCTTTCTTTACCACGTGGCCCAGCTTCATGGCGGCTGCGTCCTGTCCACGGACCAGCTTGACGAGCTGCTGACTGGATTCTGGACACTGCACGGGGATGTGGGCGACGTCAGCCCAATTCAGCTTATACCCAAGAGCACCGAATACGAACTCGCGCGCATACTGTGCACCCGGCTGGACGATCCGGCCCCCCTGCAGTCCGCCATCGACGCCGTGCCCACCGACGGGCTGGGCATCAGCCGTTCGGACCTGGACCAGCTCGAAGCCGAGTCCTACGTTCAGGTGGAGGAAATGTTTCGAGAATATTTTCTGCTGCGCAAGGCCGGTCGGGACACGGCGCTGAGTCCTGACCAGATGACGCGTCGTGCCGTTCTTGAGAGAACAGGGCCGGTCAGACGTTTTATCGCCAGCGGTTTTAAGCGCACCGGCTCCGTCTTGCTCGATCCGAGGAGCGCGGCCAGGTGACGTCCGGCCGGGCAACGCGGCTGGCGGCCTGGCTTCTGGCTTGCCTTATCGCCTTGGGTTGCCCCCGAAGCGCACCGGCTGACTTCGGCGAGTTCACTATCCGCGACGAGCTTGAGCTGGCGCGCAAGTTCGACCTCATCATTGAGACCCGTTTTCCGGTTATCGAGGATACCAGGATCACGGGCTATGTGCAGTCCATCGTGGATCGCCTCGTGGACGCCATGCCTCCCCAGCCTTTTCCCATCAAGGTCACCGTCGTGCGCAACGCGGCCCTGAACGCCTTTGCCTCCGCCGCGGGCCACATCACGATTTTTTCCGGTCTCATCGCCAATCTTTCCGGAGAGGACGAACTGGCCAGCGTCATCGCCCACGAGCTGGCTCATGTCTCGGAGCGGCATATTGCCAAGTCCATCGAACAGAGCAAACTGGTCGGTGCCGGATCACTGCTGGGCATCCTCGCCGCCGTGCTGGTGGGTTCCCAGGGCAAGGGCGACGGCGCCAACGCCCTGGTGCTTGGTTCCGTGGCCGGCGCCAAAGCCATGCAGCTCAAGTATACCCGCGAAAACGAGAGGGACGCCGACCAGTTCGGATTGGGATACCTGGTGCGCGGGGGATTTTCGCCGAACGGCATGATTTCCGCCTTCGAAACCATACGCAGACTGCAGTGGATGGCCGGCGGCGGCGATGTGCCTTCGTACCTGACCACTCATCCCGGCATGAACGAGCGCCTGGGCTATATTCAGGAGCGCATCGCACGGTTGCCTGGGGACGTGCGGGCCAGGCATTCGGACGATTCGGCCTATGCACGGGTTAAGATGCTTGTTCAGGCCTGGTACACGGATGCGAACACGGCTCGAGCCGTGTTCGCCGCTCCCGAGGAGCCGTCGTGCCTGGACATTCTGGGCGAGGCCATCGCCCTTGGCCGGTTGCGACGTGTTGAGGAGGCCCGGAAGCGTTTTGCCGAGGCCATGGCCTGTAATCCGGCGGATACGCTCTGGATGCGGGAGTTCGGCCGTTTCACTTTCGAGAACGGCCAGCTGGAACCCGCCATCCGGGCATTGCAGGAAGTGGTCATGCGCGACCCGGACGACCTCTATGCGCTGTTCTTCTACGCCCGGGCCATGGCCGAGGGAGGGGATTTCGAGGTCAGCGTTTCGGCCATAGAGCGCGTGCTCAAGGCCGTCCCACGGGACCCCGAGGTCCTGGAGAATTTGGGCCGCTACCAGGCGGCAACGGGCAACGGTTTCGGGGCGCATCTCAATTATGCCAAGGCCTTTGCCTATCGGCGCAAGTTCTCCAAGTACGCCTTTCATCTGGAAAAGGCCGAGAGTCTGGCCGCCGGAGGGCGCGACCGTGAGGCGATCGCATCGGTCCGCAAGGAGATCGCCGAGTACCGCGAGGTTTTGGGTATCTAGTTTTTGATCTTGAATTTCAGGCTTCCTCAGGGTAGCCAACGCGCCAAGACACGCGACAATTCGACAACGGAGGAACAATTATGTTTTTTGAAAGTATTGCCCACGCCATGGGACAGGCTCCCGCGGCCGGAGGTCAGCCGGGAAATCCCATCATGACCTTCATGCCTCTCATTCTGATGTTCGTGATCTTCTACTTCCTGCTCATTCGTCCCCAGCAGAAGAAGCAGAAGGAGCACAAACAGATGCTCGACAACCTCTCCAGAGGTGATCGCGTTATCACGGCCGGCGGCCTGTACGGTCGGATCACTGAGGTCAAGGACGACATCCTGACCATCGACGTGGGCGGCGACGTCACCGTCCAGGTCGGTCGCGGGTTCATCTCCGCCCTGGCCACGGTCGAGTCGGGCAAGGCCAAGGACAAGAAAAAGTAGCCTTTTCAAGTATCATAAGATAAGGCAGGCCTGTTTCCGCGACCGGGAACAGGCCTTGTTTTGTTTCCCTTGCCGGGGGATGTCCCCGGGGTGCTTTTTGTGTCGAGAACCTCAACACTTCTGCCTTGGATAAGGATAATGCTCATGGGTAGTTTGCGCTGGAGAGCATTGCTTGCCGCTCTCGTGATTGTGGTGGCCCTGATTTACGTTCTGCCATCGGTTCCTTCGATCCGTAATTCGTCCCTCGGAGGCATATTGCCTTCTGACGAGATCAATCTGGGTCTGGACCTCAAGGGTGGAATCCATCTGACCCTGGGCGTGGATCTTGATACTGCCCTGGCCAACGCCATCACCAGCGCCGGTCAGGATCTGCGGGTCGAGGCTCGTGAGGAGAAGATTCTCGTCCTGCGCCCCCATCTGGTGGGTAGGAAGCAGTTGCGTTTCACGCTCATCAAGTCGGAACAGCAACAGGACCTGGAAAATTTGCTGGCTTCGCGTTTTAAGAATTTCACCATCACCTCCCGTGAGGAAGGCGATAAGGGCCAAATGCGCTATGTGCTCACCATCACGGAGAACTACGTCAAGTACCTCCATGACCTGACCATGGACCAGGCCCTGAAGACCATCCGCAACCGCATTGATCAGTTCGGCGTGGCTGAGCCCGACATCCGCAAGCAGCAGGGCAACCGCATTATCGTGCAGCTTCCCGGCCTTGATGATCCCAAGCGCGCCATCAATATCATTGGTCGCACGGCTCATCTGGAGTTCAAGCTTGTTGACGAGGCCGCCGACGTCCAGGCTGCTGTGAACGGCAAGGTGCCCGCCGAAAGCGAACTCGCTTACCTCGTGAGCAAGCGTGGCGGCGCTGAGACCAAGACACCCATCGTGCTCCGGTCCGAAGTGGTGCTCACGGGAGAATACATCACCGACGCCAATGTCCAGTTCGATTCCTACGGGCAGGCCTACGTCGGCATGAATTTCAATGCCCGCGGTTCCCGCATTTTCGAGGAAGTGACGGGCGCCAATATCAAGAAGAGGCTGGCCATCGTCCTTGACGGCAACGTGCATTCGGCTCCCGTCATTCAGGCTCGTATCGCCGGCGGCCGTGCTTCCATCACCGGTCAGTTCACCACGGAGGAGGCCCACGACCTGGCTGTGGTTCTGCGGGCCGGTTCCCTGCCCGCGCCCGTCACCATCCTCGAAGAACGATCCGTCGGCCCCTCTCTGGGGCAGGAATCCATCGATAAGGGCATCATGGCCGCCCTCATCGGCGGCGTGCTGGTCGTGCTTTTCATGTCGGCGTATTACCGCAAGGCCGGTCTCATCGCCTCCTTTGAAATCATCCTGGACATTTTCCTCATCATGGCCGGCCTGGCGGCATTCGGTGCGACCCTTACCCTGCCCGGCATCGCCGGCATCATTCTGACTCTGGGCATGGCCGTGGACGCCAACG
>CAZQYA010000001.1:24147-59193 GCA_964597325.1 uncultured Desulfovibrionaceae bacterium
CTGATGTCGCTGCTGCAGGCCACGCTGTCACTGCCCGGAATCGCGGGCATCGTGCTGACGGTCGGCATGGCGGCGGACGCCAACGTGCTCATCTACGAGCGCATCCGCGAGGAACTGCGCCACGGCGAATCCGTGGCTCGGGCGATCCAGAACGGTTTCGAGCGCGCGACCATCACCATCGTCGACTCCAACCTGACCACGGTCATCGCCGCCGTCATCCTGTACCAGTTCGGCACGGGCCCGGTGCGCGGCTTCGCCGTCACCTTGACCCTGGGTATCCTGGCGTCCATGTTCACGGCCATCTTCGTGTCCCGCATCTTCTTCGACGCCTGGCTGGCCAGACGGCAGCCTGGAACCCAACCGAGCATTTAAGGAGCAGAGACCATGTCCTTTGAAATAATCAGACACGATACGAACTTCGACTTCGTTGCCCTGCGCAAGTACGCTTATGTTCTTTCCGCTGCCCTGCTCCTGGCCGGGGCCCTGTCCCTGCTCTTCAAGGGCGGTCCTCAGTATGGCATCGACTTTGCGGGCGGTTTCAACGTCCAGGTGAAGTTCAACCAGGCCGTGGAATTGGACGAAGTGCGCAAGGCTCTGGAAAGCCCCGTGCTTCCCGGGCTCATCGTTCAGGATTTCGGCGATGCCGCCGACCACGAGGTGCTGTTGCGCGCCTCTATCTCGGAGCAGAGCACCAACGATGTGCGCGATGCCGTGAATGAAAGCCTCGACAGCCGTTTCGGGGCCGGATCCCACGAGATCCAGCGTTTGGAAATGGTTGGACCCAAGGTGGGTGCGGACTTGCGCGAGAAGGCCCGGCAGGCCATTTTCTATGCGGTTCTGCTCATCGCCACCTATATCTCCGGTCGCTTCGAGCAGAAGTGGATGGTGGCCGGACTCATGGCCGCCGGTCTGGCTTCGGTGGTCTACGTGATGGAACTCTTGAGCGCGCCCATGAGCATTTCCGTCATCGCCGCCACGGTGGCGACGCTGGTTTTGTGCGTTGTGCTGCGGCTTAAATACGCCTTGGGGGCCATGGTCGCTCTCATCCATGACGTCATGATTCCGCTGGGCTTTTTCTCCATCATGAACAAAGATGTGGACTTGAGCATCATCGCGGCCCTGTTGACCATCGTCGGCTATTCGCTCAACGATACCATTATTGTCTATGATCGCATCCGCGAAAATCTGCGAGCCAAGGTCGCGCCCTCCCTGGATATCGTCATCAACCGGTCTGTGAATCAGACCTTGTCGCGCACCATCATCACTTCGGGCACGACCTTTATGGCCGTGCTGTCTCTGTACGTGTTTGGGGGCGGTGTTATCCATGATTTCGCCCTGGCCATGTTGCTGGGCGTCCTGGCCGGTACCTATTCGTCCATCTACGTTGCGGCTCCGGTTCTTGGTTTCTTCAAGCCTCGTGTGGAAACCGAAGAGGTGGAGAAGCCCGCAACTGCCTGAACCAAACTGCTTCCGATATTCCCGAAGGCGCTCTTGTGAGCGCCTTTTTTTGTGGTACGCGATTGTCTTTCGGTGTGCTGACGTTGCCAGGCGGGAGGTGACCGTGAGCGTCTCGTTGCTTCTGCTCGTGCGTATCTGCGTTTCCCCGAGACCGAGCAACGCCTTCACGTCACGGAAATTTACTTCTATTTTCCATCTCCTGATGCAGGCCTGAAGGATTTTTTCAAGCGGTCGCGTCAGGTCGGTAGTGATGAGGTACGCAGGAGCGCGGTAGTTCATGGGGGCACGTTTTTTCAGTTGGTAGGCGAGGGGACGGACGATGATAACCCTCTCCGCCGGCTTGTTCCCTGGGCAGCGAAGCGAGCCAGGAAGGACGCGTTCTTCCATTCCTTCCATTGCTTTTCAGAAGCGCGTCATGACCTCGAGCAACCGGTATCTGCAAGCCCGGCTGAAGCTTCAGGTGAAGGCCGCCAAGAGTGCGGTGGACCGGCCCTGGAACCGCAAGTTCCTGGGCTACAGCATGACGTTTCACAAACAGCCGCGGCTGAAGGTGGCTCCTGCGGTGGTCGCCCGATTGAAAGAATCGGTGCGCGAAGAATGCCGCAAGGGTCGGAGTCGATCCCTGCAAAAAGTGATTGACCTCCTTTCGCTGAAGCTTCGTGGCGGGGTGAATTACTTCAAGCTGGCCGAGGTGAAGACCGCATTCTCGTGTCGCTGCTGGAGCACTACCGTAAACTTCAAGGTGTTACATGAACCGCCGTATACGGAACCGTACGTATGGTGGTGTCGGAGGATGGCGAGGGGCAGCTCCATCATATGCCCCATGAAAACAGAATGTTATGACCTAAAAGGAGAGCCCTTATGGATGGATGGGAAGCCTTTTTCTGTTTGGCTATGTGAAAAAAATAACAAAATAATACCTAATCCCGCCTGAATTTTGTCGGATGCTTGGTGAAAAATGTGACAAAAGGAGCAAAGGGCACAGAAATGCGCATCAAATTGCCTTCGTTGAAAAATTGGTGCTAGGTCTAGCCGACATTTCAAGAGGCTTGCGCCAGCATCGGCGGGAGGCCGATGAAGGCGAGGAAGATTTCGGATCGAACCAAATTTGAACAATGGGAAGGGAGGTATTATGTCGAGACGTTTTTATGTGATGATCCTGTCCGCCCTGGTGGCGCTGGCCTGCATCGGTGCGCCCCTGTACGCTCAGGATGCGCCCAAGACCGAAGCCGCGGTACAGTCCGCCGAGGCTTCCAAGGCTCAGGTTTCCGGCTCCAAGCTTGAGCAGGCCATCGCCAAGGCCCCCCTGGGAACCGAACCGGGTCAGATCGACCAGTCCAAGCCCGCGGGCTTTCTGGGCATCCCCGGAGCTCCGCAGGTCAACGTGATCCTGGCTCTGATCTGGGCGATCTGGGTTGGCTGGATCTTTTCCACCGTCGGCGCCTTCGGTGGCGTCATGGCCGGTGTAGGCCACATGACCATTTTCGGCCTGGGTGCTTACGCCAAGGGCTTCAAGTCGAGCGCGCCTGAACTGAATAAGTCAATGACGGACTCCATTCGCGCCTCGAACCAGTTTCTGGTTGGCCTGTCAGCCCTGATTTCCTCCATCAACTACGGCAAGATGGGACGCTTGGTGCTCCCGCTGGGCCTGGCTCTGGGCATCGGCTCCCTCCTGGGTGCCTGGGGCTCCGCCACCCTGACCGCCGGCAAGGTTTCTTTCTCCCAGTATCAGGGGTATTTTGGTTTCTTCGTCCTGGTGCTCGGCTTTTACCTGCTGTGGGAGACCTCCCCGGCGGGTCAGGCCAGCAAGAAGAAGGCGAAGGAAGCCGCCCAGGCCTTCGAGGCCGCCGTCAAGGCCCAGAAGATGGGTGATGCCCCGGCCCCGACCGGCGTCAAGATTCTTGGTGTCACCGTTTCCAAGGTGCAGTTCACCTTCTGTGGTGTGGAATTCAGCTTCAATCCGTTGCTCCCCGTGGTCGGTGGCATCGTGATCTCCGCCATCGCTGCCTTCTTGGGCGTCGGCGGCGGCTTCATGCTCGTTCCCTTTCTGACCAGCGTCACCCAACTGCCCATGTACCTGGCCGCCGGCACGTCCGCCCTGGCCGTCCTGGTCAGCATGGTCACCAGCATCCTGACCCTCATGACCAAGGGCACTCCCATTGATTGGGCCCTGATCGGCACAGAGATGGTCGGTATTGCCATCGGCTCCATCGTCGGTCCGTACACATCCAAGTACTTCTCCGACAAGCTGCTCAAGCGCATCTTCATTGTCCTGGCCTTCTACGTAGGCATCGACTACGTCTTCAGGGGCTTCATGGGTGTGAAGCTCATCGATCTGCTGTTCGGTTAATTCCGGCGTTGCCATCGTATCGACAAGGGGTCCCGGCGTACGGTCGGGGCCCTTTTTTTCTTCCTGCCGCGGGATTGCTGCTCCTGCCTGAGTGGGATAACTGGAATGAATGAAACGCGCTCCCGGGTTTTTCACGAAATCGGGGTGCGAACACTGCGAGAACCGGCGAGCTTATGGAAATATTGCGCAATTTTCTTCTGTCCCTGGACCCGTTCATCATCTGGGCCTTTCGTCTGACCGACAGCGCCTGGGCCGGTTTCTTTTTGGGCTCCATCATGCTGAACCTCGTCTGCGTGCTTATGGGGGACACGACCTCCATCCTCGCCCGCAGGCTGAACCGCAAGGTCTACGGCGCCTATCACGACGAGATGGTCAAGCACCACAACCTTTCGGTCAAGGCCCTTCGGAGTTCGGACAAGGAGGCCTACAAGGCCGTCAACAAGCAGGCTCACGAGGCCTTCGGTAAATATTTTTTCAGTCAGGCTGGTGCCTTCACCCTGTCCATCTGGCCCTTGCCTTTTGCCCTGGCCTGGATGGAATTGCGTTTCGGAGGCATTCCCCTTGAATTGCCGTTTCGTCTTCCCATGGTCGGTGACAGCGTTCTTTATCCGTTCTTTTTCATTCCCATCTACATCGTGATCCGGATCGCATACGGCAAGCTCATGCGTCGCCTGCCGGTGTATCGGCGTCTCCTTGAGTGGACCAGGCACGGCCAGGGGACGGAGATGCTTTCCTTCGTGGATTTGCTCAAACCGTCTTCCGATGCGGGCGCGGATTCCGGCGGAGAGGGGAAAGACTCCGACCAGGAGCCAGGGGCGCGTCCGTGATATTCCGTCTCGGCATGGGCCTTGGTGAGGCCTTTGCTGTTTCCGGGGCCGAAGGGGGGGACTGATGCGTGAATTTGGGCTGTTTTCCCATTGGACTTTTGATACCTTTGCACCCGGTTCCATTCCGAGAAGCAAGTACAACGCCTTCCGGGATATCCACCGGCAATCGGCCTACTGCTTTTCCCAGTTGGCGAGATTCGATGAACTGCTGGCGGATGACAGGGTCGTGGACTGGTGCGCGGTTTCCAGGCTCACTGGGAAATTGATTCTCTCGGTGCGCAAGCTGGTGGACCTTCTGCAACTCATGAACCCCGTCGAGTTCATGGACGCCCATGATTGGTTCAACAAGCTCGGTTTCTACGCCAGGATGTCCGTTGAGCATGCCTCGCTGGGTGCGCTGCCTCCCTACCTGCAGTCCCCTGCGGACGTCGGGCACGGGCATCTGCTGGATTGGGTCGCGGGATACATGCCGGAAAGTCCGGAGCTGTCCGGTCTCATCGTGACGCCGTCACTCTTTCAGTACCTGGTGGAGGCCAACGACCTGCGTCCGCAGATGGACATCCTGTTGCGGCAGCTGGATCTGGGCGATGAGGCCCTGGTCGAGGCCGTGAGCCGCAAGCTCGTGTCCATAATTCTCGAGGCGCAGCTTCCCGAGCGGCTCAGAGCGGAACTGGAGATCGAGGCCGTTGACCTGACGCGGGGCGGAGGGCTTCTGGATGTGCTGGTTTTTGCCGGGAGCGGCGAAGGGGCTGCACTCATCGGCCGACAGCGCGGAGTGCGGCCCGCCGATTTTTTCAAGGCCTGGCTGCGGGCCGTGTCGTGCAAGTTTTCTCCGTCGGCGTTGGCGCTGCGTCTCGGTCTGGGCCTTGCCGACGACGAGCACCCCCTGACGGTGCTGGCCTATCCCGCCGTTGCGGGCAAGGGCGAGGACTCCTGCGATCTCTGGGACGGGGAGCCGGAGTCGGGCGCCTTTGCAACTCGCCTGAATCGGATTGTCCCGCGCGTAAGCCAACTGCATGTTTTCAGATCCCAGGGCGCGGCTCTCAGGCCCGAACACTGCCGGTCCATGCACGATCTTGTTTGTCTTTGCCTGGAACGCGGCTTGTCACAGATTTTCGCCTTTGCCGGAGAGCCGTCACGTGGTCTGGCGGGTATCAAGCAGATGCGCCTCGATATTCCCGTGGTCATCAACACCTTCAATCTCGGCGATGGCCTGTTTCCCACTGCTGCCGAGCGTGCCGTCATCTCCATGGAGGACGTGCGGTCGGTTCCGGCCTGGTCCTTTCTTCTTGGCCTTGTCAATCAGGTCGTCTCCTGGCCGGAATCCGAGGTCGACGCCACTCCCCATGGCGAGGCCGCGCCTATGCCGCATTACAGCAGTTACGGCGTCCTGGGGCAGTTTTTCATGCACTGCACCCTGCGTCTGGAGCAGAATCTCTATTCCATCGAGTGTCACAGCGAGGATGACGTTCCCAATTATATCCAGTTCCGTTGCATGTTCGGAGGTTCCGACGTGCGGAACAGGGCGCGTCGGGTGGCGATTGTCCGCGCCGTGCTGGAAGGGGAGGGCTTTGCCGTGGATTCGCGGGGAAGTTATCTCGAATGTGTCCGGACCGGCGGGCAGGATGTCTACATGCAGCGCAATCTGGCCAGCCTCGGCCTTCTGGTGGCCTGGCTCCAGGTCCGCGGTGCCGCCCTCGCGTCCATGGAGCCGGTGGAAGGCCGCGATGTTTTCCAGGCCCTGCTGGACGAGGCCCGGTCCAATCCCCTCTAGACAGTCAACTCAATCCTTGCGGAAATGACAGCCGCGGGCGGCCTTGTTGCGCAGGGCCGCCGGGGTCACGATGTAGGCCGTCTGGCATCCGTGGAAAAGGTCCGCGGACTCTTTGCAGATGCGGATGGACCGGTAGAAGGAGTGCAGCCTTTTGTTGAGGTTGCGCAGGTCCTCGAAGGCCCGTTCCAGTCGAGGCGTGGTGCGCACAATACCCATGTAGTTCCACATGGTGTTGCGGATGGTGGCCCAGTCCTGGTTGATGAGGGCGGGGTCCTCCATCTCGGTTTTGCCGGAAGTGATCCAATCCGCGATGGAGTCTTGCAGCCGCTGGCTCAGAGTGAGGGAGGCGTCGGCATACCGCGCGTTGATGTCTTCAGCCGCGCTTATGCCCCATAGGAGGCCTTCCAGCAGGGATGTCGAGGCCAGGCGGTTGGCGCCGTGCACGCCGGTGCAGGCAATTTCGCCGGCCGCATAGAGCCCGTCGAGGGTGGTGCGGCCGTTGCGGTCCACCAGGACACCGCCGCAGGAGTAGTGGGCCGCCGGGACCACGGGAATGGGGTCCTTGGACATGTCCACGCCGATTTCCCTGCATTTGTTGAAGATGGTCGGAAAGCGTTTGCGCAGGTTCTGGTCCACGTAGTTGGCGGCGTCGAGGAAGACGCAGTCTTCGCCGGAGTGCAGCATCTCGTCGACAATGGCACGGGCCACGATGTCACGGGGGGCGAGTTCCAGGCGTTCGTCGTATCGGGTCATGAAGCGTTCGCCCTTGGCGTTGAAGAGCCGGGCGCCTTCGCCGCGGACCGCCTCGGAGATGAGGAACTTGCGGTCCGAGCGGTGGAAGAGGGCTGTCGGGTGGAACTGGATGTACTCCACGTTCATGACCGTGGCTCCGGCGCGGTGGGCCATGGCCATGCCCGACCCGATGGAGGACGAGGTGTTGGTGGTGTGCAGGAAGATCTGCCCCAGGCCGCCCGTGCACAGCACCGTGACGTCTGAAAGAATGGTGTTGGGTTCGCCTGTTTCGGCGTTGAACACGTATGCGCCGACGCATTGGTTGTTCAACTGGTAGCGGAATTCGAGCCGGGTGGCGTGGTGCCGGGTGGCCAGCAGGTCGATGGCCGTTCGGTTGCAGAGAATGTTGATGTTGGGATGGGCCTCCACGGCCTTGACCAGACTGTCCTGAATGGCCCTGCCCGTGTAATCCGCGCAGGTCAGGATGCGTTGCACCGAATGACCGCCTTCGCGCGTCAGGTAGTGTTCACCGCTTTCGACCCGGTCGAAGGGGACCTTGACCCGGTCCAGGAGGATGCGCTCCACGGCCTCGGGGCCGTCTTCGCACAGGTGGCGGACGGCATCCTGGTAGTTGTAGTCCCAGCCCGCCGTGGTGATGTCGCGTGCCAGTTTTTCCGGCGTGTCGTCGGGTCCGGTGTAGACGATGCCGCCCTGGGCCAGCGCGGTGTTGCCGTTGTCCAGGGCGCTGCCCGAGGAAAGCAGGGTCACTTCGCGGCCCATGTCGGCCAGACACAGGGCTGCCGTGCAGCCGGCTATTCCCGATCCGATGACCAGGACTTCGGTTTTCATGCGGGTGGGAGTCATGGTGTGTGGTCCTATCGACACGCTTCGAGCATGCGCTCCAAGGCAAGGCGCGCAGGTTGGGCGATGTCGTCTTCGACCTGCACGGGCTCGGCCGTGGCCAGGTTCGAGAGGGTTCGGGAAAGGTTGTCTTCCGTGATTTTGGCCATGTTCGAGCACAGGGCCGTGCGCAGGGGCCGAACGGTTCTGTCGGCGTGTCGTTTGGCAAGCCTCTCGACCAAGTTCCATTCGGTGCCGACGTAGATCATGCTGCCCGCCGGAGCTTCAGCCACGGCCTTGATCAGGTACGAGGTGGAGCCCGATCCGTCGGCCAGGGCCACGACATCGGGATGGCACTCGGGGTGCACGAGCACGAGGGCTTCGGGCTCGTACCTGCGGATGGCCTCGATGCGGTCGGCATGGAATTTGGCGTGCACTGCGCACAGACCGGGCCAGAGGTACACGTCCCTGGCCGGTTCGGCTGCCTGGATGAAACGTCCCTGGCCGCGGATGTCGAGGCGTTCGATGCGGTCCTGAGCGATGCCAAGGGTGCGGGCGGTGTTACGGCCGAGGTTGGCGTCGGGCAGGAAGAGCACCCCGTCACCCTGGTCCAGGGCCCAGCGCATCATGGTGGCCGAGTTGGCAGAGGTGCACACGCTGCCGCCATGACGGCCGCAGACAGCCTTCACGGCGGCCGAGGAGTTGACGTAGGTCAGCGGGATGATGCGCGCTCCGTCGCGGTTCAGTGCTTCGATCACCCGTTCGGTCAGGACGTCCGGAGCCATTTCGGCCATGACGCAGCTCGCTTCGGGATCGGGGATGTGCACGTTCTGCCCCTGCCTGGCCAGGATGGCAGCGGTCTCGGCCATGAAGTGCACGCCGCAGAAGACGATGTGTTCGGCCTCAAGTCCGTCGATGCGTCGGGCCAACTCCAGAGAATCTCCGAGGATATCGGCGTGGCGGACCACGGCGTCGGCCTGGTAATGGTGCGCCATGATGCACAGGCGCGGGCCCATGGTGTTCCTGATTTCTGTGATGGTTTGTTCCGGCGTCACGAGTTTCCCCCTCGGGTTTGGGTCAGGCGCATGGAAAAATCCGCTACCGGGGCGGAGTGGGTCAAGGCGCCGGCCGAGATGCAGGTCGGCCGGAGTTCGGCCAGCTTGCCGATGGTTTCCAGGGTCACGTTGCCGCTGATCTCGGATTCGATCTGCGGAGGGATGAGCGTCAGGGCCTGGGCCGCGGTTTCGGGAGGCATGTTGTCCAGCATGATGCGTTCCGGGGCTAGGGCGACGGCCTCGCGCACATCCTCGATGGTCCGGCATTCGACCTCCAGGGGCGGACATGGGGAGTAGGCCGCCCGGACCCGTGCGACGGCCTCGGTGATGGAGCCCGCCTGGTCGATGTGGTTGTCCTTGAGCATGAGCATTTCCTCGAGATTGGCCCTGTGGTTGTGCCCGCCGCCCATGCGCACCGCGTATTTTTCCAGGTAGCGCTGTCCCGGCGTGGTTTTGCGCGTATCCAGGACGCGCACTCCAGTGCCCTCCACGGCCTGGACGAAACGTCGTGTGACGTTGGCCACGCCCGAAAGATGGCAGATGAAGTTCATGATGACCCGCTCGGCTTTGAGCAAGATTGGTGCCGGTCCCTGGATGCGGGCCACCTCGCTTCCGCGTGTCACGGCATCGCCGTCGGCAGCCAGGAGGGTGATTCCGGCTTCTGCGAAGCCCATGCGTTCGAGGACGACGGCGATGAGAGGCAGACCTGCCACCAGGGTGTCCTCCTTGGCCACAATGGACGCATGCAGCACGGATGCAGGCGGGAAGAGGGCTTCGGAGGTCAGGTCGCGGCCGTCCTCCTCCAGGGCGAGGTCTACCAAACGGTGCAGCATGACCAGCCGTTCGTCTCGGAAGAATTGGAAAAACATGGGGGGCCGTCCTTGCGGGGAAGGTGTTGTTGTCAGGCGTTTTGACTAGGAAAAGCGCCTCCCGCCGTCAAGCCGCAAAGCCGGAACTTCGGGTTGCGCTCGGTCCTGGCGCGTGTCATGTTGGCCCATGTATTGTGTCCAAAGGAACCGGCCCCGCAGTCTTTCGAGGAGGCGCGCATGACCCGCATCGAGTCGCTTCTGGCCAAGGTGGCTTCGAACACCAAACCCCGGCTGCTGGCCAACGGCTATGTCTGCTGGCTGGTTCATGCCCAGACCCTTCCGGTCAGTTTTTTCCAGTCCCTTACGGACATAGGTGGTTGGTCCCTGGCCTCCGAGGCCACGCAGTCCCTGTGGTTTTTCCCGGTCCCTGAGGTCATGCTCGGTCTGGCGCGTCTGCACAACTGGGCCCGTCTGCATCCCATGGCCACGGCCATCACGGTCTTCGAGGGCAGCCTCGTGATCGATGAGAACCTCGAACAGTCTGTTAAGGTCAAGTCCGACCTGCAGCGGCTGGGCATGGAGTTTCCCAAGCGCCTCACCGTTCGCGTCAGCACGCGGTTGCGCGAGGTGGGGCGGAGTCTGGCCGGTCTGTCCTTCAAGCATGTCCAGAATCCCGATGGGCTGTCTGGCGACTGGTTTGAGCTGGACTCCAACGATCAGGTCAGCGTGTCTTTCAGCATGAGCTGGCTCTGGATCATCCGTCCTCTGGGCAACCGCCAGGAGAAGATCTTCAACAAGGGCTGGCGCGCCTATCTCGAGCGCCTCGAAACCGTCTTCTCCCAGCATAAAATTTCCTACCTGCAGGCTGAGGACCAGAATCTCGTCCTGCGCGTGCAGTCGCCTCGGGCCATGGCCCGGCTCACTTCGGAAATCCTGACCCTGCTCGAGGATAAGGAAAATCCGCCCTGGCCCTGCCAGTACATGGCCGTGGAGATGGGGGATCAGGCCTTTGGCCCCGATTTCGCGATCAAGGTGCGCTACATCGTGGATTCCCTGGAATCCAACACCCTGCACATGCCCCTGTCGACGATTTTTCAAATCGCCGATCCCAGGATCGCTCCCGGCGACTCGCGCCAGTCATTGGATAGTTCCAAAATTTCCGATTTGTTTCAGGTCCGCTTCCATTCGGGGAAGGGGGGCCGGCGGCACGGCCGGCTCAATGTTTTCCTGCCCAAGAGTCTCGTTTCCGGAAGAGAAAGTCCGTGTTTCTATTGCGGGCTGCGTACCCATACGCCCCGGAAATGCCCGACGCGCATTCTCCAGCCCGGCAACATCCAGGTTTCCGAGCTTGGCCGCTTCGCCCGCCTCGATCTGGATGCATTGCCGGGAGTCATGACTGCCCTGGAGAAGCAGCTCGCTTCCGACATTCAGCGCGGACTGACCTCCCTGTTGACCGAAAAGGATGATCAGGCCCTGACCGTGCAGGCCATGTTCGAGGTCAATATGATCTGCCAGCTGCGCATGATGGCCATGGTCTGGCGGGCTCGCGGCAAGGAGTGGCCACGCGGCATCGAAGATCAGCACCCCCAGGTGGACGAGAATCTGCGCGAAGCCCTGGAGAGCCTCCGGGCCGGCAACCAGGACCGTGCCATGGAGAAGCTGGACCGCTTCGTGCTCAAGGCTGCCAAGAATTATCAGCCGAGGGTGCTGCTGGGCTTCATGGCCATGGAGCGCGACGAACTCAAGCGCGCCGCCGGATTCTGGGAGGAGGCCGAAAGCCTGGCCTACACGGGGCTCCAGCGTTCCTACATCCAGGTTCTGCAGGGCCGCCTCAAGGAAGTCACCGGCGATTTCACCGAGGCCGTCCGTTTGTATTCCAGGGCGTTCAAGGAATCTCCAGGGTTGGGTAAGGCCAGGTACAGGCAGGCTGTCTGCCTGATCAAGTCCGGGTACCTCAACGAGGCGCAGGCCATCATCCGTGAGCTCATCGACAAAGATCCGGACTACTTCAGCTGCGTGCTTCTCGACCCCGAGCTCGAGGGTGGCCGTTCCCATCTCCTGGGCGATCTTTGGGAACTCTGGGACGAGGCCAGGACCAAAGCCGGGGAGGTCATCGGTTCCGTGGAACACCTGCCGGATCTCCTGGCCAAATGGCTGCCAGAGGATCACGAGGCCTACCATGCTTTCCACGATCGTATCGAGGAACTCAACAGCTATGCCGGCGTCAACAACTATGCCTCCATGGCCCGTCTGCTCCGGGGCACCATCGTCATCCGCGCCGACATCCAGGCCCGCGTGAAGAGGGACATCCAGGAGCTGTCGGCCAGGCGCAAGATTATCCTCGAGCGCCTCAAGGCCATCCAGCGGGAGGCGTCCTGGTTTCCGCTGCAGTCCATGCTCGGGTCTTTCAGCAAGCTTTTCAACGCCTGTGGCGAGAAGTTGAACCTCATCAGCCATCTGGACCTCTATGTCCCGGAAAAATTTCGGCAGGGGCACGAGGCCATGCGGGAAGCGGAGCAGAACCTGGCGGTCCTCGAAAAGAAACTTCTTCTGCTGCAGGGCGTGCGCAACGGCATCCTTTTTGTGTTGCTTTCGGGCAAATACCTGCTGATTTTCGAAATGGTGGCTCTGGTGCTGGCCGGCGCCGTGTCCGCTGGTTTCTACTTCCTGCTTCCGGAGCAGACGATCATGGGTCGTGATCTGCGTCAGGACAGGTGGCTGATCCTGAATATTTCCCTGATCCTGTTTTCTTTCCTGGCGTTTGTCGGGACGGCCATCAAGGCTGCCTCCGGTTTCGAGGCCTACAAGAACGAGATTCTCGACAGGGGCGACGACGAATGAAGGTGTCCCCCGGACATCCGGATCTCTAAAGGACGAGTTTGGCACGTCTTTTGTTTGAAATTCTCCCATGTATACCCAGGTCATCAATCTGACCCGGTTCGGCGACCTTCTGCAAACCCAGCCCGTGTTCAGCGGACTTCGGGCCAGCGGAGCCCGGACGAGCCTGGTCTGTCTGGACACCTTCAAGGGTGCCGCGGCCCTGCTGCGTGATGTGGACGACGTGCACGCGCTGCCCGGCGCACGGCTTCTGGCGGGCCTTGACCGCGATTGGACCGTGGCCCTCGCCGACCTTTCGGCCTGGCTCGACGGGACCTCTGCCGGCAATCCCGACAGGGTGCTCAACCTCACGCCGACTCTCACGGGACGTCTGTTGGGCCGTGCGCTGCACGGCGGCGACGTTCTGGGTTTCGGCATGGATCTTCATGGGTTCGGGCAGTACTCATCGCCCTGGGCAGCCTTTCTTCAGGCTGCTTCGGCCTACCGGGGGTGCAGCCCTTTCAACCTGGTTGATTTGTTCCAGCGCGTGGCCGGGCTCAATCCGGGAGGTTTCCTGCTGCGTACGCCCGATCCGGACGCCATGGCCAGGGCCGGGGAACTGCTCGGCGCTCCCGGGGCCGCGCGGGTGGCCTTCCAGCTCGGAGCAAGCCAGGATTATCGCCGTTGGCCCGTGTCCGCCTTTGTCCGGGCCGGCAGGGTCCTGTGGTCGAGGACCGGACGTGTTCCCGTTCTTCTGGGTACTGCAGCCGAGGCGCACCTGGCCCGCGAGTTCGTCGAGAAGGCGGACTATCCGTGCACGGACCTTACCGGACGGACGGATCTCGCGACCCTGGCCGCGGTCCTCGGGCATGTCGATTTTCTGTTGACCAACGACACGGGCACCATGCACCTGGCGGCCGGTCTCGGCGTGCCCGTGGCCGCGGTCTTTCTGGCCACGGCCCAGCCTTTTGACACGGGTCCCTATCTGGAAGGCTCCCTGAGCCTCGAACCCGACATGCCCTGCCACCCCTGTTCCTTCGGAGAGAGCTGCCCGCACGGTCTGGCCTGCCGGACCGCCATCGACGGTGAGGCCGTCGGCGCTTTGCTGGCGGATTTCCCCGGGAAGGGGGACCCTGTCGTGCCGGCCGGGCTTTCCGGCCGCGTCTGGACGGCGCGCCGCGACGTTCGCGAATTCATGGACCTGAAGTCCCTTTCAGGTCACGAAGGCCAGGACCGGACGAGATGGATCGGCATTCAGCGTCAGGTCTATCGTCAATTTCTTGACCAGGAAGCGGGAGGTGAGGCCGGGGCCTGGACGGGCGGGGATTCGGATTTCAGACGTTCCCTGGAGGCTGATCTGGTACGCTGCACGCTGCTTCTGACACTGGTGGAGGAACAGGGCAGGTTGCTGGCCGTGCGCCCCGTCGCTTCGATTCGGGCGAAGTTCATGGCCAACTGTCAGAATCTGGAGGATATTTTTTCCGCCAGCCAGACCCTGGGCGTGCTTGGCCCCATGTGGCGATACCAGAGCAGAGATCAGTCCGTGGACATGGAAACGTTTCTGTGCCTGTGCGGACGGTTCCGGGAACTTATGGGCCTTCTGGCCCGGCGGATCGCGCTGGCATGATTGTTGATAACTTCCTGCATGCGGAAAAATCATCACCTGCCAATGCGGAGGACAGCACAATGATCATTATAGACGGTCAGGAAAGCCCGCTCAAGGTCTCCAGTTTTGCGAACCTCGAGCAACTCATCGAAAAAGTCATGGAAGACGAGAGGATGCAGAGCCGCATCGTAACGGACGTCCTGGTCAACAACGAGAGCTTCTCGGAAATTTACCCCCACCAGGCAGAGGACATGGAGTCCTCCTACATCGATCGGGTCGAGATCATTTCCGTGCACGCCTCGGAGATGGCCCAGAGCATCACTCGCGAACTGTACAAGGTCGTATCCCTCATGAGCAAGGCCGGAGGGCAGGTCGCCGAGTATTTCCGGCAGGCCGACGACGCCCAGGCCCTGGAACTCTATGGCGATCTCCTCGAGGTCAACCGCGACTTTCTGAACATGGTCGGGGTGCTCAGAAACGAGTATGCCGCGGATAGCCTGGGAGACCTCGACGCGTCCCTGGACTCCCTCTCGGAACTTTTCTCGGAAATGATCGAGATCCAGGAAAACGAGGACTGGATCCTGCTGGCGGACCTGCTTGAATACGAATATCTCCCCCTGGTGGACAAGACCAAGTCCATCGTCGCCCAGTTGCGGGAATCCGTGAAGGCGTCGGTCAGACAGGAACGGCATGGCTGAGGCTATCGACGCGTATCAGCGCATTCTCGGGCTTTGCCGCGACGAGATGGACAGCATCCGCGACCAGGACACGCAGCGGCTTTGTTCCGTCCTTCGTGAGCGCGAGGAGGCCGTCGATCTGTTCCTGCGCAAGGAGGAGGGCGGTCAGGACGGGGACTTTTTGGGCAAGCTCGAGAAGATCCGGGACATGAACGCCATGCTGAGCCGCGAAGCCAGGTTGCTGCACCAGTCCCTGAAGGAGGAGCTTCTCAAACTGCGTCAGGAAAACAGGCGCATTTCAGGCTATCGCAGCGGTGCCACCGTGACCCCGCTGGAACGGCGCGTCATCAGCCGCAAGGGCTAGCAGGCCGCCCCAAAACGGCGATCTGCTGCGTCAGCGAAAAAAGCCAGACCGCTTATGTATGCGCAATACACTGCGCGTCCTGGCTTTTTTCGCTTTCCGGATGCCGCCGGTCCGGGAGCGGAAGCTTTGCGCCTCACCCCGGCGTCATCCCCGCGCAGGCGGGGATCCATCCGGTTCTGCGTCAGTTTGGAATGCCTGGATTCCCGCCTTCGCGGGAATGACACTGTGGCGGGCGGGACGTGTCGGGCAGTTATGGCTGTCCTGCGCTGTCCGGTTTGGAGTGTGTTGTGTCGGAGTGCAGTTCAATCCACCGCTTTTTCAGGAATCCTGTGACATTTTTTGCGTTGTCCCCGTCTGACCTAATTGATTCGCAGCCCCCGCATTACCCCGGTGTCATCCCCGCGAAGGCGGGGATCCATCCGGTTCTGTGTCCGTTAGAAATGCCTGGATTCCCGCCTTCGCGGGAATGACACGGTGGCGGGGCGGGCCGGGCCGTGTTGGTATTTACGGTTGTTCTGCGCTCGGGCCTGACGTCGTGTCCGGGCCGAATCAGTTCCCGTTCACCGTGTCCTCCATCCAGATGATACCGGCCTGGCGGCCTGTGATTTTGTCCCGGCGGTAGGAAAAGAACTGTGGGGACGAGGCCGTGCAGATGTCCAGGGAGAAGATGCGGGCCGCAGGCACGCCCGCTTCCAGAAGCTGGTCCCGGGTCAGCCGCCACAGGTCCATGCAGCGGGTGTTCGGGTCGAAATAGGGTGCGAAGGCCGGTCCCCACTCGGCCTCGAAGTTGACGAACTCGCTCCTGCCGGGTCCCAGGCTCGGTCCTCTCACGACCATGATGTCCGCGGGCGACAGGCCATAGCGGTCGCCGAAGGCGCGTACCCCTTTCCCCGGAAAATTCAGCACGTTTCCCCTCCAGCCGCAGTGCAGGGCCGCCACGTGCCGACCCGTTGCGTCGGCCATGAGCAGGGCCTGGCAGTCGGCCGTCTTGATGACCAGGGCGTGTCCGGCCCTGTCCGTGGCCAGCCCGTCCCCTTCCAGGCGGGGCCCCTCGAAACAGTCGTCTCCGGGATTCATGTGCATGTCTTGTCCGTGCACCTGCCGCAATTCCTGCCAGACCTTCACGCTCAGGGCGTCCCGCAGAGCCGTGCGGTTGGTGCGGACTGCGCCCTCGTCGTCTCCCACTTCCAGGGAGAGGTTGCCGCCGGTCCAGGGGCCTGTGCTGCATCCGCCACCCCTGGTGGTGAACACGCAACGCACGTGTTCCAGGCCGGGAAATCTGAAATCCAGAAACTCGGGCTTCATGAGTGGGGCTCCTCGGAAATGCGGAGGGTCTCCTCCGGTGTGATGAGAATCTGAACGGGCTGGTCCCAGGGTTCCACCGGAACGCTGTCCACCACCTGGAATGCGTAGGCCGGGCCGATGAGCAGGGGCCGGGCGGCCAGTTTCGGCAGGAAGCGGTCGTAGTAGCCGCCGCCGAAACCCAGCCGATAGCCGCGCCGGTCATAGGCCAGCGCGGGTACGAGGATGACCTCGGGACGAGGGTCCGTCACCAGGCGGGCCAGGTCGGATTTGGGCTCCACAAGACCGAAGCAGCCCGGACCCAACTCCAGGGGGGACGTCACGGCATAGGCTTCCATGATGCCGGCCCGACCGTCGCAGCAGCGCGGCAGCAAGACCTGGCTGCCCTGCTGCCAGAAGTGTTCGAGCAACGGCCACGTGTCCACTTCCTTGCGTGCAGGTACATAGAGCATGACCGAGCCGGCTCCGCGGAATGCCTTAAGGGCCAGCAAACGATCCCGGATGCGCCCGCTGTCTTTGCGGACCGCTTCCTGCGTCAGGTTGCCTCGTGTTTCGAGCATGGAGTTTCGCAGAAGCTTCTTGCTGGACTCTTGCATGACGGTGGCTGCTCCTTTATCAAGGGGGGTGCAGCCAGGACACGTACTCAAAGTGAGGAAGGGAGGCAAATGGGAAACCGCTATTGGATAGTTATAGGCGACATTCACGAACGCATCTCCGCAGTGGAGCGGATCGACGGCATCGGCAAGGCCGCCGGTGTTCTCCTTTCCGGGGATTTGACCAATCTTGGAACGCGTGAGAGCGCCACACGCATCGTTGACGCCGTGACCGTGCTCAACCCGAAGGTCTACGCTCAGATCGGCAATATGGACACCCCGGCCGTGGACAGGCTTTTGACGGAGCGCGAGGTCAACGTCCACAACACGGTCACTGATCTCGGTGGAGGCGTCGGCCTCGCCGCCGTGGGATATTCCACGCCCACGCCCTTTGGCACGCCCTCGGAAGTCGATGATGCCCAAATTTGCCAGTGGGCCCACGACGTGCTCGAGGCGGCGGGGAATTTCGAGCAGGTTATTCTTATGATCCACACGCCGCCCCGCGGGGATGTGGTGGACCGCCTGCCTTCGGGCGTGCACGTCGGCAGTCCCGGTGTGCGTGCGCTCATCGAGAAGTTTCAGCCTTCCGTGGTGGTTACCGGGCACATTCATGAGGCAGCAGGCGACGAGCGTATGGGTCAATCCCATGTGCTCAACCCGGGCAACTTCGGTGCCGGCGGATATGTGGTCATCGAGGAGACGCCCGAGGGGCTGCGGGCCGGCCTGCGGAGCGTCTCGTGAGCATGCGTCTGTATTCCTGGAACGTGAACGGCTTTCGGGCCGTTCTGGGCAAGGGCTTTGGCGACTGGATGGCATCTGCGGCACCAGATGTCGTCGGTCTTCAGGAGGTCAAGGCCGAGGCCGAACAGGTCGGACCGGATAGATTCTTCGACGGTTACCGGTGCTTCTGGAATCCGGCCAGGAGCAGGAAGGGGTACTCGGGCACGGCCTGCTATACGCGCGTCGAGCCGCTGGGTGTGCACTTCGGCCTGCCTGACACGCGTTTCCAGGGGGAGGGGCGGGTCATTCGCATGGAGTTCGAAAAATTCCATTATTTCAACATTTATTTTCCCAATGGGCAGATGAGCCAGGAACGCCTGGACTTCAAGATGGGCTTCTATGACGCCTTTCTGGAGCATGCTCAGGAGGTCCGCCGCGAGAAACCCATCGTGGTCTGCGGAGATTTCAACACCGCGCACCGTGAAATAGACCTCAAGAACCCCAAGGCCAACGAAAACACGTCGGGCTTTCTGCCCATTGAGCGCGCCTGGCTGGACCGCTTCATGGCGCATGGTTATCTGGACACCTTCCGGCTTTGTCACGGTGACGTGACCGAGGCCTACTCGTGGTGGACCTACCGCTTCGGTGCCAGGTCGCGCAACGCGGGATGGCGCATCGACTATTTCTTCGTATCCGAGGAATTGCGCGGGGCGGTCAGGGACGCGTGGATAGAGGCTCAGGTCATGGGCTCGGATCACTGCCCCGTGGGGTTGGAACTCGAATTGCCCTGAGACGGGCTGCACTTTAGCGACAAGGATGGACGGCGGTGAGCAGACGTGACGAGATTCTTTTGGCGGCCCAGGAACTTTTTGCCGAGTTCGGGTACTCCGGAACGACGATGCGCATGATCGCCCAGCGGGCCGGCGTGGCTTTCGGGCTGGTCTCCCACTATTTCGGGAATAAGGAAAAGCTCTTTCTGGTGGCCGGGCACGAGATGATCGACGCCATGCTGGCGCTTATCAGGCAGGACATGGAGAAGGCCGAAAACGGCCTGGAGGCCGTGGACATCTTCGTCTCCTCCTACCTCGCCTATACCCAGGCCAACCGGGCCACGTTTCCCACCCTGATCCGCTGTTCCCCCTTCAGCGACGACAACCCGCATCTCGACCGCGAGAAGATCGGCTCCAAGTTCCAGGAGCTTATCCGTGAGATAGAGCTGACCCTCGAACGCGGCATCGCCGACGGAACCGTGGCCAGGGTTCCCGTCAGGGACTGCGCGCTCATGATTTACGCGGCCATGCTCGGGGCCGTGCGCACGGTCTTCCTGAGTTCCTTCGCCGACCCGGGCCTCTTCGATGAGACCCGACAGTTCATCATGCGTTCACTGCGCAGGAACTGACGGTTGGAGAGGCGTGGATTCCCGCCTTCGCGGGAATGACACCGAATCGGCGCGCCATCCCATCGTCGTTTCTGCAAAGGCGGGCGATGTCTGGCTTCGCGTGAAATTCATCGTCAAAAACGTGTTTTCCCAATGCCCGGACAGGGGCATCGTCACATCTAGAAATTGAAAACCTTTGATTCCGCCGCCAGCTCGATGAGATGCGGGCCGCCGTCGAGCTGCATGTTCGGATGGAATCCGGCTTCGTCCATGCCGCGGTTGCGGGCACAGGGTGTGCAGACCCCGGTTTCGACCTCGGATTCCACGAGGTAGGGCAGGTAATCCGCCGGACAGTCGCCGGTGGCGGTCTTCGCCGTCAGGTCCCGCGCGGTATCGGCCCAGGTCACGCCGCCATCTATGAGGAACATGTTCACATGATGTCCCTTGCTGTGGGCGATGCGCGCGAACTGGAAGCAGCGGGTTGCCGCCTCGTTGTCGTCCTTGCTCAGAATGAAAAGAAATTTCGCCATGAATCTCCTCCCAGGATTTTCGACTTGTGCCTGACTAGACTGATCCATTCTGAAAATCAAGGTTTGGGGAGAATGATGTTTTGCTGGAGGGTTTGGGAACCGTTTGTCGTTCGTCAGGGATGGAGCGATGCCGGATACAGACCGTGTGTTGCTTCGTCCGGCGTCTTGGAGAAACATTCAAAAAAAGATAGACAGTCCCTATGACCGCATCCTCCAGGAGAAAGCTGCCGTTTCGCCCAGACGCCCTGGGAATTCCCCGCGAGCTCGAGCCCGTGGTCGTGCGCTGCGTGCGGGAGCTCGAAGAGGACGGCGTGCGCGGCAAGGCCCTGCGGCGTCTGTTCAATCGTCTGGCGGACAATCCCGCGTCCTTTGCGGACCATCCCGTGCTGGGTGGGCTGGCCGGGATGCTGCTCCCCGACCGCCGGGAGCAGGCCAGGCAGCCGTCCGAGGCTCCCTGGCGCGCCTTCGGCGAAGATCTCGACCCCAAGGCCGTGCAGCAGATGCGCGATGGCGCCAGCCTGCCCGTGGCCGTGGCCGGCGCCCTCATGCCCGACGCCCATGTGGGCTACGGGCTGCCCATCGGCGGGGTGCTGGCCGTGGACAACGCGGTCATTCCTTACGGCGTGGGCATGGATATCGCCTGCCGCATGAAGATGAGTGTCTTCGCGGTCACGCCCGACCTCACGGACACCCATTCCGACGATCTGGCCCTCGCTTTGGAGCGGGGCACCTGTTTCGGCGTGGGCGGCTCATTTCCCGTGCGTAAGGATCATCCCGTCATGCACGAGGATTGGGGTTTCTCTCCCGTCACGGCGCGTATGCGTGACACGGCCTGGGCGCAGCTTGGGACCAGTGGATCGGGCAATCATTTCGCGGAATGGGGCGTTCTCGACGTGCCCGCCGACCTGTCCGGCCTGTCAGCCGGGACCTACCTTGCCTTGCTGACCCACAGCGGAAGCCGGGGCGCGGGCGGCGAGGTCGCCAAGTATTATTCCTCCCTGGCCAGGCGGCTGCACCGGGAACTGCCGAAGAATCTCGGGCACCTGGCCTGGCTCGGCCTGGACACGGATCCCGGGCGGGAATATTGGGCCGCCATGGAGCTCATGGGCCGCTACAGCGCGGCCAACCACGCCCTCATCCACGCTGCCGTGGCCGGGGAGTTGGGGCTGAGAAGGGTCTGGGGCGCCGAAAACCATCATAATTTCGCCTGGCGCGAGACCCACGGCGGCCGCGAGCTCATCGTGCATCGCAAGGGCGCCACACCGGCCGGGGCCGGTGTGCTGGGCGTCATACCCGGCACCATGATCCATCCCGCCTACGTGGTGGAGGGCCTCGGCAACCCGCTTTCCCTGTGTTCGGCGGCCCACGGCGCCGGCCGCGCCATGAGCCGCCAGGAGGCCCTCAAGCGTTTCAGGAGAAGCGATCTGGAACATGTGCTCCAGGAGCACGGGGTGCGTCTGCTTTCGGGCGGGCTGGATGAAGTGCCCATGGCCTACAAGGACATCCGCGCGGTCATGGCCGCCCAGAAGGATCTGGTGCGCATCCGCGCGACATTCACCCCGCGCATCGTCAAGATGGCGCGGTAAGGAAGGAGAGGAAATGGCCCTTGTCGTACAGAAGTTCGGAGGCAGCAGTGTGGCCACGCCGGAGCAGATCCGGGATTTGGCCAGGCGCATTGTGGCCCGGCACGAGGCCGGGGATCAGGTTGTGGTCGTGGTCTCGGCCATGGGCAAGAGCACCGACGCCCTGGTGCGCCAGGCACGGGAACTGGCCGACAATCCCGATCCGCGGGAGATGGATATGCTCGTCTCCGCGGGCGAGCGTATTTCCATCGCCATGATGAGCATCGCCATCAACGGCCTGCGGCCAGCACTCGCCGTGTCCTTTACGGGCTCCCAGATCGGACTCATCACCGATTGCAATCACGGCGACGCGCGCGTCCTCGAGATCAGGGGCGACAGGCTGCGCCATGCCCTGGACCAGGGCAGAATCGCCGTGGTGGCCGGGTTCCAGGGCGTGTCCACGGACCGGGAGATCACCACCCTGGGCCGGGGAGGGTCAGACACCACGGCCGTGGCCGTGGCCGCGGCACTGCAGGCCGACGTCTGCGAGATCTACTCCGACGTGGACGGGGTCTACACCTCGGACCCGCGTCTGGCGCCGTCGGCAAGGCGTCTGGATTCCGTGGACTACGAGACCATGCTCGAAATGTCTGCGGCCGGAGCCAAGGTCCTCAAGGACGATGCTGTTGAGTATGCCCGCCGCCTGGGCGTGCGTATCGCCGCGGGTTCGAGCAGTTCCGGAAAGATCGGGACCATCGTGTCCAGCGAGAATCTGAACCGCGAGACCCTGCAGGCCATGGTCTATCATGACGGCCTGCGCTGGATCGCCTTTTCGGCTGGCGCGCCCCTGCCGTCGGACTGTCGTCTGTGCCAGTCCGTCGACGGGCGGACCGTCGTGGTTGTGGAAGACAGGAAAGCCGGGGCCATGGAGGGGGTGCCGTGCGTGAGCCTGTCTCTCATCGGCTCGAGGGTGGCGGCCCAGCGCGAGCGGGTCGACGGGGTGCTGGCCATGCTGGAGGAAGCCGGGAACCGCGTGCTGGCCATCAGCAGCACGGCGTCCAAGTACGAAATATTCCTTGAAGACCCTCTACCTCAACCCCAGGTCGCGGCCATACACGATTCACTGTTCACCAGAGAGGGACCATGAAAAAAAAAGCATTTCTCGCCCTGACCGTCGCCCTGGTCTTCGTGGCCTTCTTTGCCCTGGATCTGCAGCGTTTTCTGAGTCTGGAGGCCATGCAGCGTTCCCTCGGGACATTGCGGGGACTCTACGTCGAGCATGGGGGGCTGATGGTCGGCGGCTATTTCCTGGCCTATGTGCTCATGGCGGCCCTGAGTCTGCCGGGAGCCACGGTCATGGGCCTGGCCGGTGGGGCGGTTTTCGGGTTCTGGGTAGCCACGGTGGCCGTGTCCTTCGCCTCGACCATTGGTGCGACCCTGGCGTTTCTCATGTCGCGATATCTGTTTCGGGATCTGGTGCAGAGTCGTTTCGGGGACCGGCTGGCGGCCATGAATGTCGGTGTGGCCCGGGAAGGCGCCTGGTATCTCTTCACCCTGCGCCTCATCCCGGTCTTTCCCTTCTTCGTCATTAACCTGCTCATGGGGCTTACGCCCATGTCCGTGCGGACCTTCTACTGGGTTTCGCAGCTGGGCATGCTCGGCGGGACCATGGTCTATGTCAACGCCGGCAAGGAACTGGGGGCGCTTTCCTCGGTTTCCGGCATCCTTTCCCCTTCCCTGATCCTGGCTTTTGCGCTGCTCGGACTGTTTCCCCTGGCGGTCAAGAAGGTCGTCGCGTGGGTGCAGGCACGCCGGAAGGCTGCGGGCGTTTAGCCCAGGTCAATGGCAGATCCACATGGTCGAAGATTCCAGGCGCTTGAGCAGGTTCATGCTCACGGAACCCAGCAGATGCATGCTTCTGGTTTCACCGCGGCCCGTGCGCCCCGTGGCCAGGACGCCGTAATCGCCTTCTTGGAATACCCGGAGAATGGTGTCGGCGGTATTCAGGCCCTCGACGATTTCGTGGCGTATGCGGGCGTCGGGCACACCGTTTTCCTCAAGCATGGCGCGGGCAGCCGCGATGGCCTCTTTGGGTACGGCCGAGGACGCGTGGGCGACGACGTGCAGCAGGGTAATCTCGTGTTCAGGCTCGTCTTTGAGCATGAAACCCACGTGGTCGGCGCAGCGCAGGCTGGCTGAAGAGCCGTCAGTGCAGAGCAGTACCCTGGACGTGGGTTTCTCGTGGCTGCGGCAGACCCACAGGGGGATGTCCATGGGCGTTGTGAAGACCTGCTTGCTGACGCTTTCGTCGATGAGTTCTTCCAGGCGCGAGATGCCGCGGCGGCCCAGGGCGATGGCGTCGTACATGCCCGAGATGCCTTCCTGGATGATGTCCATGGCCGTCCCGAGTTGCTTGAAGGCGATTTTTTTGTGGATGTTCTCTTTGGGGAAACGCTTCAAGATCAGGATTTCCTCGGCCTTGTCCAGGGCCGTCTGGGCCTGGGCCCGGGTCTGGGCCTCCCTGCGGGACAAGTTGCTGAAGTCCTGGATGATCTCCGCTTCGGTCAGTCCGGCCCTGGGGTTGGTGGCGACGTAGAGCAGGGTGATCTTCAGGTCGTCGAGACGGTTGAAAAAGCCTGCGGCGAAACGGACGGCGAAAAGGGAACTGTAGTTGTCGCTGACGGTCAGCAGGATGTGTCTGTCCATGATGAAACCTCGCGGGGTGGTGTTGCTGTCCATGGTGTAGAGCAAAGCGGACGGGCTTGCAATCGTGTCTGCCGACCGTACCGGATCGTCATGGGTCGTTTCCCGGCATTGCTTCGACTCTCGTGACGGCGCCCGCAGTTATGGTGATGGTCCGCAGGCCGGCCTCGGTCCGCAGACCCGTGCGACGGGTTTCGACGAGCAGGTACGTTCCCGGCTGCAGGGCGCACTTGAAGGTCCCGTTCTCTTCCTTCCAGTCCAGGTCGTCCAGGGCCTTCAGGTGCCCCTGGTCCACGCGGCTCACCCCAAAATCCACGAAAGGGCGGACTTTCGCTCCCGTGGCCAGGTGCAGCGTCCCGTCGGCGGGCTGCCGCTCTTCCAGTTTCCAGAAACGCCACCCCTTCCCGTCGTAATAGTCCAGGCCGCCGAAATCCGCCCGGTAACGTGCCGGCACGCCCAGGCAGCGCAGAGCGGCCGTGGCCAGGACGCCCTTGTCCCAGGGCGTGGCGCAGAAACCTGCGGCGTGAGTCTGGGCCGGCGTCAGGGGCGGCCCGAAGAGATTGCGCGGCAGAAGCTTCAGGGGGCTGATGACCCGACGGACTGACGCAATTTTTTCATCGAGGGGCAGGCCGGGCGATGCGTCGAGCCGGGGGCCGAGTTCCGCGCGCCAGGGCGACCAGGGTTCGAGGTGCAGGCGCGGGGAAAGCACGAAGCGCATAAACGTGTCGTCATCGTAGGTCAGGCCCGCGCTTTGGGACGCCTTTCGCGCCGTGACGGCCACGTTTATTTCACGGGCCATGGCTTCGGGTTCGGCCTGGAGGAGATCCTTGTCGTCCAGGTTCTCGATCATGGGAGGAATCCAGGGCGAGGACGGCCCGGCTTGCAGGAGGCGCAGCCAGCCGGGCGTTTTGCCGCCGGCCAAGGCCAGGCGTCCGGCCAGGCGCTCAGGGAAGGATTTCAGGAGAGGGAGCCAGCGTTCGGCGCGTTTTTTCCGGACTGCCGCGAGGGCAGGTGCGGGCGTTGCGTCGAATCCTTCCCCCGAGGGGCCGGGGTAGGCGAAAGTCAGTGCTGCCGGGAAAGGGACGGAGACGTCGGCGGCGAGGTCACATTCCATCCTGTTTCTGGTGTCGAGCAGGGACCAGGACAATCCCTTATCCGCTGCGCAGGACACGAAGAAGACGCCGCGCCCCAGGGTAGTGCGGGCCATGCCCAGAGCGTCCGTGGAGGCTTTGGTCACGGGGCGCAGGGCGCCCAGGGAGCAGACCGAGAAGTAGACGTCGCGGCCCTGCACCGGGTTGCCGTCCTTGTCCGCCACGCGCACCCGGACGGATACGGGGCGCACATAGGCGGCCGTACTGTCCGCCAGCGAGTAGCCGGGGCCTGTGCGGTAGATGTCGGCGCCCTGTCCGCGGCCGAAGACATGGGCCGCCACCTTGGGCATGCGCGGAGCCTCGGACGCGAACCAGGTGCGGTTCAGTTTCGTGAACTCCGTGCTGCTTTCCAGGAATTTCCAGCCGTCCGGCGTCCACGCCTCGACCCAGGCGTGGTTGCCGTCGGCGTGCTGCCACCACGGCACCAGTGCCTGGCGTACGGGGAGCCCTACGGCCCGCGCGGCCGCCATGAAGAGGATGTTGGTCTCCTCGCAGCGTCCATACCCCGCGTCCAGGATGGACAGGACGCCCAGATCCCGGCGGGAGGTGGGGCGGTATTCGGCCCTGGCCGCACACCATGCCCCGACCTTCGAGAGGGCTTGTTCCATGCTTCCCGCCGTGGCGCAGAGGGGGGCGAGTTCGCGAAAGAGCATGGCCCGGTGGGGCTGGAAGGGTTCCTGGCTGACGCGGTGGGGCAGGACGTAGTGCAGGAAGATGTTCGAAGGCACGGTCTTTCCCCACGGCAGGGTTTCCCGCGCCAGGAAGGCGTACTCCAGGTTTTCCCGGAGATCGGCTGCGGACATGGCCAGGCTGTCGGCCGGGGGCAGATTGTCCAGAAGGAAGCGGGCCGCGACGCCTTGCTCCGAAGTCTTCTCATAGGAATTGGCGAAGCGTTCGAGTTCGGCGGCATTGGGGTTCGCGGCCGAGGGGATTCTGGCCTCGGAAGCCGGGACTTGGGGACGGAGCGGGGCCTTGCCGCATCCGGCGCAGACCAGCAGGATGACTACAAGCATCTGGAGGATGGCGGGTTTCATGCGTCTGGATGTACCGGTTCACGGACCGCGCTGTCCAGAAGGGACGCAGATCATTCGGGGATTGTCGGCAGGGCCCCGGAGTTGGTCTCCGGGGCCTGCAGGGTTTATGGTTCGCTTCGTCCCAGAGGCAGCTTGGTGAAACGGCCGCCTTTGAGGATCGGGTCGCCCTCGTAGCCGAGGGCCTTGAAGTCGAGGTAGTCCGTCGTGCCCACGAGGTCGGCCACGTCCCGCCCGCTTTCGACCATCCTGGCGAAGTTTGCTCCGGAACGGGTCAGCTTCCTGAAATCCACGTCGCGTCTGTCCTGATGGCAGCGGTCGCAGGTCTTTTCCCCCTGGAGACTCTCGTGGCACTGCACGCAGGACAGGGCCATCTCCTTGGGCATGACTTCGTGTTTGATGCCCCAGTACATGTTGGTGCGTACCCACTTGTACTCGCCGCTGTAGGGCAGGCCCGCCGCCTTCATGCCATCTTCGAAGGCCTTCTGCCAGTCGCGGTGTTTCCAGTAGGCAGAGGAGTCGTCGGGCGAGGTCGGGTAGAGGTGCGGGACAAGCAGGTACTCATGCTCGGCGTCGGCGGGCTGGATGCCCTCCATGAGCTTGAAGGGGAATATCTTGGAGGATGGGTCCTTGATGCTGCCTACAGGAGCTGTGATGTCCGTGGCGGCCATGGCCTTCTTTTCTTCGTTGGATGGGTTTTCGCCGGGGGCGAAGCTGTCGGCGCCCGGACGCAGGGTATCCCCCAGGAGCAGGCGCTCCATGTAGCCGTTATACCAGGCGTACACGGGCTTCTTGGATTCCTTCCACTCGAAAGTCCCCTTTTTCCAGTTGTAGTCGTCCATGCCGTACTTGTCCTTGACGGGCTTGCGCGTTGTGTCCCCGGCTTCGGACCAGTCCCACCAGGTCTTGGTGGGTTTGCACTTGGAATAGATGGGCGAGTGGCAGGTGTTGCACGCCACGCTGTCCGTGTGCCTGTTGAGGTGGAAGTCGAGGATGCCGTTTCCGTAGTGCGGCCTGTCGGTATGGCAGTCCTCGCAGGTGCGGGAGCCTTCGGCCACGGGCAGGGAGGTGCTGCGACCCTTGATTTTGTGGTTCACGGCCTTGTGGCAGTCGGAGCAGGAGAAGTCGTACCCGCCCATGTGCACATCGCAGTTTCGCTCGGGGTAACGCAGCACCGCGCACATGTCCGCGTGCTTGACCGCGTCGCCCCCGCCGCCCTGGAAGTGGCAGTTGCCGCAGGTGTTGCGGTTGGTTTTGCCGACATTCTCCGCCACGAACTTCAGGTCCACCTCGGGGGCGGGCATGCCCGCGGCGGGCGGGGCTTTGTGGTAGCTGTCCGTGGTGTCGTGGCAGACCAGGCAGTCGACTCTGGTCATGTCACTGAAGTCGAAATCCGCGTCCTTCCATCCATAGCCCGCGTGGCAGGATGTGCAGCGCGGCCAGTTGGAGGGCAGGGCGATGCAGAAGTTGTTGATGGTGTCCGTGGCCTTGCCGCTCATGACCTTTTTCTGCCGGTCCACGGTGAAGGGTGACGGGCCTTTCCACAGCCAGTGGGCGCTCTTGATCATGTCCTCGCCCGCCTTGCGGTGGCAGCGCAGGCATTCGGTCGTGACCTCCATGGGCGTCGGGTCGGCGGACAGCTTTACGAGCTCCTTGTGGTCGGGCACGCGCTTGGCGTGGCATCCTACGCAGTCCACGGGGCCCTGGTTCATGGTTTCGTGGCAGCCCATGCACTGCTGGTGATAGGCCGCCTTGAGGCCGATGCGTTCGGGGTGGTCCGGATTGAAGGATTCCTGGTGGCATGAGCGGCAGGCCACGGTTTCGGACAGCCGGTCCACGCCGGCGTCGGCGCCTTCGGGGCTGGCGTGGTGGCACAGGGCGCAGTTGCCGTTCAGGCTGGCCGCGTGTTTGGAGTGCATGAACCGGGCGGGTTCGTAGAGGTTTTCAAAGGTGTTGACCAGGGGGCTGTCCAGGATCATGTACGAATATTTGATGTCCTCGACGCCAATGCCGAGGTTCTGGAATCTGATCTGGCGCAGCTTGGAATCTTCGAGACGCACCTTGGTCACGTATTCCCGCGGGGCCTTGGCGCGTTCCAGGGCGTCGGCGTGGTCCTGGGCTTGCCAGCCTTCGGGCCTCGGATTCTGGGGTGTTCTGATCTTTTCCACGGGTCCCAGGGGCCTGTCCGCCTCGGGCGCCGTGGTGGCAGGTTCGGGAAGAAGCATGGCCAGAATGAAGGCAGCCACGACCAGGACCGGGACAAGGAGGGTTCGTGTTTTCATTGCGCCATTTCCTCCTTCTTGGGGGCGGACAGGACCGGGGCATGGGTCGCCAGCACCCGGTACAGGAACATGATCGTCGCCACGGCGCCCGCGGTGACGAGAATCTCGCCCACGGACGGGAAGTACGGGATTGTCTGGGTCTGTGGTCTGTACGAGACGAGGAAGACGTTGATGCGGTTCAGCATCACTCCGCCGACCACGAGCAGGGCCGCGAAAAAGAGCCCGCGCCGCGAGCGCCGGACCGCCGGAAAAAGCAGCAGCGTCCAGGGCAACATCACGCCGAGGCCGATTTCTGCCAGAAAGCTGTTGCCCGCGAGGGAGCCGTCGAAGGCAAGGGACAGGACGCCGCGGTGCAGCAGGTCCCACAGCTTGAGCGCCATGTACAGGCCCAGGGTCACGATGGTGAAGCGCGAGAGCGGTGCCAGGACGTTCATCTCGTCATGGAGGGACAGGGATGTGGTGGCCAGGTTCGTCTCGACGATGACCATGGGGTAGCCAACGGAGAAGGCCGAGAGGAGGAAGAGCAGCGGCAGAAAGGGCGTGTACCACAGGGGGTGGACCTTGGTCGGGGCGATGACCATGAGGGTGCCCAGGCTCGACTGGTGCATGCAGGACAGAACCACGCCGAGGATGATGAAGACCCACATGAAGGTCGACAGTTTCCGGTCGAACCACCCGAGCAGAGGGATCTTCGCGCCCCATTTTTCCGCCAGGATCGGTACCATCTCGATCCACAGCACGCTGAGGTAGATCATGACGCACATGGCCACTTCAAAGAGGGCGGAATTGTAATTGTGGAAGAAGATGGGTTTCCAGATGGCCCAGGAGCGGCCGATGTCCACGAACACGGCGATGGCCACGAAGGTGTAGCCCAGGGCCGCGGTCAGCAGGGCCGGCCGCGTTACGGCCTCGTAGGCGTGACGGCCGAAGATGTGGGCCAGGGCGGCAGTTGTGAAACCGCCCGCGGCCAGGGCCACGCCGGAGGCCACGTCCATGCCGATCCAGATGCCCCAGGGGTTGGTGTTGGAGAGGTTGGTGGCGTATCCGAGGCCGTAGATGAAGCGGACAGCCAGGGCCACCGCGCCGGCGATCATGAAGGCGAGCATGACCAGAACGCCCGGGGACCAGAAAGGCCGGTCGATGGGTCGTGGGTGGTGATTCATTGCTCCTCCTTGTCCTGCTTTCCGCCGGAGATGGTCTTCATGGTCAGGGCCAGCGCCGCAAAGAGCGCTGCGGGGGACCACAGGTAGCTGAAAAGGGCGTGTTGGATGGTTTCGCTGCGGCGCGGGAGGGGTTCGTCGGGGACCGCGGGAAACCCGAGCTTCCGGAAAGGCTGCCCGGCAATGTACAGCCAGCTTGTTCCACCGGCCTCGTGCTCGCCGTAGATGTGGTTTTCGTAGCGGCCCGGGTCGCCTTCGATGCGTTCGCGGGCCAGACGGAGCAGGACCGAGCGTCGTCCGAAGGTGATGGCCTCGGTGGGACAGATGGAGGCGCATCCCGGAATTTTGCCTTCCTCCAGGCGGTCTATGCAGAAGGTGCATTTGCGCACCTCCGGGGTGAGGGGTTCGTGGAAGTCGTAGGCCGGGATTTCGAAGGGACAGGCCACCATGCAGTACCGGCAGCCGATGCAGCGTGAGACATCGTAGAAGACAGCGCCGTTTTCCTTCTTGGACAGGGCGCCCGTGACGCAGGCCGAGACACAGGCGGGGTCCTGGCAGTGCATGCATTGGACCTTGACGAAACTCGGGGTCAGCTTGCCGCGGTCGTCCAGGGGGCCGGGGTAGTACCTGTTCACCACGGTGTAGGCCCCGGCTGTGGGACGCCGCTTGGCGTCGAGGACGCGCATATCTTCGAAGGACGTGTCCGGTTCGGGCAGGCTGTTGACCTGGTTGCAGGCCAGTTCGCACTTGCGGCAGCCGATGCATCTGGTCACATCGATCAGGCAACCCAGGGGGTCGTCCGGGGCCTTGGACTCCCATGCATGGGCCGGTCCGGCCGTCAGGGCCGCAATACCGAGGCCTGCGGTTTTGAGGAATTGCCGGCGCGGGATGCTCATACGTGCCTCCTTGTTCGGGCGTCCGCCGCGACAGGGCGTCCGCCGGGGTTTTCATCTTGTAGGGGCACAATATCCGGGGTACAGCCTTGTCACCTTGATGACGATCAAGTTCAGGAGAAAATTTTGGAAATCCTTCGGGCCATGCAAGGCATGAGACTTTTTGCGGATTTGTCGGAGCGCGAGCTTGACCGATTGAGCCAGGATGCGAGCTGGAGGGCGTACGACACAGGAGAATTCGTGTTTCACCAGGGCGAGGAGGCCGGCCATTTCCACGTTCTCTATTCCGGTGTCCTCAAACTGTTTCGCAGCACCGCGGAGGGCAAGGAGCAGACCGTGTATCTGGCCGAGGACGGAGAGCCTTTCTGCCTGTGTACGCTCTACGGGGCGAAGGTCATGCCGGTGAGCGTCCTGGCCATGACGCCCTGCCGCGTTCTCGTCTTTTCCGGCGGAAAGATGGAGGAGCAGGTGCGCCGCTCTTCGCAGGTACTTCTCAACATTGTGCGCATTCTCAACACCAGGCTCATGCATTCTTACCAGATGATCGAGGACCTGGGCCTGCGCAGTATTCACCAACGTGTGGCCTCCTTCCTTGTCCATGCCGCGAGATCCCGCGGTGGCGAGACGCCGTCCGTCACCCTGTCCGTTTCGCGTCAGGAGGTCGCCAAAATCCTCGGCACCACCCCCGAAACCATTTCCCGGATACTGGCCCGCTTCTGCCAGGACGGGCTGATCGAGGCCAGGGGGAGGGAAATCGTCATTCTCGACCTCCCTGCGCTGGTGGAGATGGCCGGATAAAGGGCGCCCGTCGGGCGGGGCGTTTCCCGGTGGACGCGGTGGCGCGTGGCGGATACACAGGGGCGGCTTAGGCATGTCCCGGAGCATAATCCCCAACGTTTCAGACTTTCAGGAATAATTCTTGTCCACCAACAGAACCATCGCCAAAAACGCCTCCATCGTCTCCGGGGCGACCATGCTCAGCCGAGGCCTGGGGCTCGTGCGCGACCTGATCATGGCCTACACCCTGGGCGCTTCCGTTCTGGCCGACGCCTTTTTCGTGGCCTTCCGCGTGCCCAACCTGCTCAGGAGCCTCTTTGCCGAGGGTTCCCTGACCATGGCCTTCGTGCCGACCTTCGTGCGCACGCGTCAGGAGCAGGGGGACGCGGCGGCCTTCACACTGGCCCGCTCCATTCAGTTCTGGCTCCTGGCCATCCTGGGCGTACTCACGGTTCTGGTGCTGCTCTTCCCCAAGGTCGTGACCCTGCTCATCGCCTCGGGCTTCGCGGCCAAGCGGCCGGAAATGTTCGAGCTCACGGCCGGCCTGATCCAGATCTGCTTCCCCTACATCCTGTTCATCTCCGGCGTGGCCCTGTGCATGGGGATACTGAACAGCATGGGGCATTTCCTCATCCCCGCCCTGGCGCCGTGCATCCTGAACATCGTGCTCATCTCGGCCAGCCTCCTGGCCATCGCCGTGGGCGGGAACGTGGCCGTGTATCTGGCCTGGGGGGTGCTCGTGGCCGGGCTCGGCCAGTGGCTCCTGCAACAGCCCATACTGCGCTCCAAGGGGTTCTCGTGGGCCGGTCCCGTGGAGCCCCTGAGTCCGGGCGTACGGCGCATCGGCGCCCTCATGCTGCCCACGGTCCTGGGCTCGGCCGTGTACCAGATCAATATCCTCATTGGCACGGGCATGGCGTCCTTTCTGCCCGAGGGGTCCGTTTCCTACCTGTACTACGCCGATCGCCTGTTCCAGTTTCCCCTGGGCGTGTTCGGCGTGGCCGTGGGCGTGGCCACGCTGCCGTCCCTGTCCACCCTGGCGGCGCCGGAGAGGCGGGAGGAATTCAAGGACACCCTGGCCTCTTCCCTGGGACTGACGCTTTTCGTGAATCTGCCCGCGGCCGCGGGCCTGGCCGGTCTTTCGCTGCCGCTCGTCGGCCTGCTCTTCGGACGCGGCGAGTTTTCACCGGAAGCAGTCCAGGGTACGTCCATGGCCTTGTGGGGTTTCGTGGTGGGGCTGCCGGCCTTCTCCAGTGTGCGCTCCCTGGCCTCGGCCTATTACGCCCTGGGCGATACCAGGACACCGGTTCGCGTGGCCCTGGGCTGTCTGGCTGTCTACGTCGTCACCGGCCTGGCGGCCATGCAGGTCCTGGGGCATGTGGGTCTGGCCCTGGCTTCGTCCGTATCAGCCTGGACCAACGTGCTGCTTCTGGGTTTTCTGCTGCGTCGCCACCTCGGAGACTGGTTCCGGGTGGGGAAAGACGTCATCGTGGCCCTGGCCCTCAGCCTGGTCATGCTGGCCGGCTGCGTGATTTCCACGGAGATGGGCCGGTGGAGCCTGCTCTTCATACCCGTCTGGGCGGGTGCGTACATGCTCGCCTGCCTCGGTCTGGGCGTGAGCCAGGCGCGGCTTTTCGCCGACATTGTGGGTCGGCGTTTGCGCCGCAGAAGGGGCTGACTTGAACTGCGGGACCTTTGCGGGTAGGCTTCTTTTTTTTTCGAACCGCCAACAACCGTAATGAGGACCGCATATGATCCGCATCAACGAGAACTATCTGAAGCTCAAGGCTTCCTATCTTTTCGCCGACATCGCGCGTCGCGTGAACGCCTTCCAGGAGGCCAATCCCGACAAGCGCATCATCCGCCTGGGCATCGGCGATGTGACCCAGCCCCTGCCCCAGGCCGTGGTTGACGCCTTCCACCAGGGCGTGGACGAGATGGCCGACCCGGCCACCTTCCGCGGCTACGGTCCCGAACAGGGCTACGACTTCCTGCGCGAAACCATCGCCCGCGAAGACTTCCAGTCCCGCGGGGCCGATGTGGCCGCCGACGAAATCTTCGTCAGCGACGGCGCCAAGTGCGACACGGGCAACATCCAGGAACTCTTCGCCGGGGATATCCGCATCGCCATCCCCGATCCGGTCTATCCTGTCTATGTGGACACCAACGTCATGGCCGGCCGCACGGGCGCCAACGTGGAAGGCCGCTACGAAGGCCTGGTCTACCTCGACGGCACCAGCGCCAACGGATTCATCCCGGCCCTGCCCTCGGAGCCCGTGGACCTCATCTATCTGTGCTATCCCAACAATCCCACCGGTGCGACCATCACCAAACCCCAGCTCAAGGAGTGGGTGGACTACGCACGCGAGAACAAGGCCCTGATCCTGTTCGACGCCGCTTACGAGGCCTTCATCCGTGATCCCGAGCTGCCGCGTTCCATCTACGAGATCGAGGGCGCCCGCGAGGTGGCCATCGAGTTCAGGTCCCTGTCCAAGACCGCCGGCTTCACGGGCACACGGCTGGCCTTCACCGTGGTGCCCAAGACCTGCATGGCCTACGACGCCCAGGGCAATGCCCACAGCCTGCACGCCATGTGGAACCGCCGCCACACCACCAAGTTCAACGGCGTGTCCTACCCGGTGCAGAAGGCCGCCGCGGCCGTCTATTCGCCCGAGGGCAAGGCCCAGGCCAAGGCGCTGGTGGACCATTATCTGCAAAACGCGGCCATCATCCGCAGGGAAATGACCGCCCTGGGCTATGACTGCGTGGGCGGCGAGAACTCGCCCTACGTCTGGATCGACGGCAAGATGGGCTCGTGGGACTTCTTCGACATGCTGCTGGCCAAGGCCGCGGTGGTCTGCACGCCGGGCGCCGGCTTCGGGGCCTGCGGCGAGGGCTACATCCGCATCTCCGCGTTCAACAGCCTGGCCAATGTCCAGGAAGCCATGGAGCGCCTGCGCTCCGTGCTCAAATAGGATGACGTCTCCGGCTGCCGGGTCCGCCCGTGCGGCGTTTCCGCGCGGGCTCTCCCAGCCGGATTCAGGATTCCGTTTTTCCCTGGACGCCCTTCTGCTGGCCGCTTTTGCCGGGCGTGAGCAGGTGCGCGGGCGCGTTCTCGATCTGGGGACGGGTTGCGGGGTGGTCGGGCTTGCCATGGCTCTGGACCATCCCGATTTTTTCGGGCTGGGCCTGGACGCGAATCCGGACATGCTCGTTCATGCGGCCAGGAACGCCCGCAGCCTCGGCTTTGGGGACCGTTTCGTTTTCGTGGAGGGGGATGTTCGCAGTCCGGGCTGCCTGAAGCCAGAGAGCATGGACCTTGTGGTCTGCAACCCTCCATACCGCGAGCCGGGCACCGGGCGGATATGTCCGGATGCGGGCCGTACCTCGGCGCGTTTCGAGGGCGGGGCCGGGCTTGCGGATTTCGTGCGAGCCGCGTCCTTCCTGGTGCGCAACAGAAAGCCCTGCGTCTTTATTCACCTGGCCGAGCGTCTGGATGACCTGCTGGCCTTCCTGCGTTCTGCCGCGCTTCGTCCCAAGGAAACGCTTTTCATCCACCCCCGTGGCGGGAGTGCGGCCCGGCTGGTGCTGGTGCGCGCCCTCAAGAACGGCGGTCCTGGCATGACCGTTCCCGCGCCTCTGGTCCTGCATGAGG
>CAZQYA010000002.1:0-48336 GCA_964597325.1 uncultured Desulfovibrionaceae bacterium
GTCGTCCTGGATCTGCCGAAGCTCTGTGACGATGCCGTCCGTCTGGTTTTCGGGAATGGCCCATCCGCCCAGAAAGCGCACGCCGTGCCGGTCAAGTAGGCCCACGGCCCGGGACTTGAGCGTTCCGAATATACTCAAGCTCTCCGGGTCACAGATTCGCTTGCTGCCGAGCGACGACAGGTCATCCGGGGGCAGCACGGCACCGACGTCCTTAAGGACCTGGATATAAAGGGATTCGGACTAGGTTGGTCAGCTTCGGTTAACACGAAAAAGGTGGGGCGTAGTTGGTAGTCTCGCAGGAGAAGGGGGATTTTGTGCTGGCTGCTGGGAATAGTGCTGGGAGCGTATTTGTGGAAAAGAAAGAGGGGCTAGATTTTTACATCTAACCCCTTGTTATCTTATGGCGCGCCAGGGAGGACTCGAACCCCCGACCGATTGCTTAGAAGGCAATTGCTCTATCCACCTGAGCTACTGGCGCGTGAGAAGGAAATCTGCGTATTGATTCCGGGCTTGAAAGTCAAGCGGGCGGTGGGTGGATTTCTGTTGCCCCCGGGTATGGAACCTTCTATGAATGTCTGCCGAATCGGTTCCCGGTGGCGAGGTGTCCGCCGGGGTTCGGGTGCACGTCAAGCCATTGGATATTTTATGACTTTTGCTTCTTTTGCGGCTTTCGAGGCTCATCTCGGAAGCCTCGGCCTTTTTTCCATGCAGCTCGGTCTCTCGCGTATGCACGAAGCCTTGAAGAGGCTCGGGCTCAAGCGGCCCGCTCAGCAGGTCGTGCATGTGGTGGGCACCAACGGCAAGGGGTCCACGTCGGGATTTCTCGAGGCCGTGGCGCGTGGGCACGGGCTGTCCACGGGGCTGTATGCTTCGCCGCACCTGGTCGGTGTGCGCGAGCGCATCCGCGTGGGCGGCCGGATGCTTCCGGAGGGACGCTGGCTGGAGGCGGCCAACGCGGTCATGGGTGCGTGCGGCGACGTGGGGCTGACGTATTTCGAACTGCTGACCGTCATGGCACTCTGGATTTTTCAGGGCGAGCGCCTCGACCTTGTCGTACTGGAGGCGGGCCTTGGGGGCACTCATGACGCCACCTGCGCCGTGCAGGCCGACCTGGTGGTCATGACGCCCGTGGGCATGGATCACGAGCGTGTCCTGGGGCCGACCCTGGCCGACATCGCCAGGGACAAGGCCGGCGCTCTGGGACGCTGTCCGGCCGTGACAGGTCTGCAGGAGCCCGAAGTTCTCGGCATGATCCGTACGGCGAGCGCGGGCTTTGACCTCGGAGTTCTGGAGGATTGCCGGGAAGGGGATGGGTTTCGTCTGCCCGCAGGCTCCGGGTCCTTTGTGCTGACGCGTACGTCCCTGTCCGACCACCCCGCGTACCAGCTGCAGAACGCTGCTCTGGCCCTGCTTGCGTGGAGCCGTCTGGCCCGCACCGGAGGCTGGCAATTTGATGCGGGTCTGTGTACACAAGTCCTTGGCAGGACGCATTTTTCCGGGCGCTTCAGCCGGCACGGCCGCGTGCTGGTGGACGGTGCGCACAATCCCATGGGGCTTTCGGCCCTGTGCCGGGAACTGGAAGACAGGGGCGAGCGGTTCGATCGCCTGGTGTTCCAGGCCATGGCCGACAAGACCCTGGAGCCGTCCATCCTGGCCCGTCTGCAGTCTCTGGCGGACGAGACCGTGGTCCCCAGGCTCGGCATCGACCGGGCCTGCGACGCGGTGGAACTGGCCGGGCGTCTTGGCCCCGGGGCCCGCGTGTCCGGAGATCTTGCCGCAGCCCTGGAGGGGGGCGGGCGCATTCTCGTGTGCGGCTCCCTGTATCTTGTTGGCGCGTACTACGAGCTTCATCCAGAACATCTTGAATCGTAAGGAGATTCTGGTGTCATCACTGTTTCGGCACATTCCCTCGGTGGATCGCTTTCTACAGGAAATGGAGCAGGACCCGTCCCTGGACGGCCTGCCGCGCACCCTGGTCAAGGACCTCGTGGGAGAGTTCCTGGACCTCTGCCGCGAGGAAATCCGTTCCGGGGTCGTGACCGACGAGGCGGCGCTGGCCCTGCCGGTTCTGTCCGCCCGGGCCGCGGCCTACGTGCGTGTCAAGTCCCGGCCGCATTTCAAGCGCGTTTTGAACGCCACGGGCGTGGTCATCCATACCAATCTCGGCCGGTCCATTCTGGCCGAAGAGGCCGTCCAGGCCGTGGTGCAGGGCTGTCGGCACTATTCCAACCTGGAGCTGGCCCTGGAGACGGGGCAGCGGGGCAGTCGTTACTCCCACGTGGAAAAGCTCCTGTGCCGCCTGACCGGGGCGGAGGCCGGGCTTGTGGTCAACAACAACGCCGCGGCGGTGCTTCTTGTCCTCGACACCCTGGCCAAGGGACGCGAGGTCGTCGTGTCGCGCGGGCAGCTCGTGGAGATCGGCGGCTCCTTCCGCATCCCCGAGGTCATGAAGAAGAGCGGGGCCGTGCTGCGCGAGGTCGGCGCCACCAACCGCACCCACCTGCGCGACTACGAGGAGGCCATCGACGAGAATACGGCCATGCTCATGAAGGTGCACACCTCCAACTACCGCATTATCGGCTTCCACAAGGAGGTCGATGCCGCGGATTTGTCCGCACTGGGCCGTGAACGCGGCCTGCCCGTCTTCGAGGACCTGGGCAGCGGGAACCTTTTCGACTTTTCCCCCTACGGCTTCATGCCCGAGCCCACGGTGCAGCAGGTCCTCAAAAGCGGGGTGGACGTGGTGTCCTTCAGCGGCGACAAGCTGCTGGGCGGCCCCCAGGCCGGGGTCATCGTCGGCCGTCGGGAATACATCGAGCGCATCAAGAAGAACCAGCTCAACCGCGCCCTGCGCATCGACAAGATGACGCTGGCCGCGTTGGAAGCGACGCTGCGTTTCTATCTCGACCCGGAACTGGCGCGGCGCAGGGTGCCGACCCTGGCTATGATCACGGCCGGGCGCGAGGAGCTGGCAACCAGGGCGCGGCGGCTGCGGCGCAGGCTGGCCAAGGCGCTGTCCGGCCTGGCCGAGGTCGGCGTCAGGCCCGGTTTTTCCCGCGTGGGTGGCGGCTCCTTCCCGGAGCAGGACCTGCCCACCATGCTCGTGGCCGTGGCGCCGAAGGGCATGGACGTGGAGGGCCTGCGCCAGGGCCTCCTGTCCACGGAACTTCCCGTCATCGGCCGGGTGGAGGACGAACGCTTCTGCCTTGATCCCCGGACCCTCATGGATGAGGAGTTTTCCCTGGTGACGGAGTCCGTCCGGACGGTTCTGGAAGGCCGGACGGAGTAGGGCGTGATGCCGCGGGATGCAGTGGGATGGGTATGGCATGGGCGTGACACGGCGTGCGAGGCTTGGAGATGGATTGCCACGTCGAAGACTCCCACGCAGAGCCTGGCTTCTCGCAATGATTGGGCAATCTGCCCGTCATCTCGAGCGATGCGCCGCACTCCATAATTATGCTTCACGCTGATGCGAGGCGAATCACGTCCGCACAGCCGGGCATCGTCCCCAAAGATGTTTTTTGACCATTGACCGTTCGCGCCGGGCATGCATCCGGGCGCGCAGCAAGGAGAATATATGTCCAAGGTTCCGGTCAGGCCCGAAATGGAGGGCTTCAAGCCCTATTCGCCGGGTCTGAGCATCGACGAGATCAAGAAACGGTACGGGCTGTCCAGCGTCATCAAGATGGCCAGCAATGAAAATCCTTTGGGCACCTCGCCGGTGGTCCAGGCCAGGCTGAACGCTTCGGCCCCTCTGGCCTTCCGGTACGCACAGGCCGGCTCCCCGGCCCTGAGCGAGGCCGTGGGCGCGTATCTGGGCGTTTCCCCGTCCTGCGTGGTGGCCGGCAATGGCTCCGACGAGATCATCGACCTGCTCCTGCGCGTGGTGGCCCGGCCCGGCATCGACAACGTCGTGGCCTTTGACCCCTGTTTCAGCATCTACGACGTGCAGTCGCGCCTGTGCGGCGTGGAGTTCCGTCAGACCCGGCTGAATGACGATTTTTCCTTCCCCTTCGAGGCCATGCTGTCCCTGACGGACGAGAACACGGCCCTGGTCTTCGTGACCAACCCGGACAACCCTTCAGGGCACGCCTGCCCGGCCCGGGACTTGGTGGAACTGGCGGCAAAACTGCCTGCTCGCGCGCTTCTCGTTGTGGACGAGGCGTACATCGATTTTGCAGAGCCCCTGGACGAGTTTTCCATGCTCCCGCATTTCGGGTCCATCCCGAACCTGGTCATCCTGCGCACCTTCTCCAAGATGTACGGCCTGGCCGGGCTGCGCCTGGGGTATGGGGTCATGCCCGAGTGGCTGGCCGACCTTCTGCTGCGCGTCAAGCTGCCCTTCAGCGTGAATATCCTGGCCGAGCAGGCTGGTCTGGCCGCCCTGGAGGACGACATCTTCGTGTCCGAGACCCTGCGCGTGGTCCGCGAGGGCCGCGAGATGCTGACCAGGGAATTGACCGCCATGGGTTGCACGGTTCGGCCTTCACAGGCTAACTTCCTGATGTTCGATCCGCCCATGGACGCGCGGACCCTGTTCGAGGAACTTCTGAAACGCGGCGTCATCATCCGGCCTCTGGCCAGTTACGGGATGCCGGGAAAATTGCGGGTCAGCATCGGCAACGAAGAGGAAAACCGGGAATTTCTGGTCAAAACAGCGGAGGTGCTGCGTGATCACGATCGTCACCCTTGATGGGCCGGCCGGCGTCGGCAAGACAACTTTGGCCAAGCGGCTGGCCGACCGGCTGAGCATTGCGTATCTGGACACGGGCGCCATGTTCCGTTCCGTGGCCCTGGCTTTCGGCGACGGAGCCTGGGAACAGTCGGTGGACCAGCTCGTGCCGGAACTCAACCGGCTGGATTTTGATCTGGAAGGCGTGGGCGGCAATTCGGAGCTGCTCCTGAACGGGTATCCCCTGTCTCCGCAGATCCGCAGCGAGGAGGTGGGTCTGTGGGCGTCCCACATCGGACGCATTCCCGTGGTGCGGGATTTTCTGCGCCGCAACCAGCAGGCCATCGGCCGCATGACGTCCCTGGTGGCCGAGGGGCGGGATATGGGCAGCGTGGTTTTTCCCGACGCGAAGCACAAATTCTTCCTGGACGCTTCCATCGACGTGCGGGCCAAGCGCCGTTACGCCCAGCTCAAGGACATGGACATGGAGGAGGACCTGGAGCGTATCCGCGCCCAGATCCGCATCCGCGACGACCAGGACCGCAACCGTGTGGTGGCGCCCCTCAAGCCCGCGCCGGATGCCGTGATCCTTGATACCAGCTCCCTGGACGTGGACCGGGTGCTGGAGAAGATCCTGGACCACATCAAGGGCAAGGGGCTCTGAAGAACCGGCGGGCTGCACGGCAGGAAGGGGTCTGGCCCCGGTGTGGCCGTGGTCTTGCGGTTTTGAAAGGCATGGATTCCCGCCTTCGCGGGAATGACATCTGAGAGGGGGCGGGCCGTTCTGGGCCTGGTCCGACCTTCGCGGGAATGACGTCTGAGAGGGGGCGGGCCGTTCTGGGCCTGGTCCGACCTTTGGAATGACGTCTGAAGAGCGCGTTTTTTTGGTTTGGCCTTCGTGGCTGCCGGGTGCGTTCGGCAATGTTCGGGCGGGAGTTGGCGGCATGACCTGCCCCTGTCCGATCCTTCCGGCATCGGTCACGGGCAGGCCGGAAGCAGCGTTCAGCGGGCCGCCTTGACCTCGTCCCAGAGTTTGTCCATTTCGGTCAGGGAGAGGCGGTCCAGCTCCAGGCCGCGTTCCCGGGCCAGGGCTTCCACGGCCTCGAAGCGGCGCAGGAACTTGGCGTTGGCCACGGCCAGGGCGGAGTTGGCTTTGATGCCCCGGCGGCGGCCGTATTCCACCAGCGCAAAAAGATAATCCCCGAATTCCTCCTCCCGGGCCTCGGCGTCCGAACCCGAGAGGGCTTCCTGCAATTCCTTCCATTCCTCGTCGAGCTTGGCCTCCTGGTCGACGTCCGCGGGCCAGGTGAAGCCCGCCCGCGCAGCCTTGGAGTTGATGCGATAGGCGCGCAGAAGCGGTGGCAGGCTGGCGGGCAGGGAGGCGAATACGCCGGGATCCTTGTCCTTCTCGGCTTTTTCCTGCTTCTTGATCTTTTCCCAGTTGCTGATCACCTCGGACACGTCTGCGGCCTTCTCCCCGTAGACGTGCGGGTGGCGGCGGATCATCTTGGTCACGTTGGCGGCCATGGCGGATTGCAGGAACTCGGGGTTTTCCCGGTCCATGCAGCGTCCGATGAACAGGAGCAGGAAGAGCACGTCCCCCAGTTCCTCGGCGATCTCGGCTGTGTCGTCCTGGCGGATGGCCTCCACCAGTTCGAAGCATTCCTCCACCAGATAGTCGCACATGCTCCGGGGAGTCTGCTCCTTGTCCCAGGGACAGCCTTCCGGGCCGGTCAGGGTGTCGATGACTTCGACGATCCTGTCAAAATTATGTTTTTGCACCGTTGTTTTCCTTTATTTCCTTGAGTTTTTCCTTGAGTTTCCGTTCCCATTCCCGCTGTAGTTCGCGGCTGCGGTCCAGGAACTGGTCGCGCATGTCCTTGGGCAGCGCATCGGAGAGCATGGTGTTGAAGACGTTCACATAGGGCACGACCTGCGATGTGGTCAGGATTTCGGCCTTCGATGGCAGGAAGGCGGTCAGGGCAAGGACGATGATGCTGCACAGGAGTGCGCCCTTGAAGAGGCCAAGCAGACCGCCGAGGATGCCGTCCAGCCATCCGAGCATGATGAGCTTGAGAATCTTGCGGATAAGGGAGGCCAACAGGAAGACCACGGCTACCGTGCCCAGAAAGATGCCCAGGTACGCCGCCAGGTTGGCCAGCCCTTCGCCTCCCAGGGGACGGACGAGCAGCGGGGCGAGTTCCGCATGGAACATGTTGGCCAGGACAAATCCGAGGATGAGGCCCAGGATGGAGGCGATCTCCTTGATCAGGCCGCGGAAGATGCCGCGCAGCCCAAGGAAGGCCAGTATGACGCAGAAAATGATGTCCAGCGTGTTCATAGACGTCTCTCCGTTGTGTTGTGGGTCGGGCTATCACAAAGGGCTGCGGCCGTGAAGGGCGCGTGTGCGCACCTTGACACTGCCAGATGCAGCTCTTAATCAGATGTCCTTTGGCCCGACTGCGCTTTTCGCGATCTTCCGGGCCCCTAGAAAACTCGAAGAGGTGACAATGTACGATATCAGATTGGTCAAGCTGGTGAACGGAGATATGGTGATCGGCAAGTGGGAGCAGGAGAGCGGACTCATCAAGGATCCTGCCATTCTCCAGACCATCCCCACCCAGCAGGGCGGCGTGCAGATGATGCTGCTGCCTTTCGGCTACCCCTTCGACCAGAACATCGAAGGCGAGATCGACCAGAAGCACGTCCTTTTTCAGTACAAGAGCGTGCCCGAGGAACTCAAGACCAAGTACCTTGAGGCCACCACGAACCTGACCCTCTCCGCCCCCGGCGGGCTGGGCAACCTGGGTGGCATGGGCGACGTGTCCGACATCAGCAAGTTTCTGAAAAAATAACCGCAAAGGCGGGGCTCTTGGAAAAGAGGGTGGCGTTGCCACCTTTTTTTCTGTCCGGCATCCGCGTCCAAGGACACATGAAGGCGCTTCTTCCCCTCTTTTCTCGGCCAAGTCACTATCTCGGCAGCGAGATCAACAGCGTTCACAAGGATCCATCTGCGGTCTCGGCTCACGTGGCCCTGGCTTTTCCGGATCTTTACGAGGTGGGCATGTCCTATCTCGGCCAGAAAATCCTTTACGATATCGTCAACGCCGACGCGCGGTTCTATGCTGAGCGTGTCTTCGCACCGACCGAGGACGTGGCTGCCGTGCTGCGCGAACATGGTGAGCACCTGGCGACCCTGGAGAGCGATACGCCCCTGGGCCGACTCGATGCCGTGCTCTTCAGCATCACGCACGAGCTGTGTTATACCAACATCCTCTATATGTTGGATCTCGCGGGAATACCCCTGCGCGCCGCGGACCGCTCCGACGGTCATCCCCTCATCGCGGCCGGCGGAGGCTGCACCTTCAACGCCGAGCCCCTGGCCGCCTTCATGGACGTCATGGTGCTGGGCGACGGTGAGGAAATCCTGCCGCAGATGCTTGGGGTCATGGCTGACGCCAAGGCCGAAGGCGTCGGCAGAGCGGAAATGATCCGCCGTCTGGCGGCCCTGCCCGGTGTGTATGTTCCCGGACAGTACGAGGAGGACGGCAGCGGCGGCGTGAGGCCAGTGCAAGATGCTCCCGGGCGCGTGGAAAAACGCATCCTGCGGGATATGAACGAAACGGCCTTTCCCACGCGCCAGATCGTGCCCTTCGGCAAACCCGTGCACGACCGCTTCTCCGTGGAGATTGCGCGCGGCTGCACCCGGGGCTGCCGATTCTGCCAGGCCGGCATGATCTACCGTCCGGTACGTGAACGCGAGGTGGACCAACTGGATTCCATCATCCATCGCGGGCTGGCCGAGACGGGCAGCGAGGAGTTGTCTTTCCTGTCCCTGAGCACCGGAGACTTCAGTGCTCTGGAAGCTCTTTTTCTGTCCTCCTACGAACATTGCCGCCAGGAGCAGGTCTCCATTTCCCTGCCGTCTCTGCGCGTGGGTTCGGTTTCCGAGGACCTGATGCGTCTCATGGGCAGAATCAGGCACACGGGCATGACCCTGGCGCCCGAGGCCGGCACTCAGCGGCTTCGGGACGTCATCAACAAGGGGATCACCGAGGAGGAACTCCTCGATCACACCTCCAAGGCATTTCGTCTGGGTTGGCAGCAGGTCAAACTCTATTTCATGATAGGCCTGCCCACGGAGCAGCCCGAGGATCTGGATGGCATCCTGGACCTCTGCCTGAAGGTGGCCGCCAGCGCCGGCAAGGGGGCCAAGCGGCTGCAGATCACGGCGGCGGTCTCGCCTTTCGTGCCCAAACCGCATACGCCTTTCCAGTGGGAGCGGCAGATTTCCATGGCCGAGATCGAAGAGCGCATCGGCTACCTGCGCAACATCTTCCGCCCCTACCGCAAGCTCAAGCTCAAGTGGCATCATTCCCACATGACCTGGCTGGAAGGGGTCTTTTCGCGGGGGGACCGACGACTGGCTCCGGCCCTGGAGGCCGCCTACCGCAAGGGCGCGCTTTTCACCAGCTGGTCGGATCATCTGAAGCTGGAGCCGTGGCTTGAGGCCTTTGCCGAGACCGGCGTCGATCCCGAAAGTTTCCTTGCCGCCCGCGATCCGGAAGCCCCCCTGCCCTGGGACCACCTCGCCGCCGGGGTGACACGTTCGTTTCTGCTTGCCGAGCGGCAGCGTTCCTTTGAAGGAAAGATCACGCCCGACTGCCGCTACGGCGCCTGCCGCACCTGCGGCGTGTGCACCCTGGACGGGCGCACCTCGGAGCTGGCGGAGCAGGCTGCGCAACACGAGATCGTGCCGGTCATCAACCGCGCCACGCGGGACCAGGAAGATTCCGGACACGTCGAGGATGCGCCGTCTCCGAAAATCGACCTGCAGCACAAGGAACAGCGTTTCCGTCTCTGGTATTCCAAGACGGGTCCGGCCAAATATCTGAGTCAGCTTGAACTGCAGCGTATCTTCGAGCGAGCCTTCCGGAGAGCGCGCCTGCCCCTGTCCTTCAGTGGTGGTTTCCACCCCGCGCCGCTTCTGTCCTTTGCCCGGGCATTGCCCGTGGGGGTGGGCAGTGTGTGCGAATGGATGGATTTTTTCGTTCGTGAACGCCTGGATGTCTCAACCGTACCTGCCTGTCTGGATGCGGAATTGCCTCAGGGCATGCGCGTGGTGCGTTTGAGCGAATTACCGTGCCAGCGGCGTGCGCCTATCTCCACGCGGGAACGCTTTTTGTTGAGTTTCAGCCGTCCCGAGGACGGGGAACGGTTTTTCGGGTGTGTTCAGCCTTTTCTGGAGGCCTCGGAATGGAAAGTTTCGAAGTTGACCAAGAAGGGCGAGCCCGGAGAGGTCGATGTGCGTCCCATGGTCGCGGGTATCACGGCGGGTGATGAGGGATATGTCGTGGATTTCGATTGGCAGACGCTTTATGTCAGCCCGATTTTCGTGCTGCACGCCATCGACCCGGATTTTTCCCTGTTGCAGGGCGGGTTGATGAAGACGGCGCAGTTTTTCGAAGGAACGGAATAAAAAAAGGGCGAAGCGTCTGCTTCGCCCTTTTCGGGTAGGACTATTTCTTGACCCGTTTTTCCCAAAGCTTCATGTCCTGCATCTTTTTGCGCCGGTCACGAGCCAGGGATTTGGCCACCAGGGACGTACCCTTTTTGTAGCCCCATTTCTCCCTGTATTCTTCGGGAGTGAGACCGTGGGTCGCCAAGTGGCGTTTCGTGAGCACCTTGAAGGACTTTTCGCATTCCATGCAGATGATGCTCTTTTCGCGGATGGCCTTTTTGGCGTCTTCCAGACTGGGAGTCTTGACTGCCTCGGGCTGGGCTCCTTCTGCGACACTCTTGATTCCTTCGGCCAACGAACGAACCATGGATGTCAGCTCTTCTTCGGTCATGTTGCGCACACTGGCTTGTGCTTTGACGATTTCGAGAGCTTGCTTTACATGATCTTCCATACGTAACCTCCAACTATCGCGTATTTGTAAGATGGAGCATTACGGTTGCACTTTGTTTTTGTCAATAAAGATTAAACTACATATTCATTTCGATGTTTTTACATAGTGGGGATGGTTTTTTTTCGAAAGCATAATGATTCGTCACGATACAGGGAGTAAAAAATGACAATTCCTCAGAATGCGCTGGTCGACACGGCTAAGGTTTTTCATTTCGAATTCTGGCTTCGCTATTATTTCATTCAGGAGCGGGACGGTAATCTTTTCATTGAGTTGACCGATCAGCAGAAAAAACAGATGCAGGCACAGTTTCCCGATTATTGGGAGCTGGCAGAGCGCGTGCAGGATCTTCCTCTGTCGCCGGAATTGTCCCAGCAGTCCGTGGTCGAGTTCCTTCAGCTCAACTTCGAGAACAAGAAGTATCCCGCGAACACGGTTCTCAATATTTTGGACAGCAAGGAATTTTCCGTGGAGATGTATCTTTTCGATACGTGGGTGAATTTGCATGAGTCCCAGCTCATGCAGAAGATTTACGGATTCGACTACTGGATGACGGCTTTCGAGGAGTGGAAAAATTCCGAGAAGGGCCAGCAGCTGGTTCAGTCCGTTCACCTGCAGATGCAGGGTGAGAGTGGTACCATGAATTGACCCGCTCTCGGGCGTCCCGTCCCGAAGGCGTCTCCAGACAACGAAAAGCCCCCGGCGATGAATCGCCGGGGGCTTTGGTGTTTTTGCCTGAAGCCCCGGGGCTTACTGGAAGAGGGCGCCCTGGCTGGCAAAGAAGACTTCGGAGGTACTCCTGGTGCCCAGGGTGTTTTTTTCGGCGGTGAGTTCCATGCGATACCCAAAGGAGACGTAAAGGGGGCCTGAAGAGCCCAGGGATTGGGGTGCGAGGTGGAATTCGAAGGGGATTCCGTTTTCGAGGTCCAGACGCGTCGGGAGATAGAGGCGAAGGTCTTTGGCCAGGACGCGGCTCTGATCGTCGCTCAGGTAGATTTGCATCCAGAGGTCCTGAATCCAGGTCGCCCATTCCGGGATGGCCCCGATAACGGGCATGGCCGTTCCGGTGACCACCAGTTTGTTGTCTTCGAGGCTGCTCGTGTAGGTGAATTGCCAGTAACGCATGGTCAGCGTGTCCTGCTGCCCCAGGGTCCATGGCTTCTTGTCCAGGTGCACAACGCTCAGGTGCGCGCAGGATGCCGTCACGAGCAGGACCGCGAGGACGAGGATCGTCTTGAGGCGTGGATGCATGCCAGGCTCCTTGGTTTCAGGCTTGAGGTGGCCCTTGGACTATCATTTCGGCCAGGGTCAGATCAACCCGTGGCAGGGTGCGGATGCGCCCGGGTCCGACAAACTGCACTTCGAGTTCCATGAGCCTTGTGTACAGCGGAGTTCGGTCCAGGACCGGGATCGGGCCGCCAGCGGCGCAGAGTTCCTGGCTGCGGAAACAGCCGGGGAAATCGATTTCGCGTCCATTGGGGTAGCGCAGGCGGTTGGGAACGCCGTGCAGTCTGCAGATCATCAGCCGATGCGCATAGAGACCGCAGAGTCCGTCGTCATTCAGGGGGCACATGATCCGGGGGCGTTCTCCCGCTGTCAGGGCCTGTTGCGCCTTTTGGACATAGTCACGGGCACGTTTTTCGTATTCGATCCTGCGCTCGGTGGGTAGCTCGGCCAGCCCCTGCAGCAGGTACGCCCACTCGATGCGCGTGTGGTGTTGAAAATAGCTGGTGCAGCAGTTGTCTGTGCAGCTTTCGCAGGTCAGTCCCAGTGCCCCGGCATGGCTGGCGTAGGCCTTTTGCATGTCCGTATAAAGGACTGCCAATTTGCGGAAGGCTTGGGCAGGGAGAAGTTTCTTGCTCACGATGGTTCCTTGCTTGTTTCGAAGAGAGCCTGGACAATGGCGTCGCAGGTCTGCTCCGGGCCTGCGACGTCTGTGCGGACGCGCACCTGGGCGAAGTGTGCATACAGGGGCGCGCGTTCGTCGTAAAGGTCCCGCAGGGTCTGCCCGGGGCCGATGGCCAGACCGCGGGAGAGGGGATTGGTCAGCCTGCGCGAAATGTCCTCGAAAGAAGATTCCAGGTAAACGATGCACCCCAGGGCGGCCAGGTGCGCCATGCCTTCCTCGGAGTAGACTACGCTGCCACCCGTGGCGATGACGCAGCGTTTCAGAAATGTGCGCCGGACCTGTTCTGCTTCGGCCCGCACGAAGGCTTCCAGGCCCAGGTGGTCCTTGACCTGTTGAAGGGGGGCTCCCCACCAGGCCTCCATGAGCAGGTCCGTGTCCACGAAGGCCCAGCCCAGACGCGCGGCCAATCGTCTGCCAACGGTGGTTTTTCCGGCCGCAGCCATTCCGATGAGAATGATGTTGTCGTTGTTCATGCGAGTGTCCGAAAAAAAGGAAGCCCAAGCGTGACACCCGGGCTTCGCGGTAAAACGCGGGGCGCGTTCAGCCTCCTAAGTATGCCTTTTTGACATCCGGATTGTCCATGAGTTCCCTGGCGTTGCCTGAGGCCACGATGGCCCCGGTATCCAGAACGTAGCCCCGGTGGGCGAACTGCAGGGCGATGCGCGCGTTCTGCTCGATCAGCAGAAGCGTCATGCCTTGGGAGTTGAGTTCCTTGAGCGCCCGGAACATGTCGTACATCAGAAGAGGCGCCAAGCCCATGGAGGGCTCGTCGAGCATGATGAAGTTCGCACCGGTCATGAAGGCCCGGCCGACGGAGAGCATCTGCTGTTCGCCGCCCGACAGGGATTCACTGCGCTGTTTGCGCCGTTCGTAGAGCCGGGGGAAGAGGTCGTAGACGCGTTTGAAATCTTCCTGGATCTTGTCGGTGTCGTTGCGGGCGTATGTGGCCAGTTGCAGGTTTTCCTCGACGGTCAGGTTGCCGAAGATGTGCCGCCCTTCGGGGGACAGGGCGATCTTCAGATCCTGCACCACTTTGTGCGCCTCCACGTTCAGGATGCTTTTGCCTTCGTAGAGGATGTCGCCCTGGGTGACCTTGGGACCTTCCGGCGGCGGAACCCGGGTGATGGTGTGCAGGGTCGTGGTCTTTCCGGCGCCGTTGGCGCCGATCAGAGTGACGATCTCGCCCCTGTTCACGGTGAATGAGATCCCGTGCAGGGCTTCGATATTGCCGTATTTGACGTAGAGATTCTTGATTTCAAGCAGCATTAGATATTCTCGTCTCCAAGGTAGGCCTTGATGACATCCGGATTTTTCTGGATCTGTTCCGGAGTCCCCTCGGCAATGGTCACGCCAAAGTCAACGACTTTGATCCACGAGCACAGCGACATGACGACGTCCATCTGGTGTTCGATCATCCAGATGGCGATCTTGAATTCCTGATGAATCCACCTGATGAGTTTGATCAGGTCCTTGACGTCGGCGGAGTTGAGGCCTGCCGCGGGTTCGTCGAGGAGCAGCAGGGATGGGTTAATGGAGAGCGCTCGGGCGATTTCCACGCGCCGCTGCAGACCGTAAGGGAGATTCTTTGGCTTTTCGAGGACATAATTCTTGAGATCAAGGGCCTCGAGAATTTCATAGCCACGGTTTGTCAGGCGTTTTTCGTTGTTCATGTAACGTTTGTTGCGCACAAACGCGTCCAGCAGATTGTACCCCAGGTTGTAGTGCTGGGATATCTGGATGTTCTCCAGCACGGTCATATCATGCCAGAGACGGATGTTTTGGAAAGTGCGGGCGATGCCCAGGGACGTGACCTGGTGGGGCTTGAGGCCGGCCAGGTTCTTGCCCTGAAAGATGATGGATCCTTCCGTAGGCGTGTAGAATCCCGACACCATGTTGAAGACCGTGGTCTTTCCGGCCCCATTGGGACCGATCAGGGCGATGAGTTCCTGGCCTTCGAGGGAGATGGAGAAGTCCGAGACGGCCCGCAGTCCTCCGAAGGTCTTGGACATGTTGGTAATCTGCAGAAGAGACATAGAAGCTCCAGATGAATCGGCGGCTTGGTTTCGCCCCGCGCTATTTGAAGGAGTAGAACCGCTTCAGTTTCGGGAAGACGTCGGAGAGTTCCCGGTTGCCCATGATGCCCTCGGGCCTGAACTGCATGAGCAGGATCAGGATGAGCGGGATGATGACCCATTTCCAGACCTGGCTCAGTTCGTATCCGTCGGGGAGCAGGTGCGCGTAGTGCATGACCGAGTTGAGCCAGGGCAGGACGAAGCGCAGCGATTCCAGGAGCAGGGTGAAGATGACCGCCGATATCACGGAACCGCTCAGAGAGCCCATGCCGCCGAGGTAGACCATCACCAGGCATTCCGTGGATTTGAGAATGCCGAAGGAGTTGGGATTGATGTAGCCCAGGATGTGCGCGAACAGGCCGCCGGCGATGCCGGCCAGGCCGCTGGAGAGCATGAACGCCACGAGTTTCATGCGGTTGGTGTTCACGCTCATGATTTCCGCGGCCACCTCATCCTGTTTGATGGCGATGATGCCCTTGCCGTAGGTGGACGACACGAAGCGGCGGATGATGAAGACCGTGAAGATAGTGAAGACCAGCACCCAGATGAGAATCCAGGGTATTTCCAGGAAGTCCTCCATGCCGAAGAGGACTTTCTTCATGCCCATGAAGCCTCTGGCACCGCCGATGACGTCCATATTGATGATGGTGCTGATGATGATGTAGTTGGCCGCGATGGTGATGATGGCCAGGTAATCGTCGCGGGTCTTGAAGGACGGGATGGCTACCAGCACGCCTGCAAGGGCCGCCGCGACGCCGCCGATGAGCAGGGTCACGGGGAACAGGAATACGGCTGTTTCCGGGGCCAGGAGCGCGTCGCCAAAGACCCTGTCGTTGGTGAAGAGCAGGACGTTTATGACTGAGGTGACATAGGCCCCCACGGCCATGAACCCGGCATGACCGCAGGCGAATTCACCCATGAAGCCGTTGATAATGTTGAAGCTGCTGGACAGGATGATGTTCACGCCCATGAACATGATGACCGACTGGATGTAGAGGTCGATGTATTCATGGTGCGACATGAACACGATGACGCCGGTCAGCGCCAGAAGCAGCGTGGGTATGGTAAATTTCTGCATTGTTTTCCTCGAATTCCGGATGAAGCGAAAAGTCGTGCGCCTGTCGGGCGGTGCGTCCGCGCCCCTAGATCTTGGTCGTTCCCGCGACGCCGAACATGCCTGTCGGTTTGATGCACAGGATGACCATCAGAATGCTAAAGGCGATCAGGTCCCTGTAGGTCGACGGGAAGACCGCCACGACGGAGATCTCCACGAACCCGAGCAGGAATCCGCCCAGGAAGGCCCCCCGGATGTCGCCGATGCCGCCGACCACCGCGGCGATGAACGCTTTCCAGCCGATCATGGCGCCCATGTACGGGTCCAGGATGGGGTAGGACAGGGCAAAGAGCAGCCCGGCCAGACCGGCGAAGGAGGAGCCGAGAATGAAGGTGAAGACGATGACGGTGTCGATGGGAATGCCCATGAGCGGGACTGCGAACTTGGCGTAGGAGATGGCGAGCATGGCCATTCCGATTTTCGTCTTGGTGACGATGAAATGAAGAAAAATGAAAACCAGGATGGCGGAGAACACGACCGCGATCTTGAGGTTGGTCATGCTCACGTCGCCGAAGGTGTAGACGACCTTGTTGATCAGCTCCGGAAAGCTTTTTCTGCTGGCACCCAGCAGGGCCAGGTTGCCGTTTTCCAGCACCAGGCCGCACATCAGGGCGGTGATGACCACGTAGAGACGATGCGCGCCCTTGCGGCGCAGCGGCCGGTAGGCGATGCGCTCCAGGGAGACGCCGACGACGGCGGTGAGCAGCATGGTCACCGGAATGGTCAGGGCAAGAACCATCCAGCCCGGGAGGGACATGGTCATGCCCAGCAGGGCCGTGGCGGCAAAGAAGGCGACGTAGGCGCCGACCATGAAGATGTCGCCATGGGCGAAGTTGATCAGGCGCAGCACGCCGTAGACCAGCGTGTAACCGAGCGCGATCAGGGAGTAGAAGCTGCCCCACTGCAGCGCGTTGAAAAGGTTCTGGATGATACTTGCGAGCACGGAATTTCCCCCATCTGTCCTTGGAGCCTGCGGTCCCGTGAAGTCTGCGGCCGGGACGCTGATTGAATCCTGAAAAGCGAAAAGGTGCGCAGAGATCGCTCTCCGCGCACCTCGGCACGTCTTACGGGCAAACGGACTTGGTGAAGACGAATTCACCGTCGTCGTTGATCTTGACCACAACGGCGCACTTGATGGGGTCGCCCTCGGCATCGAATTTCATGCTTCCGGTGATGCCGGGAAATTCGGGGATGTCGGCCAGGGCTTCGCGGATGGCCTTGCGGTCTTTGCGTTCCTTGCCGGTCAGGCCGCCGGTGTTCTGTATGGCCTGCAGCACCAGGCGGGTGGCGTCCCAGGTCAGAGCGGCCACGTCGGCAGGTTCATAGCCGTATTTTTCATTGTAGCGGTCGATGAAGACCTTGGTGTCGCCGGTGGCGCCGGCGGCGGCGTAGTGGGTGGAGAAGTACTGGCCTTTGCAGTCGTCGCCGCACAGGGCCATGAGTTCGGAGTTGCCCCAGGCGTCGGCGCCCATGAAGGGACCCTGCCAGCCGAGGTCATGGGCCTGCTTCACGATGAGGGCGACCTCGTTGTAGTTGTTGGGCAGGAAGATGAAATCGGGCTTGGCGGACAGGATGGTGGTCAGCTGGGCGCTGAAGTCCTGGTCCTTGGAGGAGTAGGATTCGAAGGCCTTGACTGCGCCGTCGCCGTTCTTGGCATTGAAGTCGTCACGGAAGATTTCGGCCAGGCCCTTGGAGTAGTCGTTATCCAGGGCGTAGAGCACCGCCGCGGATTTGGCTCCGAACTGCTCCATGGCGAAATCCACAGCCACCGGACCCTGGAAGGGGTCGAGGAAGGCGGCGCGGAAGACCCAGGGACGGTCTTTGGTGGTGTCGGGGTTGGTGGACCAGGGAGAGATCATCGGGGTCCGGTTGTCATCGCAGACCTGGCCGGCCGGGACGGCCTGCTTGCTGGAGTTCGGACCGACGATGGCCAGGACGCCGTCGCGTTCGATAAGCTTCAGCGCGGCGGACACGGCGGATTCTGCCTTGGATTCGTTGTCTTCGTAGATGAATTCGAGCTGGTACTTCTTGCCCCCGACGTCCAGGCCGCCCTTGGAGTTGATGTCTTCCTTGAGCATTTCAGCGGCGAATTTGGATTCTTCACCGACCTTGGGGATGTCGCCGGTCAGGGGGATGTTGAAGCCGATCTTGATGGTATCGGCGAAAGCGGCTGCAGCAAAGAGCAACACGCATAACACGGTGAGTACGATACGGGCGGAATTCTTCACAAACAACCTCCATAGAATAAGTGTTACGAAGTGACGATTTTCTAAACGAGAAAACCAAAAAAAGAAAGGTATTTGGGTTACGTGCATTCATATTTGTAACACGCCCCGGTCCACGCGAAGAAGCGCGTGATTCAAGCACTTTAGATCTGGTTTGATTGTGCAATCATCGTGCCTTCACGGGGCTGTTGGCCCAGTGAATATTCGGCGGGCTTCGCAAGCGTTGCGCTGCTTTGATTCGCCTGGGAGTGCAGTTCGCGGTAGATTGCCGTGTCCTGGGGTGCGAATTCCGAAATTGTGAAAGCATGTTCAGACCAGGGTTCGATTTTTTGCATTTTTGTAAAAGCATTCCTCTTGTCGGCAGGGGAAGAAAACCTTGCCAAAGGGCAGGCCGAAACTTACAAACCATGGTCCTGGTCAACGAACAAAGGGAGGGCAGTTCATGACGGAACGCGTAGAGCGTATGATCATGACGCACGCACAGGACGGCGCTGCGCTGCGGACCGCATTTTTTGCGGATCACGCCGGACAGGTGGCCGAAGTCGCTCGAGCCATGGCGCTCAGCCTCACTGCCGGGGGCAAAATTCTGTTTTGCGGCAATGGCGGCAGCGCTGCCGATGCCCAGCATTTTGCGGCCGAACTGGTCAACCGTTTCATGATGGAGCGCCCCCCCTTGCCGGCCATCGCCCTGACCACGGACTCTTCTGCCCTGACCGCCATCGGGAACGATTATTCGTTCGAGCAGATATTCAGCAAGCAGGTCCAGGCCCTGGGGCGCCCCGGTGACGTGCTTGTCGGAATATCCACGTCCGGCAAAAGCGCCAATGTCAACGAGGCCCTGCGCGTGGGCATGGAGAACGGGCTGGTGACCGTCGGCATCGGCGGCGGCAGCGGCGGGTCCATGATGCGGCATTGCCGCCACGCGCTTATCGTGCCGGACGCCAGGACGCCTCTCGTCCAGGAAATTCACATCGCCATTGGACACCTGCTGTGCGGTCTGGTGGACTACTATCTGTTTGAAGCGGTTGCCGAGCTCGAACCCTTTCTGGGCTCGGAACAGTCATAAAGGAGGAAGCATGCCTATATTCGAATACGTCTGCAATGCATGCCAGAAGGAATTCGAGGAGATCGTCCTGGGTGACGAGCAGCCGGTCTGCCCGAGCTGCGGTTCCCCGGACACGACGAAGCTCATGTCCCGGGGCGTTTTCCGGACCGGCGGCCCCATCGTCGCGGGTTCGCCCAGCGCCAGCGCCATCACCACCCGAGGCAAGAGCGGTTGCGGTTCGTGCAGCGGCGGCAATTGCTCCAGTTGCGGTTAACCTGAAGGATTTTCGATGAACACCATTCGCATCGCGACACGCGGGAGCAAGCTGGCCCTGTGGCAGGCGCACCACGTTTCGGACCTGCTCCGGGAGCGCTATCCCGGTATCGACATCAAGCTGAACATCATCAAGACCAAGGGTGACAAGATTCTCGACGTGCCCCTGGCCAAGATCGGCGGCAAGGGTTTGTTCGTAAAGGAGATCGAAGAATCGCTCCTGGCGGGCGAGTCAGATATCGCCGTTCACTCCATGAAGGACGTCCCGGCGGAGCTGCCCGAGGGACTCAAGCTCGGTATCATTCCCGAGCGCGAGTCGCCTACGGATTGCTTCCTGAGCGTAACTTATCCGGATGTCGCCTCCCTGCCGGCCGGAGCCAGGGTGGGCACCAGCAGCCTCAGACGCCAGACCCAGATCATGGCCATGCGCCGCGACCTGTGCATCGTGTCTCTGCGAGGCAACCTGGACACCCGGGTCGGCAAGCTTATGGCCGGCGAATTCGACGCCATCATCGTGGCCACGGCCGGGCTGAAGCGTCTGGAACTTTCGGCCCCGCACATGCAGGAGCTCGCGCCGCCCGCCTTTTATCCAGCCGTGGCCCAGGGGGCCCTGGGTATCGAGTTTCGCGAGGACAGGACCGATTTGGACGAGCTGCTGGCCTTCATCGACCATCCTGCCACGCGGTCCTGCGTGGAGGCCGAGCGGGCTTTTCTGTTTGGTCTGGACGGAGGGTGCCAGGTTCCCATCGCCGGGTTTGCGACCCTGTCGGGCAGCGAACTGACCCTGAACGGTCTGGTGGCGGACCTTTGCGGTGAGCGGGTCATCAGGCACGAGGTCACGGGTCCGGCCGGCAAAGCCGTCGAGCTCGGCGCCGGAGTGGCCAGGCAGGTGCTTGAAAGCGGAGGCCAGGAGATTCTGGACGAGGTCTACAAGAGCGTCACGGTCTGATCCGGGCTGGCGCATGTATCAAAAGGGCTGGCGGGTTTCCGCCCGCCCTTTTCATGTTTCGGAGCTGATGCCTGCTGAGGTGAAGGTGGCCATCTCGTTGTAGATGTTCGCGGCGCTGCGCAGGATGAAGACGGCCATGGCCGCACCCGTACCTTCTCCCAGGCGCATTCCCAGGTTGAGAATGGGGGCTGCCCCCAGTTCGTCCGTCACAACGGAAAAGCCTGGTTCGGCCGATGCGTGGGCAAAGAAAGCGTATTCCGATACCGTCGGACAGATGGCCCGGGCCGCGGCAAAGGCGCTGGCGGAGATGAAGCCGTCAACGACCAGGGTCATGCCAAGTCCTGCCCCGCCCAGGAGCAGGCCGGCCATGGTGGCGATTTCGAATCCTCCCAGGGCGGCCAGCACGCCCACCGGGTCGCCAGAGGCGATGACATGGGAGTGCAGCTTCAGTGCTTCGGCGACGATGCCTGCTTTGTGGCGGACGCCTTCGTCGCTCAAGCCCGTGCCCGGGCCGGTTACGGTCTGCGGAGGCAGCCCCAGGTAAGCGCAGAACAGGGCCGTGGCCGGGGTGGTGTTGGCGATGCCCATCTCTCCGGTGCACAGGGTGACTATGCCGTCGTCCTTGGCCTTCTGCGCTAGGCGCAAGCCGTTTTCCAGGGCCTGAAGGCACTGCTCGCGGGTCATGGCCGGCCCGGCGGTGAAGTCGTGAGTGCCCGGCGCGACCTTGCATTGCTCCAGGGCCGGATGGGCCGGGAACCCTTCACCGAGGCAACCTGCATCCACGACCTTCAGATCCACCCCGGCGGTTCTGCTCAGGACATTGATGGCCGCGCCTTCACGGAGGAAGTTTTCCACCATCTGGCGCGTCACTTCCTGGGGAAAGAGACTGACGCCCCGCCCGGCAACCCCATGGTCCCCAGCGCATGTATAGACGCGGGCCGGGTCCACGCGCGGGCTGCCCCCGCCGGCCAGGGCAACCAGGCGGCAGGCGATGCTTTCCAGGGTCCCGAGGCTTCCCCTGGGCTTGGTCTGGGAGTCCAGGCGGGCCTGGGCTCGGTCGAAATACGAGCGGTCGAGGGGGTGTATCCGCTCTATGGTGGATTGGAGATTGGACATGGTGCCTCCGCAGTGAAGTTTTTTTTGCAAATATGAGTGAATTTTTAATAATTACAGTATGGTGCGAAGGATGACAAGAGCTTGTTGCCTTTCGGAATTTCCATCCGGCTGCCGGATTCTGGTCAGCGCGTGTCTGCTGGGCGTGGCGTGCCGTTACGATGGCCTGGCGGCGATGGACTCGCGCGTGGCGGCCTTGGCCGAACGTTTTGCGCTGATTCCGGTCTGCCCGGAGCAGCTGGGCGGGCTGGCCACCCCGCGATGCAGCGTTGAGTTGCGTCAGGAACGTGCGGTGACGCGCGACGGAACGGACCTGACAGAAGCCTTTACTCTTGGAGCGGAACAGGCGCTGCACATAGCCCGCCTGACTGGAGCAAGGGCGGCCGTGCTGCAGCCCCGCTCTCCCAGTTGCGGCATCGACAAGGTCTACGACGGCACCTTTTCCGGCACTCTGATCCCGGGCAGGGGCATGCTGGCGGCCCTCCTGGCCCGGGAAGGATTCGCGCTGTGCTCGCCGGATGAGCTTGGCGGAGGCGACTGAAGGCCTCTTCCTTTTTTATCGGAAAGGACTATATGATTATGTTAGTCTCCGAGAGCCAAGGGGATGGGGAGGGCGCCATGGCGGAAATGACGGAAAACAGGCGTTCATTCGAGCGCCAGCACAGGGACAACAGCGTCCGGTACAGTATGCTGGACAGCGAGGACTATCACGAAGCCAAACTGATCGATCTGGGCGCGGGAGGACTGTGCATGGAAACGAACGCACCTTTGCGGACCGGGTCCGTGATCTATGTCCAGCTGCTCGACCTGCATCCGGAAAAGGAAGGTCTGGCCGCGCACCGCAGCTTCCAGGGACGTGTCAGGTGGACCAGGGATCTGGGCTGTAGGGACAAAACCCGATTCGGGATCGGGGTGCAGTACACGCGGCCGGTCGCCAGGCCATGAAACAAACGGGACAGGACATGACGACATTTGAACAGGAACTTGAAGCGAGCGCTGATCTGCTGAAGAACCCCAAGATATCCAAAGAACAGGCCCGGGCGTACGCGCGCTCCCTGGCCTGGTTCCGTGAACATGGACAGGCCCTGGTCGGGGCGGGCTGGAGCGTGGACGAACTCTACAGGGTGGGGACCCTGGCCTTCCCCTATTCCGAGTGGGGGCCCGGCTGGCTGTCCCTGTGGAACAATGAAAAATGCGAGTCCCGGCTCGGAGACCGGGGCAGCATCGAATTCGTCATTCATGAGGCCGGCGGCGACGTCATTCAGACCTGTCGGCTGCACAAGACTCATCTTTCCTGATCGTTAAAGCCGCCTTCAAAACGGCGATCCGCCGCGTCAGTGAAAAAAGCCAGACCGCTCATGTATGCGTAATACACTGGGCGTCCTGGCTTTTTTCGATTCCTTGCCGTTCAGCATTTTGAACGGCAAGCGAAGTTTGATTTTTCCGACAGTCGATTATCCCTGCGTGGCGCTTTCGCCGCCTGCCTCGCCTTCCGGTTCGGCCCATGGCTGCCGGGAGCGTTCTTCCACCGCATCCGCGACCTTGACCAGCAGTTCTCCCGCCATGCCCACGGCCCTGGCCCACTGTGGATTCTGCATCTTGCGGCGGTGCAGCCACTGGGCGAGGTAGATGAGCTCCGAGGCGTCCATGCCCTTGGGGTTCGTGGTCTTGACGATGGTCTGCAGCAGACGCTGTCGGGAGATTTCCCGGGTCTGGATGGTGGTCTTGATGCGCGCGCTGGCCTCGTCCCGGGCCGTGGCGGAAGCATTCTCCGCCTGTACGTTCCAGAAGGCCAGGTGCGCCTGGCTGACGCTTTCGATATCCGCAAGATATTTATCCACCAGCGGGCCTACGTCATTCGTCGCGGCCAGCCCTGCCACGGTCCCGCCGATGGCGCGCAGGCGGACGGCCAGAAGATTCAGCATTTCCTTGCGCTGGGCGTCCGTGTGACCGGCGGCGCGCAGGGTTGCATCGAGGCGGTCCAGAAAAACGGGGGTATAGGACTCGTGGAGGAACTTCAGTACGGGTTCCTGCAGGACGTGCCGGAAGATGGTCTCGCGTGCGCCCAGGATATCCACGGGATCGACGTTCATGCCTGGGAAATCCACCCCATAGCGCATGTTCACGGATTTGACGTTGAGGTCGAAACGCCCTTTGCCCGTCGGATTTTTCGGGCTGTTGCCCGGCAGGTAGCGGGCCACAAGGTAGTCGCACGCGTCCTGGACGAAATCCTGACGTACGATCACGTCGACAGGCGGGGCAATGGCTGTGGCGTTGGACTCGGCCGAGGCGTTTTGCGCAGTGGCGTTGGCTGCGGAGGCATTGGCCGCTTCGGTGGCCGGCGTGGCGTTGCTCGGCTCGGGCGGTCCAGCCGTGCTGACCTGCCAGCGTTGCGGGGCCACCTTTCTGGCTTCGGGTTTGGGAAAGAAGCGCTCCCGGTTCTGCATGAACCAGTATCCGCCGCCCACAATGGCGGCAATGACGACGATGACGACAAGGACGCGTTTCATGGTTTCTCCGACGCCTTCAGGCAGTTGAACATGGCTTGCGGCTGGCCCGTGGATTCCAGGACCGACCGCCAGTAGTTGGAGAGGACGTTCAGTTTGCGCCGTTTGGACGTGACCAGGTGCAGGGGCAGGTAGATGTACCGGTCCTGGAGTTTGGACACGACCATGCCCGTTTTGCCGGCCATGCCCGCGTGCACGGCGTGCTGGCCGAGAAAACCGCAGTAGATGCGGTCGTTGGAATTGGCCGGGATGGAGCGGATGATGTAGCTTGGGTCGATGTATTTGAGGGTGAAGGGGACGCCGGTTCCCTGGAAATGCTTCTTGATCTCCGAGCGCAGCACGTCGCAGATTTCTCCAAGGATGGGGTTGCCCGAGAGGTCCTGGCCGTTGTCGTCGCGGCAGAGGTCCTGTCCGGCGCCCTCGGCCACGACCACGACCGCGTGCTGCCGCTGTTCCAGGCGTGTCTTGAGCTTGGCCAGAAATCCGTCGGGACCGTGGAGCACGAAGGGCGCCTCGGGCACGAGGACGAAGTTGACCTCCTTGAGGGCCAGGCTGGCCTGTGCCGCGATGAATCCCGACTCCCTTCCCATGAGCTTGACCATGCCGATGCCGCCCGGCGCTCCAAGCGCCTCCACGTGGGCGCAGCGGATGGCCTCGGTGGCCTTTTCCACGGCCGTGTCGAATCCGAAGGAACGGGTTACGAAGTTGATGTCGTTGTCGATGGTTTTGGGGATGCCGACGATGGCGATCTTGAGCCTCCGGCGCAGCACCTCCCTGGTCACGGAGTCGGCGGCCTTCATGGTGCCGTCGCCGCCGATCATGAACAGGACCGAGATGTTCATGCGCTCCAGGGCGTCCACGATCTTCTCGGGCGGCGGCGGGCCCCGGGACGAGGACAGGATCGTACCGCCGAATTCGTGGATGTCGGCCACGTTTTCCGGCGTCAGCTCCATGATGTCGTGCTTGTACTCGGGGATGAAGCCCTGCAGCCCGTAGCGGATGCCGATGGTGGCCGAGACGTGGTAGTTGTGGTGGGCGCTCATGACGATGGCACGGATCACGTCGTTGATGCCGGGGCACAGGCCGCCGCAGGTCACGATGGCGCACTTGGTTTTGGGCGGGTCGAAGTAGATGTTCCGCCGGGGGCCGGCCTCTTCGAATTCGCACAGGGTGTCGGGACCCTCGGCGTCCTCGATGACCTCTGCGGAGAGGAACATCTTGATCTTGGTCTTCTCGTCGACATGGCGGCAGTAGGGCAGGGGGTTTTCAACCCTGCAGGCGCCCAGGTCGGGGATGTCGGTGTCGAAGGTTGGCGCGGTGTCCATTGCTTCTCCTGGGGATTGAGGCGGATGCTCGAAAAAAGGCTCCCTGACAGGTATGCCAGGGAGCCTCAAAAAACAAGGCGCACGGTCCAAGGTGACGCGACGTGCGTCAGACCGTCCGCATCTCGGAGATGATGTCGGCCAGAGCGCGGTCCAGGTCCGGATGGGCGAATTCAAATCCCTGTTCCTGCAGGGCCAGGGGCACGCAGCGCTGTCCGGTCAGGAGCATCTCCGCGGCCTCGCCCATGACCAGGCGCAGGACCGGGGCCGGCACTGGCAGTACGGCCGGCCGTTTCAGGGCCCGGCCCAGGGCCGCGGTGAACTCCGCATTGGTCGCGGCCTGGGGCGAGCAGGCGTTGAAGGGGCCGGACAGGCCTGGCGTTTCGAGCAGGAAGCTCATGACCCGGACCAGGTCCTGGACATGAATCCATGGGAACCATTGCCTGCCGCTGCCGAGTCTTCCTCCCAGACCAAGGGAAAAGGGACGCAGCATCTTGGCCAGGGCTCCGCCGTTTCCGAGAACCACGGCGATGCGCGGCATGACCACGCGGTGTCCGAAGTTTTCGGCCCGAAGGGCCTCATTTTGCCAGGCCCCGGCCAGATCGGCCAGAAAGCCCGAACCTCTGGGGGCGGATTCGGTCAGTTCACGGTCTCCGCCGTCGCCGTAGTAGCCCACGGCGTTGGCGCAGAGCAGGGTCTTGCCCGTGACGGCTGACAGGGCGTCCACTATGTAGCGCGTGCTCTGGATCCGCGAATCCCGGATGCTCTTCTTGCCGGACTCGTTCCAGCGGGTCGTGACCGGCGTGCCGGCCAGATTGATCACGGCGTCGTGTTCCGGCACGAGATCCCGCCAGGGACCGGGCACGGTGGGGTCGGCTTTGACCACGCGCACCGCATCCGGGACGCGTGCCTTGCCCGAACGCGAGGCCACGGTCAGATCGTGGCCGCGTTCGAGGAGATGGGGGACCAGACAGGAACCCACGAATCCGGTTGCGCCGAAAGCCAGTATCCGCATGATCCCCTCCTTGTCGGGCTAGAGCCCGAAATGCTTCTGGATGTAACCGGACATGACGGACTGGGCGTTTTCCTGGCATTCGCCGCAGCCGGTGCCGATCTTGGTCATTTCCTGCAGTTCGTGGAAGCTCCTGGCGCCTTCGAGGACGGCATGTTCGATGTCCTCGTCCGTGACCTGCATGCATTCGCAAACGATCTTCGCGGTCTGCGTCTTGATGCGGTCTTCCATGCCGTTCTTGGCGTAGTAGTCGTCGATGGCCGCCCGGAGCGCCTTGTCGCCGAGCACAGAGCAGTGCACCTTGTTGTCGGGCAGGCCGCCAAGTTCCTTGAGGATATCCTTGGCCGTGATGCCGTAGGCCTCGTCCAGGGTCATGCCGATGACCATCTCCGAGAGGATGGAGGTACTGGCGATGGCGCTGGCGCAGCCGTAGGTTCTCCACTTGCAGTCCGTGATGGTCAGGGTGTCGGGGTCGACCTTGATGTAGACCATCATCTCGTCGCCGCACTTGACGTTACCCGTCAGCCCGATGCCGTGGTAATCGGCCTCGTTGTCCTCGCGCAGGATGTTGCGCGGGTTCATGAAGTGGTCCTTGACCTTGTCTGAGTATGTCCATTTGGCCATTTATCTTCTCCTGTACGCAGTGGACATGGTCCGGATGCGGTCGATGATTGGGGGAAGCTGTTCGAGCATGTACTGTACGTCCTCGGCGGTGTTTTCCCGTCCGAGGCTGATGCGGATGGAGCCGTGGGCGTTTTCCACGGGCACTCCCGTGGCCATAATGACGTGGGATGGGTCCAGGGAGCCCGAGGCGCAGGCCGAACCCGTAGAAACGGCGATGCCGGCCAGGTCCAGGTAGAGGAGGATGGCCTCGCCCTCGGCCCCGGCAAAGGAGGCGTTCAGGGTGCCGGGCAGGCAGTGCTCGGGATGACCCAGGAAGAGAACATCGGGGATGGCCTCGGCGATGCCGTCCTTCAGGGTGTTCCTGAGTTTCAGCAGGCGCTTTTCCTCGGCCTCCATCTCCAGGGCGCGCATCTCGATGGCCTTGCCCATGCCGATGATGCCCAGGGAGTTCTCGGTTCCGGCCCGGCGTCCGTTTTCTTGGTGGCCGCCAAGGATCAGCGGGCAGTAGGGTGCGCCCTTCTTGACGTAGAGAGCACCGACGCCCTTGGGGCCGTACATCTTGTGTGCGGAGAGGGTCAGGAAGTCCACGTCCAGGTCGCGCACATTCACGGGAATTTTGCCCACGGCCTGGACCGCGTCCGTGTGGAACAGGGCGCCGGCTTCGTGGGTGATGCGCGCCGCTTCGGCGATGTCCTGGATGGTGCCGATCTCGTTGTTGGCCATCATGATGGAGACCATGCCCACCTTGTCGGTCACGACCCGCCGCAGCTCGTCGAGGTCGATGCGGCCGTGCCTGTCCACGGCGAGGTAATGCACGCCGTGTTTCCTGCGGCCGAGGCTTTGGGCCGTGTTCAGCACACAGGGATGCTCGATGACCGTGGTCACCAGCTCGTTGCGGCCGCTCAATGAACAGGAGCACGTCGTGCTGTCGCAGGCCAGCAGGGACAGCACGGTGTTGTTGGCCTCGGAACCGCTGCCCACGAAGAGGAGTTCGTCGGAGTCGGCGCCGATGAAGGACGCGACCTGATCGCGTGCCTCCTCGATCCGTTCCCGGGCCTCGCGGCCGAAGGCGTGCATGCTGGAGGGGTTGCCGAATATTTCGAGCCCTTCGATCAGGGTTTTCTTGACCTCGGGGTGCAGGGGCGTCGTGGCGTTGTTGTCGAGATATACGTTTCGGTGTTCCATTTGGCGGCTCCTTGGTGCATTTTGCAAACGTTCAAAGTGTAATCCCTAATCCCGACCTGTCCACCCCGAAAGGGGATGAATTGTGTCTGAAGAGGCGTCCGGACGCGATGTGTCCGCCTCGTGCCAGCAACCGTTTTCCCAGTCGAAGACCTGGTATGGTCTGAACGCCGCCTTGTAGGCCATGCGGTCGCAGCCGGGTACGTGATAGCCCAGGTAGTAGTAGGGCAGGCCCAGCCTCGCGGTTTCGGCGATCTCGCACAGCACGCTGAAGACGCCGAGACTCAGGTTCGAGACTTGCGGGTCGTAGACGAAGTAGACGGAGCTGAGGCCGTCGCTGCCCACATCGAGGTAGCCGGCCCCCACGAGGCGACCGCCCAGTTCGTATCGTGAAAGCAGGGTTGGACACGACGGTGAATGCAGGCTCGCCGCGAAATCTTCGAAGCTGTGTTCTTGTCCGAAACGCACCAGGGAATGGCTTTGATACAGGTCAAAAAGGGCGTTTTCGTAACGCAGGGGGCCGAATGTCGTGCGTACGCCTGAACAGCGCCTGAAGACGCGCCGCTGGCTGCGGCTCGGCCGGAAACGGTCCACGGGGACGCGTAGCGGAACGCAGGCCTTGCATCCGGGGCAGGCGGGGCGGAAAAAGGAGTGGCCGAATTTGCGCCAACCCTTGGACAGAAGCCAGGAGAGCTCCCCTGCGCTCAGTCCGTCGGCGTGGAACGTGGAATAGACCAGGACCTTTTCCGGCAGATACGGGCACTGCATGGGCGGCGAGAATTCAGGCTGCGTGTACAGGATCACGTCGGCCTCCCATGAAAGGGAAAACGGCATGCCGGGTCTGTCCCATGCATGCCGTTTTCGAGATTCGCCAAGAGCATTCCCGGCCTTACTTTGCCAACTTGGCCCAGGAGTCGCGAAGGGTCACGGCGCGGTTGAAGACGGGCCTGTCGGGACCGTGATCGAATCGGTCGGTGCAGAAGAATCCCTGGCGTTCGAACTGGAAGCGGTCCTCGGGCGCGGCCTGGGCCAGGGAGGCCTCGACTTTGCAGTCCGTCAGCACTTCCAGGGAGGACGGGTTGACCTGGGTCAGAAAGTCCGCGTCCCTGCCCGGGAATTCGGCAGAGAACAGGCGGTCGTAGAGGCGGACCTCCGCCTGGACGCAGTGTCTGGCGCTGACCCAGTGCAGGGTGCCCTTGACTTTGCGCCCGTCTGGAGCGTCGCCGCCCCGCGAGGCCGGGTCGTAGGTGCAGACGATGGCCTCGATCTCGTCGTCCTGGCCCCGGATCACGTCCGTACATGTCACCAGGTAGGCTCCGCGCAGGCGCACTTCTCGTCCTGGGGCCAGGCGGAAGAACTTGCCGGGAGGATTCTCCATGAAGTCGTCCGCCTCGATGAATACCTCGCGGGAAAAGCCGACCTCGCGCTTGCCCATGTCAGGGTTCTTGGGATGGTTGGCCAGCTCGAAGAATTCTTCCTGACCCTCGGGGTAGTTTTCGATGATCAGGCGGACAGGCCGCAGCACGGCCATGGCCCGGGGGGCGGAGGCGTCCAGGTTTTCCCTGACGCAGTTTTCCAGGACGCCCATGTCCACGCAACTGTCCGAGCGGCTCACACCGACGCGTTCGCAGAATTCGCGGATGGCCACGGGTGGGAAGCCGCGCCGACGCAGGCCCGAAATGGTGGGCAGGCGCGGGTCGTTCCAGCCGGCCACCACGCCACTCTCGACCAGGGTTTTGCGCTTGCGTTTGCTGGTCACGGTGTAGTTGATGTTCAGGCGGTTGAATTCATACTGGACCGGCCGGCTGGGCACGTCGAGTTGGTCGAGGAGCCAGTCGTAGAGGGGCTTGTGGTCCGCAAATTCCAGAGTGCAGATGGAGTGGGTGATGTGTTCAAGTGAGTCCGACAGGCCGTGGGCAAAGTCGTACATGGGGTAGATACACCAGGTGTTCCCGGTGTTCTGGTGCTCCTGGTGCAGGATGCGGTACAGGGCCGGGTCGCGCATGTTCATATTGGGCGAGGCCATGTTGATCTTCGCCCGCAGGATGTGCGCGCCTCCGGGAAACTCGCCGGCGCGCATGCGTCGGAAAAGGTCCAGGTTCTCTTCGGCGGAGCGCTTCCGGTACGGGCTGTCCTTGCCCGGTTTCGTGAGGGTGCCCCGGTACTCGCGGACGTCCTCGGCCGAGAGGGAGCAGACGTAGGCCTTGCCTTTGACGATGAGTTCCTCGGCGAACTGGTAGAGCCGCTCGAAATAGTCCGAGGCGTGGTAGAGGTGCCCGCCCCAGTCGAAGCCGAGCCAGTGCACGTCTTCCTTGATGGAGGCCACGTAGACCGGGTCCTCCTTGCCGGGGTTGGTATCGTCGAAACGCAGGTGGCAGTCGCCGCCGTAGTCGCGGGCCAGACCGAAATTCAGGCAGATGGACTTGGCGTGGCCGATATGCAGGAATCCGTTGGGTTCCGGGGGGAAACGGGTGCAGACCCGGCCTCCGTTCTTGCCGTTTTTGAGGTCCTCTTCGATGATGGCGCGCAGGAAATTGGTCGGAGTGGAAGGGGTGTCCATGGTGATCCTCGCAGTGGTGCGTTGCGTCTAGATGGCGTTCAAGGCTGCAGTGCATACGGCCGCAGGCATGGGTTGGCAAGTCCTTCCGTTGAGGTACGCCTTGAGGGCGTCGCGGGTGCTGGGGAAGGCCAGGGCGTCCCAGGGGATGTCCCCGGGGGCGAAGAGAGCCAGGTCTTCGGTTTCCTCGCCCGGGTACGGCACGGCGTCAGCCAGGCGGGCGCTGTAGACGATGATGACCGGGGGCCAGCCCGGATAGGAGAACACGCCCACCAGCCCGTCGAGGCTGATGTCCAGGTTCACCTCTTCCCTGATCTCCCGGATGGCTGCCGTTTCGACGGGTTCGCCTTCGTCCACGTACCCGCCCGGCAGAAGCCATTTGTGGGAGTCGTCCGGGCGCTTGCGGCGCAGGAGCAGGATTTTGCCCCCGATTTCGAGGATGACGCAGGCCACGACCTTGGGATCGAGGTAGACCACGCCGGAGCAGTCCGAGCAGACCAGCCGCGGCGGTCCGTCCGCATGGATTCTGCGCTGGATGAGGGGCGCGCCGCATGCCGGGCAGAAGCGGTAGCGGTCGTGTCGGATGGGGCCGGGTGTGGTCATGAGTAGGTCTCGGTCTTGATCACGTGATCCTTGAGGGTTTCGCGGGCATGTCCCTGGGGTGACTTTGCGGGATGGCCGATGCTTATGATGGACTCCACGCGAAGGTGGCTGGGGATGTTCAGGATTTGTCGTACGCGTTCTTCGGCCGAGGTTTCCTGGTCGAAGGCGCGCAGCCGGATTTGCACCCAGCAGCTTCCAAGCCCCAGGCTTTCGCAGGCGAGCTGTACGATTATGGACGCGATGGAGCAGTCTTCGATCCAGGTGTCGGCCTTGTCCTCATTGCCGAGCACGACTATGCCAAGGGCCGCGTCGCGCAGGAAATGCGCGCCATGGGGCTTGGCCTCGGCCAGCTGTGCCAGCAGGGGTTTATCCGTGACGAAGATGAACTCCCAGGGGTCCAGACTGCGCGAGGAAGGGGAGCGCAGCACGGCTTCCTTGAGCTGGTCGATGATCTCATCAGAGAGCGGTTCATCGGTATAATGGCGGATACTGCGCCGTGTACGCAGGATGTCGAGCATGATTGCCTCCGAAGCCGCGGGTTTCGGGCCCGGGCGGAAAAATATACGCTTCTTGATCAGTGTGGACGCATACCGTATCAGAGCCCTGATTGGGCGGCAATTGCCGATTCCCGTCGTTATCCGGAGGATTCATGGAAGGACTTGTTCTCGTCTTGACACTGCTCGCGGGCTGTCTCATGCCTGTACAGCCGGCTGTGAACGCGGTTACCGCTATTTATATGAGAAGTCCGTACCTGGCTTCGTTCTTCTCGTTTCTGACCGGCACCCTGGCCCTGGGGCTCGTGTGTGTGGCCCTGAGGCTCCCCTGGCCCGGTGGAAAGGTCCTTGCCGAACTTCCCTGGTGGGCATGGACGGCAGGCCCCATGGGGGCATTTTTCGTGACTATGACCATTGTGGCCGTGCCGCGACTGGGGGCCATGAGTGTCATGGCACTGCTCATCGCCGGGCAGATGGCCGTATCCCTGGTCCTGGATCATTTCGGATGGCTTGGCGTCCAGGTCCATCCCATCACCCCATGGCGAATCCTGGGGGCGGCGCTGCTCTTTGCCGGTGTTGTCCTGATACGCAAATTCTGAAGGAGAAGGCTCATGAAAACGGCGCTTTTCGTCTTCAATGGCGATCCCATGTGTTTCATTCACGTTCTTCTGAACGCCCTGGATCTGCACGCGGCCGGACACGAGGCTGTCATCGTCATGGAGGGAGCTTCCGTGGCCCTGCCGCCGCAGCTTGTCAAGCCGGACCATCCCCTGTCCAGGCTGTTCGGGCAGGTTCGTGAGAAGGGGCTGCTGGCCGGTGCGTGCAAGGCCTGCTCCGTCAAGCTGGGCACGGCCTCCGAGGTCGAAGCCGCCGGCGTCGCCCTCATCGGCGACATGAGTGGACATCCGTCCATGCGGAGCTACATGGAAGCAGGGTATCAGATCGTCACTTTCTGAAAAGCCAGGCCACAAGGCTCAGGACTAGGCTGATCAGGATGCCCGTAGTCAGGGGAAAATACAATTTGAAGCCGGGGCGGTTGATGACGATATCGCCCGGCAGCCGGCCCAAGGGCAGTTTGCAGATGAGGGGCCAGGACAGCCCCGCGGCCACAAGGATGATTCCGATGAGGATGAGTGCGCGTTGCATGGGTATCTCCTGCCAAGTCTGTGGCAGAGGGATGGCCGCCATGGCAAGAGTTTGCCGGGAGGTTTCGTGATCATCAAGGTGGGTTCCGGGAACCCGGTCAAGCTGGAGGCCATCCGGGCTGTCATGGAGACGCGCTTTCCTGATGCGGATTTTTTTCCTGTGCAGGTGGACTCCGGTGTTTCCGATCAGCCCATCGGCCTGGCCGAGACCCTGCGCGGTGCAAGGAACAGGGCTCACGCGGCCTTTGGCGGATGCGATTTGTCCGTGGCCCTGGAGTCCGGGCTTGTCGAGGTTCCCGAAACAACGACAGGGTACATGAACTTGACGGCCTGTGCCATTTTCGATGGTCTGGAGATGTATGTAGGACTTGGGCCGGCCTTCGAACTTCCACAGGATGTTACGCGTCTGGTGGTGGAGGAAGGCCTGGAACTGGACCCCGCAGTCAGACGGGCCGGCCTGACGGACAATGCGCGCATCGGCTATGCCCAGGGCATCATCGGCATCCTGAGCCGTGGACGCGTGACGCGGGCAGATTACAGCCGGCCGGCCGTGTCCATGGCGCTGGTGCGCATGGGGCTTTGATATTTCGACGTAAACATTCAGACGACGAGGAAAACCATGTCCAAATCATATCTGGTTTATCGCTGCAAGGAAGGGGAAGTGCTCAAAAAGCCCGAGGCCGTCATCAACCTCTGGGAGGAGGACTTGCCCCGTTTTTCCGAAATCCTGGACGAGGCCGCTGCCTCGCGTCCCGACAAGGTGCGCAAGCCCGGCGAGTTTTGGGAGGTCGTCTCCAAGGAAAATGCCGATCCCTACGACTGGGCCAAGGTGGTCGCCCCCATGAAGAACAAGGAGCATGATCCTCTTGGCGACATGTGGAAGGAGCGGGCCAGGATCGAGAAACTCGTTGCCGAGGGTGTGCCACTGGAACAGGCCCTGGAGATCATGACGCCCTTCAGCCATACCTTCCAGTACGAATCCGACAAACCCAAGAATCTCATTCCAGACATGGACGACGCCTAGTCGCCGCAGAATCCGGCCTGATCGGAATTCGTGAAAAAACCTCGGTAAGCTTCCTTGCCGAGGTTTTTTCGTTGATGCCGATCCGGAACGCTTGTCTGCGGAATCCTGTGACGCCTCATTGCGGTGACGCCCCGGCCCGGCAGCTCTGGCAGGACGGCTATTTTCGCCGGGCGTTGGCCAGGTAGGGCAGGTTGAAGGCCGTCATTTCGCATCCTGTAAGGTCGCTGCGCACGGCCATGAGAGTCTGGGCATGGGCTATGGGCACCCATGGGGCCTGGTCGTGGATGCGCTTGAGAGCCCGGCCGTAGAGTTCGGCCCGGCCGTTCGGGTCCAGGTCCTGCTGGGCCTGGAGGAGCAGGGCGTGGACGTCCTGGTCCTTGAAGAAGGAGCGGTTGAGAGCCTTGGGTTTTACGGCGTTGTCCATGTCCAGGAGCGTGTAGAGGAAGTTGTCCGGATCTCCGTTGTCCCCCATCCAGCTGAGCAAGCACGCGTCGTGCTCGCCGTTGTTCACCTGGTCCAGGTAGTCGCGCCAGGAGGCGGGGGAGACGATTTCGAGGCGGATGCCGATGTTGGCCAGCGACGACTGGATGGACATGGCGATCTTCATGGGTTCGGGGATCGCAGGCCTGGGCACGGGCGGGGTCCAGAGGCGTGCGGTGACACCCTCGGCGAATCCTGCTTTTTTCATGAGCCGTCTGGCCAGGGCCGGGTCGAATTCGTAGTCGCGTTGTTCGGGGTCGTAGCCGAGCATGCCGGGAGGCAGGGGACCTTTGGCGATGATGGCCATGTCCTGGTAGAAGAGCTTGACGAGGCTCTGCTTGTTGATGGCGTGGTTGACGGCCCTGCGTACCAGGACGTTGTCGAAGGGTGGGCGCTGGGTGTTCATGGCCATGTAGCCGACATTCATGGGCATCCCCTCGATGAGCTCCAGGAAGTCGTCGCGGACGACCTGGCGCTGGATCTCGTAGTCCACGCCGTCCATGCCGTGGAGTACTCCGGCCTTGAGGGCGTTCAGCCGGTTGCGGTTGTTGATGATGGAGCGGAAAATAAGGGTTTCGAAGTGCGGCGCTTCTCCCCAATAGTGTGGATTGCGCTTTAGGATGATCCTGTCTCCAGGGATCCATTCGGTAAAGGCGAGGGGGCCCGTGCCGACGGGATTCTTCTTGAAATCCTTGCCATGTTGCTTGACGGCGTTGGGACAGACGATGGGGGCGGCGGCGATCATGGCAAGGTTCGACAGAAACGGGGCGTAGGGCCTTTCCAGGGTGATGCGGACCGTGAGGCGGTCCAGGGCCTCGACGTTTTGGACATAGGCGAAGGTGGACCGGGCCCAGATCCCTTCGGTATAATATGGGTGGTTTTTATCCAGCTGGCGCATGTAGGAGAACACCACGGCGTCGGCGTCGCATGCGGAACCGTCGGAGAATTTGAGGCCGTCGCGCAGGGTGAAGGTCCAGATGGTGCCATCTTCGGACGTTTTCCATGATCGAGCCAGCCAGGGCTCTATTTCGAAGGTGCCCGTCTTGAAGCGGACCAGGGTCTCGAAAATGTGCAGCGTGACCTTGAGGGATTCCCCGTCCTGGGCCAGCGCGGGATCAAGGGAAATGGAATCCCCGCCCCGGCCCCAGACAAGGGTGTCGCCACGCGCCCCGAAGCTTTCGCAATTCGACATTACAACGAGGAGTATTGCCAGTGCCATATGGATACATCCGTGCATGTTCGGCTCCTTTGAATATGTTGAAAACATGTACTTATATTGCCTTTGCCTTGTTCTGAGTTTTTTATCTTGCGAAGCGTCTTCATGTATTTTCAATATGGAGATTTTTTATCTGATTTTTTTAATCTTTTTTATCGTAGTTGTATAAACTATGGATAAAAGCCCAGTGTTGAAACTGGTATATGTGAGTATTTTTTTGGATTTTTTATTGAGATCAGAATGTATTCTTCAGGACAGAAATAAGTACATACTCAAGAGCTTCGGGTGGACGACTTTTGGGCAGGGACGACGGGCGGCAGATGACTCCTTGTACGGCGATATGCTGCGCCGAGTCTGCCGAATGCTGTCGGATTGGTTTGGAAGCGGTTTGTATGCCTGGTTTGGCCTCTTGTTTTTTCCTGGCGGGAAACGTTTCGGAAAATGCGGAAAGGGGCATGAATTCGGGTCGTCCGGAATTCATGAACTCGCTGCCTTCAGGTGCCCCTGACTCCTTCCCGTGCCTGCCGCGCCGGTAACGCATGTTCCCCGGCCGGGGCCGAATCCACTTTTTGTTTCTTCAGATTTTGTGTCTTCTGCGAACGACCCGCGTGCGTCGGCGAGTGTCGCGCATTTTTCGGAGACCGTGTCCCCTGAAGCGGGTTGCGGCTGCACGCTGGATTCACGAATTTCATTTTCATCCGCGATACCCGGGAGGGGACGCCGGAGACACTCCCTGATCCTGGAGCGTCTCCGGCGAGATGTTTTTAGCTGGCTTTTTCGGGTTTTCCCTGAACTTCGATGTCACGGAATGAAGCGACAGGGAATCAGGCGGAAGCCGGTACGCCCGTTGGTGCGAGTGACTGTGCCACTTTCGTGGGTATAGCGCCGCCGTCTTCTTCATGCAGGGTCGGTTTGGGGTATTTCCGGTCTATTTCATGTGCCTTGAGGAAGTCCTTGAAGGCGTCCCTGATCCTGTCGAGCGCCAGGAGGGCACGGGCGCGCTGGTAATGGTAATCCGCCACTCCCGGTCTCAATTCGATGAGTCTGTTCAGATCCTTGGCGGCCTGTCCGTACAGATGGATGCGCATGCAGAGCTGTGACCGTTCGTACAGGGCGGTCTGGTTGTTCGGTGCCAGGCGGATGGCGATGGTGAAACTGAGCAGGGCGCTCTGACGACGTCCGGCCTTGATGAGCGCTTTGCCCAATGTGCAGTGCGCTTCGACGGAATGAGGGAATTTGGCAGCGACCTGGCGGTAGGTTGCGATTGCCGCAGAAAGGTCGGCCCCTTTTTCGAGACAGCGTCCGTTTTCAAGCATGTGTCTGGCCATGTCCATGGTCGTGCTGCCTTGTTGTCTGGTCAATTTGCGTTCCCCAGAGGCCGTTGCCTGTATATCGACGGGTCCAGCCATAGCCGCTGTCGCCGTCACAAGAAGGGCAAAAATAAAATTCAAAGAGTATAGTATTTTGATTTTCTTCATGTTTTTTATCTCCGGTGTTTTTTTCAAGAGATTTTTTCAAGCTGTGATCGATTTGCTTGTGTATAAAATTATGCATATGCATATTTATATAATCGTATTTTTTGTAATTAACTTTATAGTTATTTTTAAATTTAATTTACATTTTTATAATAATGTCGAAGTTCTTGTTTTTTATTTAAAAATATGAGTAAATATAATTTACCTACATAGTTTTATATTTATTTAGTACATAGTAAGTATGAAAATATTCGCATATATAAGTATTTGTATGTCAAAATATTAGGCACTTGTGCCGATATTCAGTTTGCTCGGTCGTGAATAATGTCTTGGACAGCATGGTGCACCCGTAAGGGTTCGGCTGTTCTGGGGTGGCAGGCATTGTCCGGATATTCGCCGAGACCGTTCGTACAAGATTGCCGAAGACGTGTTTGGGTGTGTCGCCGCCAGGGACTCTGGGTATTTTATGTCGGGCCGATCCAATTTTTTATGTATATGGAATGATTTTTTTACATGAACGAACAAGACCGGGAATTTTAATATGAAGTTTGCGTTTATCCTTCTGTTGATGATTTTATCTCCAAATTATGTATTTTGCCAAGATGATGAATTTGTCATGACACTAAATGCTATGCCAATTTCTTTGGATCCTGCATATATAACAGATTATGAATCAGTTAAATTAACAAATGCAATTTATGAAGGATTAGTAAGATATAAGAATGAGACTTCAGAGTTGGAACCGTGCCTGGCTGTTTCTTGGAAAGCTTCTGATGACGGTATGGTGTGGGAATTCAATTTGAGAAAAAATGTTTATTTCCATGATGGAAATATTTTTAACGCTGATGCAGTTGTTTTTTCATTAAAAAGGCAGATTTTAGAATCTCATGAATATTACGATAGGAATTACAAATATGCGAAATTTGCGTTTGGGTATATTGATAAAATAGTTGCTCTGAATGACTATACTGTAGTTTTTTATCTTAAAAAACCCTACGCGCCATTCCTTTCGAATCTGGCCATGCCCATGGCTGCGCCCATCGTCAGTCCTGATGCTGTCAGGCGCCTCGGAAACCGCTTCGAGTGGAATCCGGTCGGTACCGGACCGTTCCGTATGGCGGAGGCTGGAGGTAATGGGCCGCAGACGGAATATGTCCTGGAACGCAATGATGACTATTGGGGCGGGGCGCCCGGCGTGGAACGTCTGCGGTTCAGGGCCATCAAGAGCACCACGCTGCGTTTTGAGGAGTTTCATCGGGGAGCGACGCATGTTCTGGACAACCTGCGGCCGTCCGACATTCCGCAGATCAGGCAGATGCAGGACGCCGTTCTGATCCGCCGTCCGGGCATGAACGTGGCCTATCTGGCCATGAATACACGCCGGAAGCCCTTTGATGACCTGCTTGTCCGCCGGGCCGTGAATTTCGCCATCAACAAGGCCCGGCTCATTCGTTTCGTTTATCAGGGTCTGGCCGTACCGGCGGCAACCCCGGTTCCACCCACTATTTGGGGGCACAACGACGAAATCGTTGACTACGGGTTCGATCCGGAGCGCGCGCGGAGTCTGCTGGCGGAGGCCGGATATGAGGATGGATTCGATACGAACATCTATGTCATGACCACGCCGCGCCCCTACATGGCCGATCCCCTGGAGGTCGCCCGTTTGATTCAGCAGCATCTTGCGGCCCTGCGGATCAGGGCCGCCATCATTTCGTATCCGTGGCGGGAGTTTCTGGAGCGTGTCGACAGGGGAGAGCATGACATGTGCCTCCTTGGTTGGGTCGGCGACAACGGAGATCCCGACAATTTTCTGTATGTTCTTCTTGATGAAGACAATGCGGGGGAACCGAGTTCGATGAACCGGGCTTTCTTTGCCGATCCGGAGGTGCACGAAAATCTGCTCAGGGCCCAGGAGCTTACGCAGATCGACAAGCGGGCGGATTTGTACCGTAAGGCACAGGAACGTATCCATGAACTGGCGCCGTGGGTTCCTTTGGCCCATGCGGAACAGGTCATCGCGTATAAAAACTGTTTTTCAGGGTTAATGTATAATATAAACGGATCTTACTATTATCATAAATTGAAACGTGTAAGTGACTGAACTTTGAAGAATCATTATGTTCGATTTTAATATCGGAAAATTGCGACTTTCTATAAGGACAAAATTGGCGATAGTTTTTACTATAATTATCGCCATGCCTATTACTTCTATAAGTTTTTATAATTATTATAATATAAAGAAGAGGCAGAGTTCTGTGCTCCATGACAATATCGTGGATGCGTCGAGGGATGTCTCAAACATGCTTATATATTATTTGAAAAGTGGAGTGCAGAAATCCGATCTCGCCGCTGAACTTGTTCGGGACAGTGTCATATTGAGGCCGGATGATGTGCAGAATTTTTTATTCGTCAAGCAGGATATTTGGGAGAACGCCATCGTTGAGATATACGATGCCGACAGGAATCTCCTGGGAAGAAGTTATGACGGCGAGGTTGAAACAAGCGCTTTTTTTGTAGATAAACGTTCCGAAATTCTAACCAAAACATTGCGCCTGGCTAAAATTGCTGATTTTTTTGCCTCTCCGGACGGTCTCTGTATCCGAGCTTCGACACCCATCATCGCTCCCCATGATCTTTCTTGTCTCGGAGCAGTCATAGTTACGTATCCCTTCAATACACAGATGCTCTATAAGATAAAGTCAGGGATAAAACACGATGTGTTTCTGTATGCAAATTCTTCGAATACGAAAATATCTACTGCAGGTGCAGTCATTAAAGATTCGTTTTTTTTAGAAGATGAAAGGCAGAAGCTGAAAAATGACAGGATGCTTATTAGGAAGGATTTTGTCGGTGGGGAAGTGTATCAGTCCGCGTATCGTCCTATTAAAAATTACGAAGGTGCTGTTTTAGGATATATTTCTGCTTCTATAAATAGAAAGAGTATGGATCAGGAATTAAGATACGCTCTGAAAAAAGTATGCGTAGAGCTTGTCATATATCTGAGTGGAACCGTCATGATTATTTTTTTGACGACCAAGTTCATGACGAGGCCAATATTTTATTTAAATGAAGCTATTAATGTTACGACAAGAGAAAATGCTTTTCGAGAAGTTTATATTTCGCAAAATGACGAGATTGGTGATTTGGCTCGGTCATTCAACACAATGATATTGGAGCTCAAAAAAAAACAGGCTGAGCTTTACCGAGCAGAAAGAAAGTATAGAAATATATTTGTCAATTCTCTTGAAGGAATAATACAGATAGGGATGAATTTTAAAATAATCGATTGCAATATATCTGCTGCACGAATTTTTGGTTATAATGATATTGTAGAGTTTATAGACGAAAATCATAATGTTAAAAGATCCATTTTTTATGATTATGATACTGCAGATTCGTTTTTTAAAATGGTCTTCGATACTGGAAAGGTCAGAATTTTCGAGATTGAAATGCTTCGCAGGGACGGTACAAAATTTCCTGCCCTCGTATCCATGCATGTCACCCGTGATGCCGACATCGAATCACCGGTTTTCGAAGGGAGCATTGCGGATATTTCAGCCCGAAAGGAAAAGGAAAAAGCCGAGGCCGCCCGGGATGCTGCCGAAAAGGCCAGCGAATTCAAAAGCCTGTTTCTGGCCAACATGAGTCACGAGATACGCACGCCCTTGAATGCGATCATCGGCATGAGCGGGGTGCTGCAGAAGACCGAGCTTGCGGGGAAGCAGGGCGAGTACGTAAAGGTTATCGATACCGCCAGCAGGAATCTATTGCATCTGGTCAATGAAATTCTTGATTTTTCGAAGATCGAATCCGGCGAGATGCGTATGGAGAACGCCTGCTTCGATCTGGAGGAACTTATCGATGAGATCCTGAGCCTTTTTGTGGATCAGATTTCCAGAAAAGACATGGAATTCATCGCCGATATCGGTGAGAGCGTTCCGCGTGTCGTGTTTTCGGACGAATTCAGGTTGCGTCAGGTCCTGATCAACCTGTGTTCAAACGCTTTCAAGTTCACAGAATGTGGGGAGATCGTCATCTCGGTCCGGAAGGTGGATGGCCCCGAGCCGTGTCTGCTGTTCGAGATATCCGACACGGGCATCGGCATTCCCCCGGACAAGCGGCTCAATCTTTTTGAGGCCTTTCAGCAGGCCGACTGCTCCACGACCCGTCGATACGGCGGAACGGGACTCGGGCTGACCATCTGCAAGAAAATCGTCGAACTTCTGGGCGGTGAGATTTGGATTGATCCCGCATATCAGGCCGGAACAAGATTTTGTTTCACCATTCCCGCAGAGACTTCGGAGCGTTGCGCCTCGGAGGGACAGGACGAATCCGGGCTGGAAAATGTTCGTGTGCTGCTCGTGTCCGAGAACGGGAGACTCATGGATGTGCTGAGCCGCTTTCTTTCGCGGGCCGGCTGCATCGTGTCGGCTGTCGAGCCGTGTCGCAGGAAACAGCGGTCCGATATTCCGGAGCATGACGTCATGGTCGTCGACTGCACCTGGAACCACGAGGACATGGCTGAATTCCTCCGGTCCTGCCGGACGGTGGACGGATCCCTCGCCCGGGTCATGGCGCTGTTGCCTTACGGGACCCATATCGATTTCGAGATTCCGGAGGGTCGTTGTCAGGTCGAGGTCATGAATAAGCCCTTGCGCCGCAGGGCTTTCCTCAATCGTCTGCGCGGACTGCTGGGGGCGGATCCGACCGGAACCGTCGACAATGCCGCGGCTGCGGAGGCGAGTTGGGTATCGGACACGACGATCCTTCTGGTCGAGGACAACGAGTTCAACCAGATGGTCGCCCTGGAGGTGCTCGGAGGGTACGGCCCCACCGTGACCGTGGCCGACAATGGCAAAGTCGCCGTGGATCTCCTTGCGGATGGTCATCGATTCGATCTGGTCCTCATGGATGTTCAGATGCCCATCATGGACGGCTTTGAGGCGACGGAAATCATCCGGCGTGATCTCGGTATGACGGAACTCCCCATCGTGGCCATGACCGCCCATGCCACCACCGAAGATCGCGCCAGATGTCTTGCAAAGGGCATGGACGATTATCTGTCCAAGCCCATCGACCGCCGCAAGCTGCAGGAAGTCCTTGTCCGGTACCTCCCGTCGTGAGGGAGGAGAAGGATCTTTACCGCGCTACAACTGATCCTGGATGAATTTTCCGTTCAGGACCTTCAGCAGCGAGTAGGGACGAGACACGTCGCCGAAGGGGTCGAAGGATATGGGCTCCGTCAGGACGCGTCGCGGCCCGAGGCCGAGCAGGGCCTGTTTCAGGGGTTCGCCTCCCATGCCGCCCGTCTCCTTCAGGGCTTCGAAAAGGATCATGCCGGCCTCGTATCCGAAAACACCCCCGAAGGCCGCCCGTTCGCCGTAGCTCTTGCGGTACCTGTCCATGTATGAAGAATATGCGGGATTGTCCTCGCTGACCCAGAGGCTCTGGATAGTCGAGATGCCCTCCACGGCGCTTCCGCCGTGGCTGATCAGAAGCGGCGTGAAGGCCATGCTGGAGGTGAATAGCGGAACGTTCAGGCCGTCCAGGCGAATCCGCTGGCTGACAAGGGCCGTGTTGATGTCGCTGGCCACGATGCAGACGGCTTCGGGAGGGTTTTGCGCGAGGCTTGCGGTGATGGTCAGGAAGTCTGGATCAGCGCCGGAATCGAAGGCCAGACTGTCCAGGATCTTTCCGCCCGCGTTTTCGAAGCCTTTGCGCATGGCGTTCACAAAGGACAGGGTAAAGGCCCGGTTCACGGTGTCGTAGACGATGGACATGGTCGCGCATCCCCGGGCCTCGCGGACATGCCTGCCGAGCACCTCCGCCCGAGTCGCCGACACATCGACCACCCTGAAGAAGAAGTCGTCCTTGCCCGAGAGGGCCGTGGTCGAAGCGGTGGGACTGATCATGACGGTCCCGGCTGGTTCGGTCACCTTGAGGCCCGCCATGGTCTGGGCGCTGGTTGAATGGCCGACGATGGCCGAGACGCCCTGCTGCAGAAGGAAGGAGGCCGCTGCTGCGGCACCCTCGGGCGTTCCCTCGTCGTTCTTGATGACGAGTTCGACGGAACGTCCGTCGATGCCGCCCCTGGCGTTGAAGTCCTCCAGGGCGAGGGCGACGCCGTTGCGCGTCTGGATACCCAACTCGGCATTGTTCCCGGTGAGGGTGGCGGCGACGCCCACGAGAACAGGACGGTCGTTCAGCCTGCCTTTGGTGAGGCTCCAGACCAAAAAGAACATGCCTGCGCCTATGGCGATCCCGAGTGCGAAAAATCGTACCTTGCGTGTCATGAGCAACCTCCTGCTGTTAGCATGGTGCGTGACGCTTCCCAAGAGCGTCGCCGTGGACGGGCATTTCAGACCTCAGGACCGGCCGGTCTGGGATATGGCGGATTCCGCATCGGCCCGGCCCGTGCATCGGGCCAGAACTCTGAACATTTCCTGGGTATCGATGGGCTTGGAGAGGTGCGCGTTCATGCCCGCGTCGAGGCATTTCTCCATGTCGCCCTTCATGGCGTTGGCCGTCATGGCGATGATCGGCAGAGTCGTTGGTTCGTGCCTTTCCCGAATGGCCCGGGTCGCCTCGTACCCGTCCATGACGGGCATCTGCACATCCATGAGGATCGCATCGTAGGTTTTTTCCCCGGCTTCGACCGTGTCCACCGCTTCCTGGCCGTTGCAGACGAGATCCACCTCCACATCCGCGCTGTTCAGGATGGTCTTTACAACCTCCTGGTTGAAGACGTTGTCCTCGACCAGCAGGACATGCAGGCCGGCCACGTCGGCCTGAGCGTCTTGTTCGCGGGCTTTTCTCCCGGTTTCGCCCCTTCTCTCGAAGACCGTGCCTCCCAGGTTCATGAGGGTGTCGAAGACCATTGATGCCGTGAAAGGTTTTTCCAGCACCGCGTCGATGCCTGCTTCGTCCGTTTCTTCCTGATTTCTGAAGCGTACCGGGGAGGCCAGGGCGATGACAAATTTTTCTTCGGGGAGGTCGCATTGGCGCAGCCTCCGGGCAAGTTCTGTTCCGGTCATGTCCGGCAGGAGCCAGTCGACGAAGATCAGGCTGACGGCGTGGGCGTTGCCTGCGCAATGATCCAGGCACTCGGCCGCCGTGTGGACGCAGTGCGTGTCAATGCCGAAAGACTGCAGCACCTTTGAGAGGGCTTCGCCCGCGGCCTGGCTTTTGGCCGCAATAAGCGCGGAGCGTCGGGCAAGGTCCTCAAGCACGGCCTTTTCCGGTTCCTGTACGGGGGCAAGGGGTTTGAGGCGGATTGAGAACACGAACTCCGTTCCCCGGCCCGGCGTGCTGCGCACGTCCATGCTGCCGCCCATGAGTTCGACAAGGGCCTTGCTGATGGACAGACCCAGGCCCGTGCCGCCGAACTTCCGCGTGGTGGACGCATCGGCCTGTCCAAAGGCCTGGAAAATCCTGCCGGTGGCCTCCTCATTGATACCTATGCCCGTGTCCCGCACGCTGAAAACGAGGGTTGTTTTTTCTTTATCGCTTGCTTGCCTGATCTCTTCTTTAACGCGGACGACGATTTCCCTGTTTTCCGGGAATTTGATGGCATTGCCGTTGATGTTGACCAGGACCTGCTTGAGCCGTAGAGGGTCTCCCTGGAAAGTCCCCGGCAGGCCGGGCTGGATCGAAAAGATGATTTCATCGCCGTTCTCAAAGGCCTTGGGGGTCAGGATATGGGATATTTCAACCAGCATGTCGCTCAGGGAGAACTGCCGATGTTCGAGTTCGAGTCTGCCCGCCTCGATTTTGGCGATGTCGAGGATGTTGTTGATGAGTCCGAGGAGGTGTTCGGCGGCGATCTGGATTTTGTTCAGGTAATCGGCCTGCCGGGGAGACAGGCCCAGCTTGAGGACGAGTTCGGAAAATCCGAGTATCGCGGTCATGGGCGTACGGATTTCATGGCTCATGTTGGCCAGGAAATCGCTCTTGGCTCTGGTGGCGGCTTCGGCGGCCTCTTTGGCCACCTGGAGTTCGCGGGCCCTGTTTTTTTCCGTGAGGTCTTCGAGGATGCCCTCAAGGGCTACACCCTCGCGGGTTTCTTCGATGACGGGGTAGACTTTGAGGCCGACGTGGACCAGGCCCCCGTCCCTGTATCGGGCCCTGGTTTCGAAGGAATGGACGTGCTCCATCTGCAGTGCGGAGTTTTGCAGGCGCATTCTTTCGGATTCGTCGTGGACGATATCCTCCAGGGAAATTCTGCTGGCGATCATTTCCTGGGGTGAGTCATAGCCCAGAATCCTGGCCATGGCCGGGTTGGCCATGAGCAGCAGACCGTCACGCGACAGCTGGAAAAGACCGTCGGGTGTCTTTTCGAAGATGCTGCGGTAGCGCTGTTCGCTCCTGAAAAGCTCCTCCTGCCGCCTGTGCAATGAGGCGTTCATGCGTTCAAAGGAGCTGTTGAGATCCTGAAGCTCCAGGAAGTGGCTGCGTTCGCCGCCGTCTTTTTCCGCCTTTTCGAACCTCCCCTCTGTCAGGTTCCTGGCCCATGCCGAGAGGCTGTTGATGGGTCGGATGACCTCCTCCTGAAGTTCCTTTCGGATTTGTAAGGCCACTGCGAGCCAGACGACAGCGCTCAACGTTGCGAACAGCAGAAGCAGCCAGCCCAGTGGGCGCAGCAGGACGATCAGGTTGATTCGGTTGACCACGAGCCAGTTCGCCCTGGCGACCGGGGCGGAATTGCTCAGCATGAGCCGCCCGTCGGCTATTTCATGAAAGCTGAATTCCTTTTGACGGACGGAATTGAACCAGTCCCTGTCGAAGTAGCTTTGCTGCTGGATCTGGTGTTGGTCGGGATGGACGATGAACTTTCCGAATTTGTCCAGGAGGAGGGTCTCGCTCCCCATCAGGTTTTCATACACCTCGTTGTACAGGGCTGCGAGGCTGAGTTCTCCGAAAATGAAGCCTCCCTGGGAGAGCGGGCGGCTCAGAATGACTGCGACAGAACCTGTGTTCGTGGAAATGAAGGGGCTTGAGATGGTTACGCTCTGTTCGTCGGTCATTTCCTGGGCATAGGGCATCCGCGAGATGTCCATGCCCTGAAGGTGTTCGATTTCGGGGATGGTGAAACGAATCCTGCTGTTTTTATCCACCAGGACCAGCCTGTCGAAATGCTGATACGCCGCCATGGCGCTTTGCAGTGCCGGCCTGGATTGGTCGGCGGACGTCTCTTCAGCCATACGCCCCAGGGCGTCGATGATGCGCGAGGCCTGGTCCAGGAATCGGTCGACGACCTTTGCCTGGGAGTGGACCAGTTCGTTCTGCTGGTTACCGATGGTCCGCAGACCGACCATCGTCAGGAGCACCAGAAGGACCGCCATGAAAAGGATGAGGGGCAGATAGATCCGCAGCAGCAGATGCCGCATGAGAAACCATTGAAGGCTGTTTTTGGCCGACGCTGTCTTTATGACCATGTGGGATGCGCTGCTGGCGGGTTGTGGTGGAATGAGGGCGGTGAACTCCATGTTGTCGGCACTATGTCATGCATGACGTCAGTAGGCGCGCTGCCGACAGCTGTATTTCTGAATGTTCTGTGATGATTGCAGTTCTTCTATGTATAAAAAACAGTACTAACGCCCAAAAAATATACATCTAATTGCTTATTTTTACAAGCCCAATATTCGTTATAATTTGATCCGGTTCATTTCTTCAGGTTGTTTCTTCCGTAAATGTGGCGATGCGGGAGATCGTCCTTTTGGGTCACATTTCGCCGGATTGAATGGTGGATGAGCTGATGGGCAAAAGCAAAGACGGGCGTTCGTCGCCGGAAGTTGCCTCCGTGTACGGTCATACAGGAGGTTCGCAGGCATCAGCCGGCGGCGAAAGTGTCTGTGTGGAGACCGGTCGGGATCTGGGTACGCCCGAGGGAAAGCGTCCGCTGCACAACGATAACCCGTTGGAAGACGAAACGGAAACGGGCCTGGATTTGGCCCCTTCGCTCTTTCGGGATTCCGGGTTTTCCGTGTTTCGTGGCGAGGAGCGTGACCGCCACGCTGTGTTCAGCCAGGCGGTTACGCGCGCCCTGCTTGGAAAGCAGGGGCGGTCAGGCATCGTTCGGGTGCGTGTGCCCGACATGCCGAAATGCTCTCAAGTGTTGACCGTTCAGGAACTGAGATTCCTCCTGGAATGATAAATTTTCTGCTTGGTCGTCACAACGTCGGTTGTTTTCGCTGGTCGACGAAAGGTTTGAAGGCTGACTTCGGCAAAATACGGGGTGGTTTGGGCGAGACGCCGCGCAGCCGACTTTATGAGTTCTTTGGGACCGCGGGCCAACATAGATCGAAATTATGGCCGAAGTTCTTCCGTGCCAGGACCACGTCTCGAAAGAAATCGATCGGCTCTGACCTTGCGTTTTTCGCATGCGGGCTCCTTTCACGTATTTCAGGTTATTCCCTCAACGTATTTTTCGCCCCTTGCGGGAGTGTCCAGCACATTGACCTGGCCAGATCCGCCTCTTGCGTTTGTGGCGTTGGCACGTCTTTCAACCCGGCACGGTTTGGTGGGTGTCCGTCCCGCTTTTTTCCTATTCTGGCGTGCCCAGGAGGTCTTGCCATGACGATGGCGCAGCATTGCGCGGCACCCGGCCTTCAGGGCGGGGTGACGCGTCGGGGCGTCGAGATGTCGAGGACGGCCGGGTGGCGGTCTCGCTGGGTCGGAACAGCCGTGTCCGAAGTCGCGGGCGGAAATTCTCCCGAATTCGGAATACTCCATATGTACGTATTTATAAGTACGGTTTTGTGTAACGGGCCATGATTTGTACTAGCTTCAAATTTTTAAAAGTATGGATGATTGCCTATGTAATTGTTCAATAAATAGAGAGTGGTATGAGTTAATTAATGTGGAGAAACTATGTAGTACTTGGAGCCAGGAATGGTTGGAAACCACCTGAAGTTCAAAAGGAGTGAAATACCATGATCACAAAAAGTGGGGGTTGCATGATGAAAAAGAAGCTTCTTGTCCTGTCTTCCATTGCAGTGGGGGTACTCGTCCTGTCCTGTTCAATGGTTTCGGCTCAGGGGCAGGTCCGCGATTACGACGTGGACTCGATTCTCAGGAACATCGCCGGCGCAGGCGAGGGTACGACCCTTTCCAGGGCCTTGCAGGAGGCCTTCAAGACGAATCCGACCTTCCTGGCTTCCAAGGCTGAATATTCCGCGGCGCGGGCAGCCTACCGCAAGTCTTTCGCGGACCTGCTGCCGTCCCTGGATCTGGGCGCGAACCTGACGTTCAAACACGTTCGCAACGACGCGACCATCGCCCGCTTCGACACCGGCTCCAACGATTTGGTCACCGACGCCCAGAACCTCACCCTGTCTCAGCTGATCTGGGACGGCGGGAAGACTCTGGGACGCGTCGACGCCGATGAGTTCCATGCGGATTCGAAGCTCAAAGAG
>CAZQYA010000003.1:0-46313 GCA_964597325.1 uncultured Desulfovibrionaceae bacterium
ACCTTGTGGAGGAAGCCTTTCGGCAATCCAAGGACGCCGATCTTGTCAGCATGTTCCCGATCCGGCACTGGACCGACTCAAAAATCAGATGCCACTTCTTGAGCTGCATCATCGCCCTTGCGTATTTGCGACTCGTTGAACTGAAGTTGGAAGACGCCGGAATACACATGACCGCGCAGCGGGCCATGGATCTCATGCGCAATCTGCATTCTTGTCTGTGCTGGAATGGGGAAAAGGAAAAAGCCTTGCGTATGATTGAAGAACCGTCCCCGGAACAGGCCAAAATCCTGGCCGCATTCGGCTACGAAGTGACGCGTGGGGTCTTACAAAAAATCAAGAGCTAATATGCTGTATTATTTTGAGTAATCGGCTTTTTTGACCAGAAACTTTCGAAACTCCTGTTTAACCCAGGCAGGCGCGAAGCATGTTCAGCCCCATTGCGCATATCATCATGAAGAGGATGCGTCTGAAGGAGTTTTCCCGGAACCTGTCCGAAAGTCGTATGCCGAGCCAGCCGCCGAGGGCGGCGGCCGGGAGGGCCGCGGCGGCGAGACCCGTGGTCAGCTGTGAGTGGAGGCCGGTCAGGGTGTGGCCGGCTACGATGCAGAGGGAACTGGCGATGAAGAAGGCGCCCAGGGCGGCCTTGATCTGCGACTGCGTGCCGCCGCGCAGGCTCAGGTACACGGCCAGGGGCGGTCCGTTGAAGCCGAAGGCCGTGCCCAGGCTCGCCGAGAGGACGCCCGTGAGGGCGGCCCAGCCTGCCGCCAGACGGCGCGGGCGCGGCCGGGCGGCGAGGAGTCCCCACAGGGCGTAGGCCACGAGCAGGAGGCCGAGGCCCCCCTTGAGCCAGGCTTCGGGGCAGTGGCGCAGCAGGAGCACGCCCAGGGCTGCGCCGGGGAGGCAGCCGAGGATCAGGGGGCCAAGGCCCGATGGGGTCAGGTGTTCGCGGTAGCTCCAGGCCATCTGGACGTTGAGGGCCAGAACCATCAGGCCGCACGTCGGCACGGCCTGGCGCATGTCGACGCCGGCGGTGACGATGGGCATGGCCACCATGGCCGCGCCGAATCCCGCGATGCCGTTGGCGAAGCCGCCGACAATCCAGCCGGCCAGGGTGTAGAGCAGGGCTTGGGAAAAATCCATGAAGACCGGTACTGCCTCAGGGTTCGGAAGTTCCGGCCGGCCGCAGCGCGCATCCCGTGCAGGGGTGTTCGGGAGCCCGGGCGCGTGTCGCGGCCGACCGGTCGGAGGAGAATGTCAGGCCTTGAGGCGGGCCATTACTTCGCGGACGATGTCCGCGACCACATCCCGGTTGGCCGGGTCGAGCCGGCTTTCGGGCTGCACGTCGACCTTGAGGCCCAGCAGGCGGGCCGCATTGTCGTGCATGATTTTCTGCAGCACGTCCGCCTTGAAGGGCAGCTGGCGGTACGTGGCCAGGGCTTCGCGGAAGTCCACGAAGGGGTGCGCGCTGGCGTACAGGATCTTGTCGGGGATCATGGTGTTGGCCGCCTGGACGTAGGCCTCTGCCATGGGGGAGAATTCGTATTCCGACAGGTCGATGTACACGTTGCGGTTGCGCTGGGCCACGATGATGGCCTCGTTGACCCAGGGGTAGCCGCCGTGGCTGATGACGATCTTCAGGTCCGGGAAGTCCCTGGCCACGAAGTCGATATAGCGGGGCGCTACGTGGTCGATGATGGCGCCGGGGACCAGGGTGGCCGGACCGGTGGTGAAGACCAGGGGTACGTCCAGCTCGCAGCATTTGGCGTAGATGGGGTAATACTTGGCGTCGTTGGCGTAGATCTGGGCCAGGTAGGGGTCGATGGCCGCGCCGTGCAGTCCGAGGTCCTGTATCGCGGACCGGAGTTCGTACACGGCCTGCATACCCTTGTGCGGATCCAGGCCGATGAAGCCGAAGAACTTGTTCGGGAATTTCTTGACGAATTCGATCACGCTCTCGTTGTTGGACTTGGCCCCGTAGGTGGTTTCGCAGTCGCGACCGGTGATGACGGCCCGGACGACGCCATGGGTATCCAGGTCGGCCACCACCTCTTCCACGGTCTGCGGCTTCATCTTTGAGAAATCAATGGATTCGCAGAGCCCCTTGAACATCTTGCTGTTCTGGATGCCTGAAATGGTTTGCTGCGTATTGGGTCGGAAGCGGAAGTCGATCACTTTCATGATATCTGCCTCTGGTTTATGAGTTGATCTGAGAAATTTGCGTGTCGTACGTCATGTCCGCCTGAATGCGCGGCAGGGTAGCGATTGCCAGGGGCGTTAGCAACAGGGGCTGGGCGGGCAGGGTCACGGGCATGCCGAGCTCCTGTTCCAATACCTGCGGCACGCCTTCCAGGCAGCATGTCCCACCCGAGAGGATGATGCGTTCCACATTGCGCCCGCGGATGTGATCGCCGACGATATCCGCCACCCGTTGCAGAGTGGGACGGACCAGGGCCAGGATATCCCTGTTTCCGGGTATGCGCTTGAGGGCTTCGGCTTCCTCGAAGGAGAGGCCGTAGTGTCCAGCCAGCACGAGGCGGACGTGTCGCCCGCCAGTGGGCTCGTCCGCGCTGAAGATCACCTTGCCACCCTGCACCACGGCCGTGCCTGTGGTCCCGCCGCCGATATCCACCACGGCGGTGTTGTTCAGGTTGAGCAGGTTGGCCACGCAGGAGGGCTCGTCCATGAATCCGGCCACCTCGAGCCAGGCCGACTCCAGGATGTTGGTGGACAGGCGCGGGTCCGTTCCGGGAGGGAAGGACGTGGCCGCGTGGGTGATTTCCATGCCCGTTCGCTTGCGGGCTTTCTCGACCAGGGACCGGGTGATGTCGATGGCCCCGGGGAAGTCCACCACAACGCCGTCGCGGACGACTTCGGCCCATTCCAGGAAAGCCGCCACAGGCTCGCCCGCAGCGTCGAGGACCATGAGCACCACGTCGGCAGTGCCCAGGTCGATCCCGACGCTGATCGGGCCCTGAACCGTGACGCTCTCTTCACGGTTCAGGATGCGGGCAGCCTTGTTCAGTCGCCGTTGGCATTCTTCCCAGGTGATGGTCATCACACGATCCTGAAGCTGCCGACCAGGGTGCAACGCCGCAGGCGCACGAAGGTCCTCGCGTTGGTCACGCCCTCGCCCGTGGGGGTTGAGATGGTCATGGACGTCCAGCCCTCGCCGCCCGCGCCGAGGCCGGCCACGTGGGGGCCGTTCTTGACGAACAGGCTGGTGTTGGCGCGTTTGGCCATGGTGTGCATGTAGTCGATGTTCCGGGAATACATGCCCGCGGTGTGGCGCAGGCCGCGTTCCAGGATCATGGCCCAGTCGATGGCCTCGGTCACGTCGCGGGCGCGCAGCACCGGCACGATGGGCATCATCTGTTCGACCCTGGCAAAGACGTGATCCAGGTCCCTGTCCACGTCCACGAAGAGCAGGCGGCAGGATTCCGGCACGGAGAAGCCCGCGGCCTTGGCAAGTTCGGCGGCGTCGCGTCCGACCAGCTTGGGGTTGGGGCGGCATTTTGGTCCGGGGTAATCCAGGAGAACGGCTTTGGCCACGCTCTCGGCCTGCGCCTTGGTGATCTCGACGGCGCCTATGGCCGCGAGCTCGCGCTTCAGGCCGTCGGCAATGGAATCAACGGCAATGATTTCCTTTTCGTCGGCACAGACGATGTTGTTGTCAAAGGACGCACCTTCATAGATGCCGCGGGCGGCCAGGGCGAGGTCGGCCGTCTCGTCCACGACCACGGGCGGATTGCCGGCCCCGGCCGCGATGAGACGCTTGTTGGTCGTCTTGCGGGCGGCTTCGACAACGGCCTCGCCGCCGGTGACCACGAGGAGGTCGATGCCGGGGTAGGTGAAGAGCTGGCGGGCGTTGTCGATGCTCGGCTCCTTCACGCAGGTCATGAGGTTCCCGATGCCCGTTTCCTCGTGGATGGCCTTGTTCAGGATTTTGATGGCCTCCTGCGTGGTTCGCTTGGCGCCGGGATGGGGGGCGAAGACCACGGCGTTGCCGCCGCTGATCATGCTGATGGAGTTGTTGATGACCGTTGCAGCCGGATTGGTCGACGGCGTGACCGAGGCGATGACTCCCCACGGCGCGTTTTCCACCAGGGTCAGGCCCATGTCGCCGGAGATGGCGCTGGGTGAGAGGATTTCCGGGCCCGGAGTGCGGTCGGCCACCAGCAGGTTCTTTTTGACCTTGTCCTCGATACGACCCATGCCAGTTTCGTCAACGGCCATTTCGGCCATTCGTCTGGCATTGGATCTGGCCGCCCGGCGGATGATCGACACGACGTTTTCACGCATGGCCAGGGTATCGATTCTGGTGTGCGCCTCCTGGGCGGCGCTGACGGCATCCTCGAGGCGGTCGAAGACACCCCAATCCCCTGCCGAGGAAGGAGCGGCCTGGGTCGTCGTCGCGGCGTTGCCAAGCTGTCTGATCACCTCGTCCACAATCCGTTCGATATCTTCACTTCGCATGGGCGTAGCCCCTTACATCGTTTATTTGTTGTAAAACACTTCGGTTCTGGAGGTTACCTGATCGACGATGCCGACCACGCTCAAGTCGAGGGGCGTCCTGGATTCCAGCAGCATCCGGGCCGAACTGCCCCGAACCAGCAGTACCATTTCGCCTTCTCCCGCCCCGAGGATATCCGCCGCAACCTGCCCGGAATACGTCACGTTGCCGCGCCCATCCAGGATGTCCACCAGAAGCAATGTCAGGTTGGGTAATCCCGGATCGCGTACCGTTGATACCACCTGTCCGACCACTCTGCCGAGTTCCATGTTTCATCTCCTCCGGAGTCGTGTACGGCGCGGAAAGCCGCGCCGCGTGCTACTTTCTGGAAATGGGGAAAATCGCTTCGAGATCGGAGTGCGGACGCGGAATGACGTGTACGGCCACCACTTCGCCGACCCGTGCGCCAGCTGCCGCCCCGGCATCGGTCGCTGCTTTGCATGCGGCCACGTCGCCGCGGACCATGGCGCTGACCAGCCCGCCGCCGACCCGCTCGAATCCCACCAGTTCCACCCGCGCGGCCTTGGTCATGGCGTCGGTGGCCTCGATGAGCGCGGTAATTCCTTTGGTTTCAATGATTCCCAGTGCATCCATGATGTTTCTCCGTCAGCTCGAGTTGATGTTATGCGAAGGCAGGGAGCCTTCCCTGAATTACTTTTTTTTGACTCTGGTCTGTTTGGTCGCGCGCGGTTTGACCATTTCGAACATGCTCCCGGCATGCGTGGAAATGAGCGCGCTGGTATCCGTGAACGGGCGGCCGATGAGGGTGCTGCCGAGCAGGGCGTCAAGCCTTGTTCCGGCGGCTTTGCCTGCGTCCACGGCGGCCCTGCACGCGGCGAGGTCACCTTCGCAGATCACGCTGATGATGCCCGCGTCGGCGTTGCAGATGCTCTTGATGCGCACGTTGGCGGTCTTGAGCATGACGTCGGCCACCTCGGTCGCCGCGATCAGTCCGAAAATCTCGACGCTGCCGATGGCGTCGCGCTGAAGTGAATATCTGTCCGTTGATGCCATGAGCCGCTCCTCACATGATGTATGGCAGTAGTTCCGGGGAGATGCCGGAGATGACGACCTGGCGTACCAGGAGGCCGGTTTCGGCCACGGAGGCCGCGGCGCTGGAGACGGCCGCCTGCACGGCTGCAACATCGCCCGAGAGCAGGCAGATCGCCTTGCCGCCCAGGCCCATGGCCAGCCGAACTTCCATGAGGGTGACCTGGGAGGTTTTCACGGCCGTGTCCGCGGCCACCACGGCAGAAGCCGCGGAGTAGGTCTCGATGACGCCCACGGCATTGCCGGGCTGCTGCTCGCCCGTGCAAGACAGCGCCGAGACGACTTCCGAGGCGATGTTGGGGATCAGGAAGTGATCCACCGCCACGCCCTCGGCCGTGTCGAGGCCGGCGCCGATGGCCGCCTTGACCGAGGCCACGTCCCCGTGCACCGCCGCCACGAATTTGCCGGGGCAGATGGTTTTGATGATGAGCGGCGCAACCTGCGCCGCTTTGAGCATGGCATCGGCAGCCTGAATGCCGACCGCAATGCTGTTGAATTCGATCATGCCTACGGCTTGGAGTCTTGCGATCACCTTGAGGCTCCTTTGATGACGACTGCGGAATCGACCGAAACGACCTGTCCCGCGATGGATGCATGAACCCTCGCCCCCAGGGCCTTTTCCGGAATTTCACCGATGAGGTCCCCGGCCGAGACCGTATCGCCGGCCTTGACCACGGGGGTTGCGGGGGCGCCGATGTGCTGGGCCAGAGGGATGCGCACTTCGGCCGCGTCGAATTCACCCAGGAATTCCGGGTGCAGCTTCATGTAGCGGTCGATGCCGATTTTGATGGCCAGACGCGACGTGGGCACCTTGCGGTATGGCCGCAGGGCGGCCTGTTCCGGCTTGATTTCCCGGGGGCCCTCGTAACGCAGCCCCTTTTCACGGAATTTCGCCTTGAACATGGCGTTGATGCGGCGCGGGGACAGCCCCATGGGGCAGCTGAACAGCTCGCAGACGCCGCATTCGCAGCACAGCATGGCCTGCAGCACGCCTTCGGCCACGTCCATGCCCGACCCGAAGGCCTTCATGACCCGGTGGGTTTCGAAGCTCTGCCCCACGAGGTAGCGCGGGCAGAGGTCCGTGCACAGGCGGCACTGGATGCAGGCCGAGGCGGCGCGTTTGCGCATGGTTTCGGGCGAGAGGCTCGCCGCCTCGTGCAGGTAGTGGCCGCGGGGAAGTACGATCAGACCGCCCGTGGTCTTCGTGACCACTGCCTGATCCAGCTCCTCCCGCGAATCGATGAAGGATCCCATCATGGGGCCGCCCTTGATGAATACCGGGTCCGGGACGGTCGTTCCTCCGCAGATCTCCAGGCATTTGCCCAGGCTCGTGCCGATGGGGACGTCGATGACTCCGGGCCGGGCCACGTCGCCGGTGATGGTGAGGATCTTTCGAAACACGGGCTCTCCCTTGAGAGCCCTGCCGACGCGGACCAGTGTCCCGACGTTGGCCACCAGTGCGTCCACGTCCTTGGGCAGGCCCAGGGGTGGAATCGTGCGCCCCGTGACCTCATGCACCAGGATCTGCTCGTCCCCGGCCGGGTAGAAGTTGTCCAGCAGGGCCAGTTCCACGCCGGCCGCGGCTGCGTGGTCCCTGATGGCGGCGATGGCCTCGGAGTACTTGGCTTTCAGGGCAACCACCGCCCGCGTCGCACCGATCGCCGCCTTGATGGCGGCGAGGGCGTCGACGATCTCGGAGGGGCATGTCCTGACAAGGTGCTGATCCGTATACAGCAGGGGCTCGCACTCGCATCCGTTGGCGATGAGGGTGGCGGCCTGCGTGTCGTACTTGACGTGGGCAGGAAATCCTGCCCCGCCTTCGCCGACGATTCCGGCCTGGCGTACTGCCTGGATCAGGTCTGGTGCGTTCATGTTCACGTTCCTGGCTTCGGTCTCGGCCCGGGGGCGTTATTTTTTCTTGATGGGAAAGATGTCTTCCAGATCGCCATGGGGGCGCGGGATGACATGGACCGCAACGACTTCGCCAACACGTTTGGCGGCGGCGGCACCGGCGTCCGTCGCAGCCTTGCAGGCTGCCACGTCGCCCCGGACCAGGGCCGTGACATACCCGCCGCCGACCTGCTGGTAACCCACAAGCTGGACGCGAGCGGCCTTGGCCATGGCGTCGGCGGCCTCGATCAGCGCGGTCAACCCTTTGGTCTCGATCATGCCCAATGCGTCAAAAGATTCCATAAGAAGCCTCCTTAATGGTTCGAAGGGACGATGCCCCGGTTATCCGGGCATCTGGCCACGCCGCAGGCACATGCCGATTACGGCGACATTGTAGATATCCTCGGCGCTGCACCCCCGGGAGAGGTCGTGCCAGCCGCCGTCGAATCCCTGCAGGAACGGGCCGAGGGCCCGGAATCCCGCCAGGCGTTCCACCAGTTTGTAGCCGATGTTGCCGGCCTCCAGGGATGGAAATACAAAGACGTTCGCCTGCCCCATGAGCACGCTGGCCGGAGCCTTGAGCGCGGCCACTTCCGGCAGGGACGCCGCGTCGAACTGCAGTTCACCGTCGATGACGATGTCGGGCGCACGTTCCTGGACCATGGCCACGGCCTCGCGGACCATAGCGGTCCGGGGATGCTCGGCGCTGCCCTTGGTCGAAAAGGACAGCATGGCCACGCGTGGGTCTTCACCCAGGAGCGTCCTGGCCATGCCCGCTGACGCGATGGCGATGTCGGCCAGGGTCTCGGCCGTTGGCTCGGGCACCACCGCGCAGTCGGCGAACACGAATTGGCGCTTTTCATCCGGAGAGATCATGAGGAAGAAACTGGAGATGGTCTTGATGCCTTGTTTTCGCGGCAGAATGGCCAATCCGGCCTTCAGGACATCGGACGTGGACGACAGGTTGCCGCATACCCCGACTTCGACCTCGCCCCTGCGGACCATCATGGCCGAGGCCGCCAGTGGGCAGGACATGGACCTTTCCGCTTCTTCCGTGGAGACGGGTTTCCCCTTTTCCTGCCGCAGTGCGGAGTAGGTCTCGACGTTTTTCCTGAAGAGGGAAGACGCGGTGTGATCCACTACGGTCAGTCCCAGGGAGGACAGGTTGGCCTGTCTGATCTTGTCCCGCACGACAAAGGGGGACTGCACGAGCACGGATTCGGCCAGCCCTTCTTCCTTCAGACGCGCCGCGGCTCTGAGCACGCGGCAGTCGAGACTGTCGGGGAAGACGACGACTCCTGGGTTTTCCCTGCAGGACTCTGCGCAACGTTCCAGTATATTCATGGTGCGGACGTCCTAGGCCAGGGTGTTGATGCAGGCCACCTTGACCCGCGAGGGCGCATCAAGGGCGACGCGCGAGCCTTCGGGCAGGTAGACCATGTCTCCGGGCTTGGCGATGGAGCTCTTGCCGTCGTATTTTACCTGCAGCTCTCCTTCGATGACCACGATGAGCTCGGGGACATCCACGGCCCGCTCAAAGGACATGCCTTCCCAGACCAGGTACCCTGCGGCGAGTTTGGACTCGCCGGGGCGGCCGATGGCTTCGGCCAGAACCGCCTGTTCCTTGATGGAGGTTGCGCCCGTTTTGTTCAGGAGTCCGGTGCTGTCGATGAAGATGACGCCGGAAGATGCCCGGGGCAGTTCGCCTTCCGCGCGGCTCGTGCCCCTTGTGCCCATTCTGGCGGCCACGGCGTCCCGAACCAGACGCGTTACGGTTGCCTTGTCTGCGTCCTGGGGCAGAATGTCGCGCATGCTTTCCACAACCTTGCCAACGACGGTTTCCAGGTCCGTTCCCGACGTTTCGGGACGCGGCGTGACGTTTTCGGCTGCGGCCATGGCTGCGCAGGGCTCGCATTCGGCAGCACCTTCGTCCAGGGTTACGCCGTATTCGAAGGCCTTGTCCCGGGCCTGGGCCGTGATGATGCATTCAGCCGGGGGAACCGAGAGGGCTTTGTCCCCGCGTTCCACGGCGTCCAGTATATCCGCTTCCGTGATGATTCGTTTTGCCATGCATGCCTCCCGGGCTGCTTGTGAGCTTCGGTCCGCCTGGGCGGGCCACAGGGGTCGTTTTCAGGGCGCACTTGTCGATGCCTGGCACGCTCTTGGTGGTGAGCGTGCCGGCATGTTCTACATGGTTTGTGTTGAATTTCAGTTCGTTATTTCAAGAGCACTTCCGGGAGCCAGGTGATGAACTCCGGCACGAAGAAGAGAAGTCCGATAATGAACACCTGACAGCAGACGAACTGGAGCATGCCCTTGTAGATGTCCCACAACGGCCAGTCCGGTTGGCAGCCCTTGATGAAGTAGCATGAGAGCGCCACCGGCGGGGTCAGCCACGATGTCTGCAGCGTCACGGCGAACATGACGGCGTACCAGAGCGGGTCGATGCCCAGATTCTTGATGATGGGCATGGTCAGGGGCATGAGCACCAGCACGATGGGCACCCATTCCATGGCCCAGCCCAGCAGGAAGACGACCGTGAGGATGACCAGGACCATGAGCATGGGCGGCAGGTTCAAGCTCAAGAGCGTATTGGAGGTCCACGTGGCGCCGCCGAGGCGGGCGAAGACCGAACCGTAGAAGTTGCAGGCCGCGATCATGACGAGGATCATGGCCGACAGTTTCGCCGTGTTGAACATGGCGCGCTTGAGGTTTTCGACGTTGAACCGCCGGTACGCAAGCACGAGCAGAAAGGCGCCGACAGAACCGCAGGCCGCCGCTTCCGTCGGGGTGGCAAAGCCTGCGAGGATGGATCCAAGGGTGGCCAGGATGAGCAGCAACAGCGGGATGGCACCCTTCAGGAGTTCCATTAAGAGCTGGCCAATTGATTGGGCCCGCATTTCTTTGGGCAGGGGCGGCCCGAGCTTCGGATTGATGAAGCATCGAATCAGGGCGTATGCCAGATAGGCGCCGGAGAGCAGGCAGCCGGGTATGATCGCGGCTGCAAACAGGTTGGTCACGGGTACGCCAATGAGCGGCCCCATGACGACGAGCATGATGCTTGGAGGGATCAGAATGCCCAGGGTGCCGCCAGCCGCGATGGCGCCGGCTCCGAGAACCCGGTCATATCCGCTGCGGGCCATGGCCGGGCCTGCCATGAAGCAGAGCAGGGTGATGGAGGAGCCAACAATGCCTGTTGCCGCGGCGAAAATCGTGGCCGTGATGATGATGGCGACATAGAGGGATCCGGGGATTGGGGCCATGAGCTTCTGGATGGACGAGAAAAGGCCGTCCATGAGCCCTGCTCGTTCCAGAATGAATCCCATGAAGAGGAAAAATGGTATGGCGCCGAGGACCGGATCCGTCATGACCTGATAGAACTGAATGTTCATCAAGTGGAAAACGACCTTGCCGAATCCCAGATATCCCATCACCAGTCCGATGAACAAGAACGTGAACGTTATCGGAAATCCGCTGAAGATGGAGATCAGGAGCAATACGAGGGACAGGATCCCGAGCATTTCGGTGTAGCTCATATTCTATCCTTTCAATGTTTTCGTGAATGCAGCAGTGGTGCAGTCAGATGCGGTGTTACGTCGAATTTAGGTGTCCTGTATCGTACATGTCGATATGATGTCGTCATCAGATCCATGTCCTGCTTTGAGCCAGTAGTACTCGCCGTGTCGCCACATGTAATAGCTTTTGATTGTTTCAGATATTCCCTGGAGAAGCATAAGAAATATGCCTGCAGGTATGGCGAATTTTAAAGGCCATATAATAGGCATCCATGGACTCGTGACAATCTTTTCATTCTGCAGGAAAGATTTGTAAAAATAGTGCCAGCTAATATCAAGAAATATAACGTGTACTGGCAAATACATGATTATGTATATACAAAGATCTACAAAGCCTTTTGTTTTTGTCGTCCAGCGGCTGTACAAGAAGTCTGTCCGGATGTGTATTCCATCTCGTAGACACATGGGAGACGCAATCATGAAGAGTATGCCATACAGGATGACGGACAAATCTCCGGCCCAAATGGTGGGCGCGTGGAAGAAATATCGGCTGACGACCTCGTGAACGAGGATGTACGACATCGGGAAAATGAGGACTGAAACTGCCTTGCCGAAAAAGCCGCTGGTCTTGTCGATGGCGGTGACGATCTTGTTCGCAAGGGCGGGTGGTGCTGTATTTGGATTTTCCTGGTGCACGTTGCTCCTCCGGGATGGAAGCTATTTGTGTGCAGTGCGGGAGAAAGCCTCCCGCACTGCACGTCTCGGATTTATTTCTTGTAGTCGACCATGGCGCCGCTTTCGAGGGCGGTATTGCCCATCTTGTAGTAAACGGCGTTGACGCGGGTCTGGTAGGGAACGGTCAGCTTGGCCCATTCCATGAGGGAGTCCAGGACTTCCTTGAAGAAGGGGTCGGCCTTGGAGTACTTGTCCAGGATGGCGGGAACGGCGGCCATGTACTGGGAGACATATTCATCAGGGGTGGTCATGAGCTTGGTGCCCTTTTCGACAACGAGCTTCTTGAGGGCCGCGCTGTTCAGGCTGACGTTCGTGAACACCTGGTCGGCCACACAGGCGCGCATGGATTCTTCGATGACGGCCTGCAGTCTGGGCGGAAGCTTTTCGAACCAGGTCTTGTTGATGTATACGTCGCCGATGGACAGAGCCTGGTGCAGGCCTTCGAGGTAGTAGTAGTGCCAGACATCGGCCAGGCCGAGGGAGATGTCGTCGCCAGGGCTGATCCACTCGGCCGCGTCGATGACGCCGCGCTGGGCGGAGGGAACGATTTCGCCGCCGGGCATGGATACGACGGGCATGCCCAGAGCCTTGAAGGTCTCGGCCGGGATGCCGGGAGGCGAACGGAACTTCATGGTGCGGAGTTCTTCGACGTTATTGAATTCCTTCTTGAACCAGCCGAAGGGTTCCGGGCCCATGGGCATGGCCAGCCAGCCCTTGACGTCGAGGTGCAGTTTTTCCTGGAAGTACTGGTTCAGCAGTCTGTGGCCGTCGCCTTCCCAGGCCCAGGCAACAAGGGCGGTCTGGTCGAGACCGACGCCGAGTCCGGCGGTGGGGGCGGAGAAGAGCAGGCCGGCGGGGTGCTTGCCGGACCAGTAGTGGGTCCAGGCCTGGCCGCCCTCGACGATTCCGTCGCTGACCGCATCAAGGATTTCGAATGCACCGACAATGGCGCCGGCAGCAAATACTTCAACCTTGATTTCTCCTCCGGAAAGGAGTTCGATTCTCTTGCCGAGCCGCTGCATCGTCTCGAAGTACATGCTCGCACTCGGTACGGCGGTCTGGATTCTCAGATTGTACTGTTCAGCCATGGACGGTTGCGCGAAGGTTAGCATTACTACGAATGCCAATAGGATTGAAAGATGCCTCATCATTTACCCCCAGATGAATTTGAGTGTTTCCAGTAGAGTGTCCCAGCCGCCTGTCATACGAACATTCATTATGACAAAGAAAAATATAATTGATAATGCTTACTATGAATTAATTTTTATACGAAATACAATGCAGACACATACGAGCAAATTCAGTACCAACCGGTCATTTTGGGGTATTTGTTTGTATGTAGTTAAATTTTATGGTTCATTATATGAGATGAGAAAGTTAAATAGTACTAATAACAGTTACTACATGTATCAGGTGCTTTTTTGCACGCGGGGTAGCATCATTCCCGGCGGTAGCGCAAGATTTCACAAGGTGGCATAGGGCTTTACGAAGTCATGTTGCAATTATGTAACAAAGATGCAAATATGCAGCGCGTGTTGTCTGAGATTATATCCCGTCCCTGCAATGCTTGCGGCGGTACGAAGGTTTCTCTTGTAATTATTTGAAATTTAAGATTTTAAGAGGGGGTTAGATTTGTGGTCTATGGCCTGGGGCCGGTCATTGGTGGCATGTTTCAAGCATGTCTTTAGGTTTTGGGGGAATTTTAACAAGGTGTTGTCATGATCGACAAGAAAGATCCGTCCGGAACGATCCTCTCCAAGCATTGGAAAAGTCTTCTCGATACCCTTTCAGATGGCGTGTATATTACGGATCAGGGCGGGACAACCTTGCACGTCAACAGGATGTACGAAAAGCTCACGGGGTTGAAGTGTGAGGAGATTCAGGGGCGCAATGTCCGTGAACTCAAGGATCAGGGCGTTTTCAACATCATTTTGAACCCAGAGGTCGTTAAAACGGGGAAACCTGTTACGCAGGTCCAGACCAATATGCACGGCCGTCGCCTGGTCCTGAGTGGGTACCCCATCTTTGATTCGGAGGGATATGTTGCGCTTGTCGTAACATACGCGCGTGATATTACGATTATTTCAAATATGAAGGATCAAATCGCGCAGCAGCACGAACTTATCGAGAAGTATCATACGAATCTCGACTACATCAACAAACAGAAGATTCAGAAGGCCCCGCTTGTCATTCATAGCCGCGAGATGAGCGAGGTCGTCGCCAAGATCAGGCTCGTGGCCACTACGGATATCACCATTTTGCTCCTCGGTGAGACCGGAGTGGGCAAGGACGTGCTGGCCCGGCATATCCACGAACGGAGCGCGCGGAGCACCCATCCCTTTTTCAAGGTGGACTGCTCCTCCATACCGGAAAATCTCATTGAGTCGGAGTTGTTCGGCTACGCTCCGGGGGCCTTTTCCGGGGCCCTGGCCAAGGGCAAGCTCGGTTTTTTCGAGATGGCCGACCGAGGCACTCTTTTTCTCGATGAAATCGGTGACTTGCCGCACAACATGCAGTCCAGGCTGCTGCGCGTGTTGCAGGATCAGGAGATCGTGCGGCTTGGGTCTACCAAGGCTCGTAGGGTCGATGTCCGCATCAGCGCCGCCACGAATCGGGATCTGGCGGAGGAGGTGAATAACGGCAATTTTCGAAGCGACCTGTATTACCGTCTGCGTGTCAGCGTCATCACCATCCCCGCCCTGCGTGAAAGGCCTGACGACATCCTGCCCCTGGCCAAGCATTTTCTCGAAAAATTTTCCAATAGATACAGGAAGGTAAAAAGCCTATCTCCTGCGGTTGAAGAGGTGATGCAGGCCTACCATTGGCCAGGGAACATCAGGGAACTGGAGAACCTCGTATTGAGTCTTGTGATCACGAGTGAGCGTAACATCATTGAAGTGGCCGACCTGCCTTCCGTCATGCAGAACGAAAGCGCACAGGGTCGGATTTCAGAGCCTTGCCGGGGCGTGGCAGGATCGTACAAAGGCAAGTCCCTCAAGGAGATCGTGGCCGGCATCGAGCGAGATATCATCCAGCAAGCCCTGGAAGAACAAGGCTCCGTAGCCAAGGTCGCGAAAATGTTCGGTGTGAACAGAACCACGATTTTCCGAAAGTTGCAGCTTCCGGAATCCACCAATGGCTCTGCCCCAAGGAAGGGGAAACAGTCTTCGTCGTGAAGCCAAACGGCGTGTCAGCTTGGTCTTTTATGCCAGGGTGGACGTTGCGGCTGTTGCAAATTCGCAATATGCTGCAAATCTGCAACACAAATCTTGTATTATAAAATCAATCAGTTATCATATATATTCAGCATTGCGCTGCGCATCTGCAAATTTTCTCGGCCGATGCGGGCGCATTTTTTTTTCTGCAGACCTGACGGGGCCTGTTTTTTCGGATTTGTGGCTGTACGCATTGTCGTGCCGATTTTTTTCCTCGGACGGCAGTTTTTTTTATCTATTTGGAATCACGAGCTGTTCTTTCTATTGAAGACGGCGTCGCGGGCATAAGCGGCCTATGACGGCCCGCGGGGTATGGAGATATGACGATTTCGGCATATGCCTTGCTACCTTCCAGACAAAGCGAATGACTGGCCCGGCAGAATCGCGCCCCGGCCAGAGAACATCAAAACTTAATACGAGGTATGCTATGCTGATTTCCGATTGCTGCGAGGTGTACAGCTCTCACGAAAAGCGTCTCCAGGACAAGATTGACGGTAAGGAAGACGTTTTCCAGGCTACACATCCGCGCGTTTTCACCATTCTGGAAGGTTTCGACGGCACCAAGCCCCGCATCGATATCGAAAGGGCGCTGTATTTCACCCAGTCCATGCAGGAGACCGAAGGCCAGATGATGACCCTGCGTTGGGCCAAGGCACTCAAGCACATCGCGGAAAACATCACCATCTACGTTCAGGACCATCAGCTCGTTCTGGGACGCGGTGGCTATCTGGGTGGCCGGTATGGCATCCTGTATCCCGAACTGGACGGCGACTTCCTCGACATCGCCGTGACGGATCTGCCCAACCGTCCGACTTCCCCTGCCTCCATCTCCCCCGAAGACGCCAAGCGTGTCGTCGAGGAGATCGCCCCCTTCTGGAAAGGCAAGACCTTCCATGAAAAGTTGAACGCCTCCCTGCCCGAAGACGTCCACAAGCTGACCTACGACGATCCCCAGGGCCTCATGTCCCGCTACATCGTCAATGAGACGGCTTCCTTCCGCTCCTCCATCCAGTGGGTGCACGACTATGAGAAGGTTCTGAAGCGGGGCTTCAACGACATCAGACGCGAGGCCGAGGAAAAGCTCGCCACCCTGGATCCGCTGGATCCCAAGGACAATCTGGAGAAGAGGCCTTTCCTCGAAGCGATCGTCACCGTCTGCGAAGCCATCGTGCTTTGGGCCAAGCGTCATGCCGTGGCCGCCAGGGAAATGGCCGAGAAGGAAAGCGATCCCGTCCGCAAGGCCGAATTGCTCCGCATGGCCGACAACGCCGAGCACGTGCCCGGCGAGCCCGCCCGCGACTTCTGGGAGGCCTGCCAGAGCATGTGGTTCGTGGCCATGTTCTCCCGCCTGGAGCAGAAGACCGGTACGACCATCTCCAACGGCCGCATGGACCAGTACCTCTATCCCTTCTTCGAGAAGGACCAGAAAGAGGGCAAGATCGACGAGCTCAAGGCCATGGAACTGCTCGAATGTCTCTGGGTCAGCATGGCGGAGTTCATCGACCTGTACATTTCTCCCACGGGCGGCGCCTTCAACGAAGGCTATGCCCACTGGGAAGCCGTCACCGTCGGCGGACAGACCCCGGACGGGTACGACGCCACCAACGAGCTGACGCACATCATCCTGAAGTCCAAGCGCGAGTTCCCGCTGCATTACCCCGATCTCGCCGCGCGTATCCACAGCTGTGCGCCCGACTCCTATCTGTGGGACGTTGCCGAGACCATCAAGGACGGCTCGGGCTTCCCCAAGCTCATCAATGACGAGGAAGTCGTGCCCCTGTATGTTTCCAAGGGAGCGACCTTCGCCGAGGCCTACGACTACGCCGTCTCCGGCTGCGCCGAAGCCCGCATGCCCAATCGCGACACCTACACCTCCGGTGGCGCGTACATCAACTTCGTGGCAGCCCTGGAAATGGCGCTGCGCAACGGCAAGATGAAGAAATACGGCGACGCCCAGCTCGGCATCGAAACCGGCGATCCGCTGGAGTTCACCTGTTGGGAGGATCTGTGGGAGGCCTACAAGGCGCAGCACATCAACTTCCTGCGCGCCGCCTTCATCCAGCAGTACAACATCATCAAGATTCGTCGCGAGACTTTTGCCCAGCCCATGGGTTCCGCCATCCACGACCTGTGTATGGAGCACTGCATGGACCTGCACCAGCAGAATCTCATTCCCGGCGGTATCAACCTCGGTTACTTCGAGTATATCGGTCTCGGAACGGTCGTGGATTCCCTGGCAGCTGTGAAGAAGCTTGTCTTCGAGGACAAGAAGCTGACCATGAAGCAGATCATGGATGCCGTCGACGCGAACTTCGTCGGGCATGAGGACGTGGAAGCCCTGTTGCGTACGGCGCCCTGCTTCGGCAATAACGATCCCTATGCCGACAGCATCGGTCGGGCCATCGACGAACTGTCCGTGAAGTACGCCAACACCTACAGCAAGTCTCTGGGCATCCATAACGACGTGCGCTACGTGCCCTTCACCTCGCACGTGCCCTTCGGCAAGGTCAGCTGCGCGACTCCCAACGGACGCAAAGAATACACTCCGCTGTCCGATGGTTCCTCCGCCTCTCACGGCGCGGACGCGAATGGGCCCTCCGCGGTTCTGCTGTCCAACTACTACACCAAGAACTACGGTATGCACGACCGCGCCGCACGCCTGCTGAACATCAAGTTCACGCCCAAGTGCGTCGAGGGTGAGCAGGGCACCGAGAAGCTCGTCTCCTTCATGCGCACCATCTGCGACCTGAAGCTTTGGCACGCACAGTTTAACGTGGTGAACCGCGAAACACTCATCGCCGCCAAGAAGGATCCGCAGAAGTACAGAAGCCTCATCGTCCGCATCGCGGGCTACAGCGCCTACTTTGTCGACCTGTCTCCGGACCTCCAGAACGATCTCATCGCCCGTACGGAACACGGAAACATCTAGCGCGCTTCTTGCCGGTCCTTTGCGGCCTGAAAGGAAACCATATGCGGGCAGGCCGGAGCCTGCCCGCATTTTTTGCAGACAACATCGGGGAATCTCATGAGCTCTTTTGAAGACAAGAAGAAAAAAGGCCTGGTGTTCAATATCCAGAAATATTCGGTGCACGATGGACCCGGAATCAGGACCATCGTCTTTCTCAAGGGGTGCCCGCTGGCCTGCCGTTGGTGCAGCAACCCGGAATCCCAGCGCCGTGAACCCGAACTGGCCTTCAACAAGGGGCGCTGCCTGACCTTCGCCAAATGCACCAGGTGCCTGGACGCCTGCGAGCGAGGCGCCATCATCCGCGAAGCCGACGACAGCCTTCGCATCGACAGAAGCCTGTGCGAAGATTGTCTCATGGACTGCGCCGAAGCGTGTCCCGCCCAGGGAATCATCGTCTATGGCACGGAACGCACTGTGGAAGACGTGCTCAAGGTGGTCGAGCAGGACGCCATGTTCTACTCCCGTTCCAGCGGAGGTATGACCCTGTCGGGGGGTGAGCCCCTGATGCAGGGCGATTTCGCTCTGGCCTTGCTGCGCGAGGCGCGCCGGCGCAGGATCAAGACCGCCGTGGAGACCTGCGGCATGGTGCCGTGGAAAACCATGGAGGCTGCCTCCGAATATCTCAATTACGTGCTCTACGACATCAAGCACATGGACAGCGCCGCGCACGAGGAGCACACATGCTGCCCCAACACGACCATCCTGGACAATTTCCGCAGGCTGGCCGAGATGGATCCGGAGCGGCCCATTCTGGCGCGGACGCCCGTCATACCTGGGTTCAACGATTCCGAGGAATCCATTGCCGCCATCGCGGAGTTCATCAAGCCCTATCCCAACGTCCGCTATGAGATGCTGCCCTACCATCGGCTCGGGACGCAGAAGTATCATTTCCTGGACCGCGTGCCTCCCATGGACGATGTGACTCTGGACAAGTCGGTCATGCCGGCGTTGACCAAGACCGCCATGGGGATTCTCGGGGATCGGGTCCAGGTTCCGAAGTAGAACTGTCGTGTGGGAAAGCACGTTGCAATACGTTTGAAAAGGCGGCCTTTCGGGGCTGCCTTTTTTATTGGTGAAGCGCATCAATGCCGCTTCGCAGGAATTGTGTGTGGACTGTGCGGGAGCCGTTTCCGGCCGTTATAGTGCCCTCTCCGTGATTTCATCCGTGTACGTGTCATGGCGAACACGGGTTTTTTTCCTTCAGACGATCGGATTTGAAGCGCTGCCTGTAGTGACGCGATAGCGCCGGATAGTCGTCCGGTCGGACGCCTTCCTGAAGAAGCTGATTGATTTCATCGACGACGCCCGGCAGCTCGCGGATGTTTTCGATGACGAAATGGGCGCCAATGGCCTCCATGCGTTTGCGGATGGAGTGTTGGCGCAGGGCGAGTTCTTCCGGGGGCATGTCCCGCAATTCGTCGAGGGACAACCCCATTTCGTTGCCCGAGGTCGTCACGGCCACGGCCCACATGCCGGCATTGAGACCTTCCAGGACGTCGAGGTGCGTATCGCCGACCTTGATCATGGCCGACATGGGATAGGTCCCGAGTTCCATGGCATTGCGAAAGCACATCCAGGGGTTCGGCCGGCCTGCCGGCACGTCCGATGCGCAGACCACGCAATCAGCCCAGAATCCGCGCCGCGCTGCCTCGCTGCGCATGATCTTCGCGCCGAGCAGGTCGTACCCCGTTGTCGAGCCGATGCGCAGGCCGTGTCCTCGCAGCCACGAGATCGTTTCGAGCAGGCCCGGGACGAGTTCCGAATGCTTGTGGAGTTTGCTCATCCTGACCTCTTCGAAATGCCGGTACATCTCCTTGAAGTCGATCGACGTAGGTTCCTTGCCATAGATGGCGAGCCAGAGCTTCCTGATCCGGGGCATGGAGCTGATGGTCATGAGGTGTTCCATCTTGTCCATACCCATGTGGGCGCGTATTTCCTCGACACTGACTTCGATGAAACGGGAGCGGAAGACTTCCTGGAATGCCAAGACAGGCCCAAAGCAGCCAAAATCGACGGCAGTGCCGGCCCAGTCGAGCACGACGGCTTTCAGTGGGCCGTTGTAAAAGCTTCTGATGGGTTGATGCATGACGTTTCTCCTCTGGATGGCGCCCCGGTCCTGTTTCCGAAGACGGAGGGTGCGCCGTCAGGTGTGCGTCTGCCGCCACCTGACGGCGCTCTCCCGAAGGAGGGCTGATTACTTGATATCCTTGAGCAGTTCCTGGAGGTTCTTCTTGACCTTGGCGAAGAGTTCCGCGGTCTGCTGACGGTCGAGGACGAACATGGGACTGCCGCTCTGGGTCATGAGGGACTTGACCTTGGCGGTCTGGAACATGTCCATGAACGCGTGCTCGCATTTTTCGATAACGGCCGGGTCGGTGCCCTTGGGCAGGAAGATGCCGCGATAGTTCACGCTCGAGTTGTCGACCTCCACGCCCTGCTCCATGAAGGTGGGTACGTCTTCAATGAAGGGGTGGCGCTGCAGATCGGCAATGGCGAGGATCCTGACGTTTTCGCGGTTGCGGAAGGCGTCGGCCAGGTTGTTGAATCCCGCCATGACCTTGCCGCCCATGACGCTCTGCAGGGCCGGGGTTCCGCCCTGTTCAGGCACGTAGGTCAGCGTGATGTCGGCGGCTTTGGACAACTGCAGCATGGCGATGTGGTGCCCCACATAGAGGCCGGCGCCGTTGACCGTGACCTTGCGGGGGTTGGCCTTGGCGAAGTCGACGAGATCCTTGAGGTTCTTGAACGGGCTGTCCTTGGGCACGATCAGCACGGCCGGATCCGCGCCCCAGGTGGCCACGGGCTCGAAGCTGTCCACGGAAAACTTGGAGTCCTTGTAGACCAGGCTCTGGGCGATGAAGTGCGGCGCATTGTAGGTGCTCAGCCAATATCCGTCGGTGGCCGCTTTTTCCGCGAACCAGTTCCAGCCGACCCTGCCGCCGGCGCCGGGCTTGTTGATGACGACCACGGGCTGTCCGAAGAATTTTTCGTCCGAGGCCAGGGTGGTCACGATGCGGGCCTGGAAGTCTGTGGCGCCTCCGGGGGGATACGTGACGACCAGGGAAAGGGGCTTGTCAGGAAACGCAGCAAGGGCTGAGGCGGAAAAGCCGCAGAAGGCCAGGGCCAGGAAGCACAGGGTGAAGAGCAGTTTTTTCATGATTCCTCCAGAGAACGGTTGAATTACAAGGTGATACCACTCGGAATGACGACACCGAGCATGACGCTGAAGAGGACGTAGACCACTGCCATGAAGCAGAGGGCGTACAGAGCCTTCCTGGCCGCGCCGGCCGGGGTCGGCCTGGCCGGGTCAAGGAAGAGCAGGGCCAGCAGGAAGAACAGGAAGCCGGTCATGTAGAAGCCCATTGTCTCCATGACGAAGATGTAGACGACCATGAGCCCCAGGGCCGCGCCGATCCTGCGCAGGGGGAAGGGGATGGGCCCTCCCTTGAAGGGGAGGGACCAGCGCAGGAAGGTAGGCCAGTGGATGGGGCGGATCTTGTTCAGGTAGACCCAGAGCTGGAAGGCGTTGATGGCGGCCAGAAGAAGCATCCCGTAACAGATGTATTTGGGGAAGATCTTGGCGTCGCCGATGGAGATGTCGTCCAGCATGTACAGGGCGATCGCCGGTATGGCGAACATGACGGTCGTTTCGAAGAGGCGTTTGCGTGCGTTGATCATGAGAACATCTCCTTAAGCCCCGGACAGGGAGGGGGATGTGGTTTTCGTGGCTTGTGCGCGAGCGGCCGCGTTCTTTCGCGACAGCTTGCATTCACTGTAGATGCTCCATCCGATGGAGATGGCGCAGAGTGCGATGACGATCATGTTCACGCCGCCCGTCAGGAAGTAGTCGGCCAGCCCGTCGCCGGTCTGGGCGATGATCTTGCCCCGGCTGAAGTTGTCTTCGGCCAGGGGGCCGAGGATGAGTCCGAGGACAACGGGGGCGGGAGAGAAGGCGTTCCGGCTGCACAGGTACATGAGAAGGCCCAGGCAGAACATGATGATGACGTCGTCCATGCTGTTCTGCACGCTGTAGGAGCCGAAGACGCAGAGCACCGTGACCGCCGCGACCATGAAGATGTTGGGGATGTTCATGACGATGTGCGAGTAGCGGGCGATGGCGATTCCGAAAACAGCCATGGCGATCTGGGCCACGACCATGCTGGCGATGAAGGTGTAGGCCACGTCGGCGTGCTTGGTGAACAGCTCCGGGCCGGGGAAAAGACCGTGGATAAGCAGTCCGCCCAACAGGACCGCGGCGGTGGGGCTGCCCGGAATGCCCATGGTCAGCAGGGGGATCATGGCGGGGCCGACCGTGGCGTTGTTGGCGGACTCCACGGAGATGAGTCCCTCCGAGATGCCGGTGCCGTAGTTTTCGGGTGTGCGTGACATTTTTCTGGACTGGTCGTAGGCGATCAGACCGGCCACCTGCCCGCCCGCACCAGGGATGGCGCCTATGAAGGAACCCACCGCCGAACCCATCAGCCACTCTTTCGGATGCCGCAGGATATCCCCGACGGCCTCCATGAGGACGCCTTTCTTTGCCTTGAAGGATTCGCGCTTCAGGCTTTGGCCGATGGTTTCCACAAGGGTGAAGATCTGCGGAATGGCGAACAGGCCGATGAGCGCCGGGATGATGGCGATGCCGCCGGTCAGTTTGTCGGAGAAGACGAAGCGCTCCACACCGTAGACCGGATTCTCGCCGACGCAACTCAGGAGCAGGCCGAAGGCGCCGGCATAGAGCCCCTTGACCACCGTGCCCGAGGACAGACCCGCGATGACCGTGACCCCGAAGATGGCCAGCCAGAACAGCTCCGCAGGCCCGAATTCCATGGCCATGCGGGCGATGGGCGGGGTGAAGAGGATGAGCACGCCTACGCCGAAGAGGCCACCCAGGCCGGAGCTCATGAAGGAGAGATAGAGGGCTTTTTCGGCCTTCCCTTTTTTGGCCATGGTGTGGCCGTCGAACATGGTGGCGATGTTGGCGGGTGCGCCGGGTATGTTGATGAGGATGGCCGTGATGGACCCTCCGGCCACGGCCGCCGTGTACACGGCGCCGAGGAGGATCAGGCCCTCGGCCGGGTCCATGTGGAAGGTGAACGGCACCAGCAGGGCGACGGCCATGGTCGGGCTCAGGCCCGGCGCCGCGCCGAGGAGGATGCCGCCGATGGCGCCGCCGACCATGAGGGCGATCTTGAGCGGCGTCAGGCATGCGAAGAAGTAGGTGATGAAATCCATATGGATGCCTCCGGACGGCCCGCCGTTTGTAGGGGCCGTTCTGGGCGGGGCAAGGCCCCGCCCGGTTGTCGGTATTAGGTCATGAGTTCACGGAGCATGGGGCCGACCATGCTCGGCTTCCTGGCGACCAGGCCTCCGGCGATGGTCAGGGCGTCGACCTTGGCTTCCACAGTGCCCTTGCTGCCCGTGACGATGGCGCCGGCATGGCCCATGCGTTTGCCCTTGGGCGCCGTGCGGCCGCCGATGAAGGCGACCAGGGGTTTGGTGAAGGCACCGCTCTCCATGGCCTGGGCCACCTCTTCCTCCATGGTTCCGCCGAGTTCGCCGATGATGACCACGGCTTTGGTCTCGGGATCCTGCTGGAAAAGAGGCAGGACTTCCGCGAAGCGGGTCAGGGGCACTGCGTCGCCGCCCACACCGACCAGGGTCGAGACGCCGAATCCGGCTTTGACCACCTCGGCCGTGACCTCGTTGGTCAGGGAGCCGCTGCGTGTCATCACGCCGATTTGGCCTGGTTTGTAGACGCGTTCGATCCAGTAGGGCAGCACGCCCATCATGGCCTTGCCCGGGGAGATGACGCCCGAGGTGTTGCCGCCGATGACCATGGCCCCGCAGGACATGGCCGCACTGCGGACCTGGAGCAACTCGTGCAGCGGGATGCCGTCGGCGATGGTCACGATCTTGCGGATGCCCGCGTCCAGGGCCTCGTAGATGGCGTCCTTGGTGAAGGCCGGCGGCACGAAGAGCATGGCCGTGTCCGCGTCGTGGTCTTCAAGGCCGCGGCGAATGGTGTGGTAGACCGGGATGTCCCCGACCTGCTGCCCCTCCTTGCCGGGGGTGACGCCGAAGACCACATCGGTGCCCATATCCTTCATGTGCTGCGTCCAGTAGCTGCCTTCCTTGCCGGTTGCGCCCTGGACCAGGACCTTGTTGCTCTGATCAATGAAGATGCTCATGAAATCCTCCCTGCGGCGATGTCCACGGCGCGTTGCACCGCTTCCTCGGTCTCGGACAGGGGCGTAAGGCCCAGGCCCCGGATGATCTGGAACGCTTCCTCCTCGTTGGTCCCGCGGATGCAGGTCACGATGGGGATGGACGGTTTGAATTTTTCCACGGCGTCAGCCAGGCCCCTGGCGATGACGTCGGCCCTGGCCACGGTGCCGAAGGTGACAATGAGAATGACCTTGGCCTTTTCGTTTCTGAGGCAGAGTTCCATGGCGTCGACGGCCCTTGTGTAGTTCGGGCCGCCGAATTCGAGATAGTTGGCCACGGTCCCGCCAGCGTAGTTGATGAGGTCGAAGACGGTTGTGGTCAGCCCGGCGCCTGCGCACATGAGGCTGATGTCGCCGTCGAACTGCAGGTAGGGAATGCCGGCCTGAGCCGCTTCATATTCGACTTCGTGATCGAAGTGGTCGCGGGTGATCTCGTAGCCCGGCTGGCGGGACATGGAATTGTCGTCGATGATGAGCTTGCCGTCCCCGGCAACGAAGCCTCCGTCTTTGGTGAAGAAGAGCGGGTTGATCTCGATCAGTTCGGCGTCGAACCTGCGGAATGCCTGGTACAGGGCCGCGAGGACTTTGTTGAAAGCCTTGGCCTTGTCGCCGGAGAGGCCGAGGCCGAAGGCGATATTGCGCATGTGATGGCCGGACATCCCCCGGTCCAGGTCGATCGTCAGGGTGACGATTTTCTCCGGAGCGGTGGCCGCGATCTCCTCGATGTCAACGCCGCCATCGGCGCACGCCAGGATGGTCGCCCTGGCCGTGGCCGGGTCCACGGTGATGGCCAGGTAGAGCTCGCTGCCGAAATCCACGGCGCCTTCGAGCAGGACCCGGCGCACGCCGCGTTCCTCGAACAGGCTGCGGGCGTATTCCCTGGCATCCTCCTCGCTGTTGATGACTTTCACCAGACCTGCCTTGCCGCGCCCGCCCTGAAGCACCTGGGCCTTGATAACGCACGGCATGGAAATGGTTTTTACGGCGTCGGCGACGCCTTCGAGGCTGTCGGCAAGCACGCTTTCGGGGACGGGGATGCCGCACTGCCGGAAGGCGTCCTTGGCCTGGAATTCAAACAGTTTCATGACTACCTCCTGCTTGTGGGCTGCTGGCCGATGCGTGCGAAGAAACCGCCCCAGATCGCGTCTTCGGAGAAGGCTCTGGCCGGGCGTGGTTCATTGACCCATGTGATGTTCAGGAAATGCTTGTAGTGGATGTTCTCGGTGGTGCTGTTCTTGCCCCATGTTCCGCACCCAAGGGTCGCCGTGGGCGGCATGAAGTTCATGGCATGCCCGCCGTTGGCAGCGGCCATGGGCTGGCGCACGGTGATGCGGCTGGTGAGCATGGTCTGGCCCATGCGTTCAATGTAGTCGCTTCGGTACGTGTGGATTCCCATGGAGTGTCCGCGGCCGTAACGGTTCGTGATGGACGTGATCTTTTCCAGGGCGTCGTCGAAGGTGTCGTAGGTGAAGACCGTCAGTACGGGGCTCATCTTTTCGTCGGCGAATTTGTCCTGGGCCGCCGGTTCTTCGCCCATGACGACCAGCATGGAGGTGTCGGGCGGGACTTCGATGCCGGCGTCGGCGGCGATGCGGGCTGCGGACTGGGCCACGATTTTTCCGTTGAGCTTCAGCTTGCCCTTGTCGTTGACCTGCCACATCCAGCTGCGCAGCATGTCCTTTTCTTCGGGTGAGCAGACGTAGCCCTTGTTCGTCTTGATTTCCGCCAGCACGTTTTCGAGGATGCCCCGCTGGACGATGATGGAGTTTTCCGAGGAACACGATGTGGCGTTGTCGAAAGTCTTGCTGGCCGTGATCATGGACACGGCTTCCTTTACGTCGGCATCCTCGGCGACGATGCACACGGCGTTGCCCACGCCCACTCCGTAGGACGGCGTGCCGCTGGAGTACGCCGCGCGGACCATGGGGCCGCCGCCAGTGGCCACGACCAGGTCGCATTTCTGCATGAGTTCGGCCGTGGAGGGGATGTCGGCATCGTCGAAGATCTGGACCAGGTCTTCGGGGGCGCCGACCTGCCTGAGGGCGTCGCGCATGTATTCCACGGCCAGGGCGCTCGCCTTGCGGGCCCGACTGCTCGGGCGAAAGATGATGGCGTTGCGGCCCTTGAGGATGGCCACGGCCTTGGTACCCGCCGTGGCTGTGGGGTTGGTCGCCGGCAGGATGGCGCAGACCAGGCCCACGGGCTTGGCGTATTTGGAGATGCCTGTCTCCTCGTCGTGCTCGATCAGACCGACGGACGTCTTGCCGAGAATGCCCTCCACGGCGCCGCCGACCTTGCGCTTGTGCTTGACGACCTTGCTTTCGTAGTTGCCGTATCCCGTCTCCTCGACGGCCAGGGCGGAAAGGGCCTCGGCGTTCTCGTCGTTGTACAGGGCCCAGCCCACGGCGAGGCAGACGTCGTCGATTTGTTCCTGGGTATATCCGGCCACCTGCTCCTGGGCTTTGCGGCCGGCCTGCACGAGTTCATCAACTCTGCTCATGTCATTCTCCCTTGTTGGCGTTGCGTTCGGCTTCTCCGCCGAGCCGGGAGCTCAGTCCCGGCCCGGCAGGAGGCGAGCCTGTGGCTGATTGTCTAGGTGTTTGGGAAGTGCTTCTTGTCCAGGTGCTCGTACTTGGGCAGGAATCGGGTCGGCAGGGCCAGGGCGTCGCGCCTGAAGGGCGGTGCCAGGCGGGTGCCGTCGGTCATGACCTCGATGACCGCAGGGCGCCGGTTCTTCTTTGCCGCGTCCAGGGCTTCGGCCAGGTCCTTCTGGGTGTTGACCCTGTAGCCGTCGGCGCCCATGGCTTCGGCGATTTTCGCGTAAGAGTTGGACCAGATGTCTGCGCCCACGAAGCGGTTGTTGTAGAAGTCCACCTGGTTCTTCTTTTCCGCGCACCAGGCACCGTTGTTGTAGACGGTGGAGATGACCGGGAGGTTGTATTGCACCGCGGTGGGTACCTCGAAGAGACTCATGCCCCAGGCGCCGTCGCCGGCGATGGACACGACCGTGTCTTCGGGGCAGGCGAGCTGCGCGCCCAGCGCGGCCTGGTAGGCGAAGCCGGTGTTGCCGAAGGTCAGTGTGGCGACGTGGCGTTTGGGGTTATTGAAACGCAGGTAGCTGTTGGCCGTGGAGGAGGTGTTGCCGATGTCCGTGGTGGCGACGGCGTTGGTCTCGGTCACGAATCTGCCAACCACTTCCAGGGCTTTGCGCGGGTGCATGGTGCCCTCGGCGACGGGTTCATCGGCAATGGCCGCGATGTCTTTGTACCAGACGTCCAGTTCTGCCTTGACCCGGCCGTAGACCTTTTCCATGTCCTTTTTGGCCGGTACGGCCGAGCGCAGGCGGGCGAAGAGTTCTTCGGTGGCGTCCTTGGCATCGGCGCAGAGGCCCACGGCAACGGGGTGGGTCTTGGCGATGTGCCGCGGGTTGATGTCGATCTGTACGATCTTGGCTGTCTTCGGGAAGTAGTTGATGTCGTACTGCGGCAGGGTGCCGAAGTAGGACAGGCGTGTGCCCACGGCCAGGATGACGTCGGCCTGCTGCAGGATGCGCATGGCGGCTTTGGAACCCATGTAGCCGATGGGGCCCGTCCACAGCGGGTGTTCGCAGGGGAAGGCGTCGTTGTGCAGATAGGTGGTGGCCACGGGTGCGCCGAGGTGCTCGGCCATGGCCTTGATGGTTTCGATGCAGCCCGAGTCGACGACGCCGCGTCCAGAGACGATGACCGGGTTCTTGGCGTTTTTGAGGACCTCGACGGCCGCGGCGAAGTGTTCCGGGTTGCCGATGCCGCCCGGCGCCACGCGGTAACGGGAGGGGTGCAGAATTTCTTCGTCGAGCTCGCCGTAGAAGTAGTCGCGCGGGATGTCCACGACAACGGGGCCGCGTTCTGCATAGGCGATGCGGAAGGCCGTGCGCAGGATATCCGCAGCACGTTTGGGATGCGGCACCCGCAGGGAGGCTTTGGTGATGGGTTTGAAGAGGTTCCAGGTGTCGCATTCCTGAAAACCGTCCCAGCCCACGGAGATGGTGCCGGCGCTGGGCGACAGGACGACCATGGGCGTGTGGGCCATGTTGGCGGTGGCCACCGCCGTGACGAAGTTCGTCACGCCCGGGCCGTTCTGGCCGATGACGACGCCGGCCTTTCCGGTCAGGCGGCTGTACGCGTCCTCCATGTGGCCGGCCGTCTGCTCGTGACGTACCGAGATGAAGTCGATGCCTGCGGCCGGAAAAAGGTCGAGAAGGTCCATGAAGGCCGAGCCGAGGATGCCGCCGACGTGGTTGACGCCTTCCTGGACGAGAACTTCAGCCATTGCTTCGCTGGGTGTCATTTTGGGCATGGGATGATTCTCCTTTTCGTGTGAATTTCGAATAATATTCGTGACAACTGATTTCCCATGAGCAATGGTCGGGCCAACGGCCAGGCGGTTAGCCGGCCTGAAGGGCGGAAAGCGAGACTGGCCGGGTGTTATGTTCTTTTTTTCACAACATTGAGACAGGGTGGGCGAGGCGTCTTGGAAGGGGGCATGTGTCCGGAGAGTGTCCGGTTTGCTTTACACGTATCGGACACTTGTGTGTGGATTTCCAGACATAGTTCTGGACAGGTTGCCTGCCGGGGGGCATGTGGGTCGGACAGGCCAGTCATGGCCGCATATTTCGGGATTGAGCGGGAGGGAAATATGGAATCATGGAGCGGCATGCCCGACGATCTGTTCAGGAAGATTCTCGATGGACTTCCTGTCGGGGTTTATCTCTGCGACACCAAAGGAAAGATTCTGTACATGAATGACGTGTACGCCGACATCCTGGGCGCACCGAAAAATGTCCTGGTGAGCAGGAATATCGTCGACGTTCTGCCCAAGACACGGGCCTTGAGCGTCATGCGTTCCGGGAACGAGGAGATTGGGGACCTTTGCGTCATCGGGGAGGGTAAAGGGAAGACGACGACTATCGTCAACCGGCTGCCCATGCGTGACGACGACGGCATGATCGTCGGCATGGTGTCCATGTGCCTGTTCCGCAATCCCGATGAGCTGAAGACGCTTGCCGACCGCGTCGAGCAGCTGGACAACCGGGTCAGCTTCTACCGGCGGCGTATGCAGAGCGCGCTGTCGGCCCGGTACACGCTGGATAACATCCTGGGTGAGAGCAAACCCATCGTGTTTGCCAAGAACAGGCTGCGCAACTACGCGCAGACGGATTTTCCCGTCCTCATCCAGGGCCCCACCGGCACGGGCAAGGAACTTTTCGCCAATGCACTGCATGCCGCGAGCCCGCGCAAGGACGGCCCCTTTGTCAGCATCAACTGCGCGGCCGTGCCCATCGAACTTTTCGAGTCCGAACTCTTCGGTTACTCCGCCGGCGCGTTTTCCGGAGCCAGTAAGGACGGCAAAGTGGGGCTTATCGAGTTGGCGGACAAGGGGACCCTTTTCCTGGATGAAATTGGCGACATGCCCATGGCCGCTCAGGCCAAGCTGCTGCGTGTGCTGGAGGAGAGGGCCGTGTGCAGAGTCGGGTCGTCCAAGACCCGCCCCGTGGATTTCCGCCTTGTGGCGGCCACGAACCGAGAGCTGCTGAACATCGTGTCGGAGGGGGAGTTTCGCGAGGACCTCTATTACCGCGTCAGCGCCCTGCCTTTGCAGGTGCCGTCGCTGGCTGAGCGTGCGTCGGACATCCCGGCCATAGCGGCCGCGCTTCTGGCCCGAATGGGCAAGTCCATAGAGCAGATTTCCGAGGACGCCATGCGCCTGCTCATGGAATACGAGTGGCCCGGCAATATCCGCGAATTGCGCAATGCGCTGGTGCGGGCCACGAGCGTGTGTGAGGGGCAGTGCATACGCGTCCAGGATCTGCCGCCGACCCTGCTGGCCTATTGCGGCGCCCGGGCCGATGGTTTTCCGGGCAGTGGAAAAGCCGTCAGGCTCGGAGATCTTCCGGTTGAAGAGGCCTGCCTCTCCGGCGTGGGCATCGGTTCCGGCCGTTCACGTTCGTTGCATCGGGCCAACGCCGAGACCGAGGCCGCCCATATCGCCAAGGCCCTGGAAATCAATTACGGAAACATGGTCAGGACTGCGAAATTTCTGAAAATTTCCCGGGCGACACTGTACGAGAAGTGCAAGAAGTACGGAATCCGCAGGCCTGGACGTGACCAATGAGCCGCATGTGGGGGCGATTATTCGGAAATGTCCGGGCGCCAGAGAAAGCGTTCCAGTTCGATGGCGCCCGCGCCGTCGAACTCGATGCCCTCGCGTTCCAGCAGAATTCGTTGCTGCGTCCGGGATTCGGCTGAGCTCAGGACGATACGGCCTTCCCTGTTCACGACCCTGTGCCAGGGCAGGCCTTCAAGGCGCGAGCAGGCGTGGAGAAGACGGGCAACCTGTCTGGCGGCGCGGGGATTTCCGGCGAGCGCCGCGAGTTGGCCATAGGTGGCGACCCGGCCTGCCGGGATGTTTTTGATGGCCGTGACGGCCCTGTCCGTGAACGTGTTTCGCGCCATGAGATGCCTGTGCTTCTGGGACGGTTCGGGAGCGTCCATACAGGGGGACGTTTCAGAGCATGGTATAGCCGACTGTTGGAAAATTCAAGATCCGCAGGCCGTTCAAAAATGGTGAGATGCAAGGACGCGAAAAAATCCAGGGCGTGCGGTGTATTACACATACATAAGCGGTCTGGATTTTTTCGCTGACGCAGCAGTTCGCTGTTTTGGAGGCGGCCTGATAGGTTTCGAGCGTCCGGATTTCAACATCCCGGGCGGGATGGAGGCTTTGCGCCGCGGCGGCCTGCCGTGGCCGGGGACTGGACTTTCGGGGCGGCGCGAGGCACTGCCGGGCCGTATCCCGCAATTACTTCAGACGGACGGAGTCCCCCATGCTCAACATCGGCTGCCATCTTTCTTCCTCCAAGGGCTTCCTGGCCATGGGCCAGACCGCCCTGTCCATCGGCGCCAGCACCTTCCAGTTCTTCACCCGCAACCCGCGCGGCGGGTCTGCCAAGGCCATCGATCCCGATGACGTGGCCGCGTTCCTCGAATTCGCGGCCGGGAATGGCATCGCCCCGGTCCTGGCCCATGCCGCCTACACGTTGAACCCTTGTTCCGCCGATGCCAAGACCCGGAAATTCGCCCTGGAGTCCATGGCCGACGATCTGCAGCGCATGGAGCATCTGCCGGGCAATCTGTACAATTTTCATCCCGGCAGCCACGTGGGGCAGGGCGTCGAGGCCGGCATCGCCATGATTTCGGCCCAGCTCGACGAGGTCATGTGGCCGCAGATGCAGACGACGGTGCTGCTCGAAACCATGGCCGGCAAGGGCAGTGAGGTGGGAAGCGCGTTTGCGGAGCTGCGTGAGATCATCGACCGGGTGAAGCTGTCCGGGAAGATTGGCGTGTGCCTTGATACCTGCCACGTCCACGACGCGGGCTACGACATCGTGGGCGACTTGGATGGGGTCCTGGAGGAGTTCGAGAGGGTCGTCGGCCTGGACCGCCTGCGCGCCATCCATCTCAACGACAGCCTCAATCCCCGGGGCGCCCGAAAGGACCGCCACGCCTGCATCGGCGAGGGACATATCGGGCTGGAGGCCTTCGAACGCATCGTCAACCATCCGCAACTCAGGGACCTGCCGTTCTACCTGGAGACGCCCAACGAGTTGCCGGGGTATGCCCGTGAGATCAAGATGTTGCGGGGATTGCGGAAAGACTGACCGGCCCGTCTCGTGGAAAAGACCGCGCCGAACGGCCCCGATTGCAAAGCTGTCCGTTGACCGGCCGCCGTGAATCACGACCCTGCATCCCGGACTGATCGTCCGGGATGTCACGTCTAGGGATGCCCGAATTCGGCCCGCAGCCGTTCCAGGGCCTCGCGCTCTTTCAGTTCGTAGCGCTCCCTGTCCAGAAGCGTCGGTTGGCCCGTGGGCGGCACGTCGTGGTGCATGTAGCGGTAGATGTCGAAATTTCCGCAGGTGTGGCCGCGTACGTGCATGTCACGGAACCAGCCGCAGCCCACGTCCAGGATCTGCTTGCCCACGTTCAGGATGGCGCCGAAGGGCGTGACGCGGCCATGGGGCACGGTCAGGGGGCGGGCCTTTTTCATGTCGATGAGCGCGCACCATTCGTTGACCCTGCATTCGGGCAGGGGCCAGGGCTGGCGCACGAAGCAGTCGTGCATGCGTGGCAGGTGATAGGCCCGCATGAGGGAACCCTCGGGGGCACGTGTCTTCCTGTAGAGGTCCTGCAGTTCGGCGAAGGAGGGCCTGTAGTCCATGTAGCTGTCCGGGCCGCATTTCCCGGTGAATGCCGCCGGGCAATACCAGCACTGGCCGACATGGCCGATGGCGATGTGGTCGCCGATGCCGTCGAGCATGGCCCCGACCACGTCACCGTGAAAATGCGCGTCGTTGTGGATGACCAGGACGTGGTCCTTGTCCGTGGATTCCCAGCCCCACTGGTAGCGGATGGCCTGCCGGTACGTCCGGTCGCCGAGCTTTTCGGGCTCCAGGGCGAAGCAGTAGTGCCACACTTCGGGCCGCAGGTAGGAGATCTTGTGGGCCAGCCTGTCCAGCACGAAGCCGTGGCGGCCCGTGTGTACGTCCACGTCGAGGTCTTTGGTGTTTTCCTCGACGAACCAGATACGGTCGATGAGGTGCCCGCTGAAGCGCTCCAGGGTGAGCAGGGCCAGGGCGGTCTGGTAGGGCTTGCCGCAGACGTTGATGAGGACGTCGATCTTCATGTTCTCCACCGGCCGGGGGCCGCGGTTGTCGGGACGGTGCGGGAGGGTCGCCCGGAACCATCGTACACAACCGGCGGAAGCGTCAACCCGGGGCGGGATTCGACTTTTTGGGTTATGGCAGGATTCCTGCTCGCGGCGACTGGAAGCGAACATTTTGCCGAGGTGAACCGGATGCTCGAATCACTTTTTTTCAGGTCCTCGAATTTTTCAGCCTTTACCCCGGCCCGCCACGACGAGGTCGTGCTCGTGCTGCCGTTCATCGACCGCGACCTGGCGATTCAGGCCGAGGAAATCCTGCGCCTGCGCGCCAGTTATCCCGGACTGCTGGTTTTGGTGGAGGACGACGCGCGTCTGGGTTTCATCCGGGTTGCGAATTTCGTGTACTCCCGCACCTCGTCGCCCTTCTTCGGATATCTTGCCCAGGACGCCTATCCCGGCATGTACTGGCTGGAGCAGGGCATGAAGGCCATTATGGGCAGCCGGGCGGGGCTTTTGGCCTTCAATGAAGGCCGTTTCTTCGGTACTGTTGCGGCTTTCGGCCTGGTCAGACGCTCGTGGGTGGCGTCCCTGTACAGGCATGTGCTTTTCTACCCCGGCTACCGGAGCCATTGCGCCGACACGGAACTCACGGCCATCGCCTACGCCCGCGACCAGCTCGTTTTCAATCCGCAAGCACTGCTTATTGAGGTCGACTACAGGAAACATTCCAAACCCAACAATCCCGAGGACGAGCGGCTCTACAAGGAGCGCCTGTCAACGGGTTTCGGAGGGCTGATCCCTGTCGAAGGGTGACGATGCGGCGATGGGGCGAGGCGTGTTCGTCCAGATGGCCGGGGGCGATGCGCTGGCGATACATGAGGGGCGCCGCAGGAATTCCAGCCGGCGCAGGACTGCGGACGCAACAAAAAAGCCGTCATTACTGACGGCTTCGTTGTTCGGCATTCAAGTGGATTTTTTATCGCGTTTTTTAGGTGGTGGAGCTGATCAGGATCGAACTGACGACCTCTTGAATGCCATTCAAGCGCTCTCCCAGCTGAGCTACAGCCCCACACGCGAAGCAGACTTTTGATACAATCGCCGCAAGCTGTCAACAGGAAAAATTGTCATACATCCAAGTCTGGCACATCTGGTCGCACCCTGATAAGGGGCTTGTCTGACGCGTCCCGCCTGGGGGGCTGAGCGCTTTTTCGGTTGTAGATATCTTGAATCAATTCGGCATGTTGTGTCTGGCATGCGTGCCGGAGGATTTAAGAAGCGGAGGAAATACGAATGAAACCTTTGTTGCGTATAGGTGTTTTTTTTCTGGCCTGCGCCCTGACCGCAGGTGCGGCTTCCGCTGAGGAGCCCGCATCCTGGGACATGGACCCGGAGCATTCGACGGTCGGATTTCGCATCCGGCACATCGTCGGCTATGTGCCGGGCGTCTTTGCCAGATTCTCCGGGGACGTGGAGTATGATCCGCAGGCTCCCGAAGCGTCGCAGTTCTATCTTCTCATCGACAGCGCGAGCGTGCATACCGGGGTGCTGGCACGTGACGAGCACCTGCGCAGCGCGGATTTTCTTGACGTGGCCAGGGCCCCGCGCATCATTTTTTCCTCCAGGCGTGTGGAGCGCCTTGCCGGGAACATGCTGAACGTCGTCGGCGATCTGACCATCAAGGACGTCACCGCCGAGATAGGGGTGCCGGTCAGGATTCTCGGCATCGCGGACCATCCCTTCACCGAGCAGATGCCGGACACCCGCGTGTTCGGCCTGCACGCGGCTTTTTCCATCAATCGTCTGGATTTCCACGTGGGCGAAGAGAAGTGGACCCGCATGGGCGTCATGGGCGAGCGCATCGATCTGACTATCGACATGGAGTTGCTGCAACGCTAGGATTGTCCGACAGGGCGGGGCTTTTCGCCGCCTGCACCCCGCGAGGAAGCATGGACAGTCTCGAAATACATCTCGATCACGTGGACGTGGATCTCGGAACGACCCGCGTTCTGCACGACCTGAACCTGGACATCTCCGGCCGCGCCCATTTCGCCGTGGTGGGCGACAACGGGGCCGGCAAGACCACGCTGCTGCGCCTGCTGGTGGGCGAGCTGTGGCCGTCCCAGCGCAGCGGCGGTACGCGGACGTACGTCTACCGGGGCGAGGCCACGCCGTCGCCCATCGTCGTCCGGCCGCACGTGCGCCTGGTCACGCCGGCCATGGCCGACTGGTACCAGCGCCACGACCTGCGCGTGCCCATCTGGGAGGTCGTCTGTTCGGGCCTGCGCAACACCCCCTTTCTCTACCATACCCCCTCGGATGAGGATCGCGAGGCGGCCCGGAAGTTCGGCTGCGACATGGGGCTTAGCGCCGTGCTGGACCGGCCCATGCGCGCCGTGTCCACGGGTCAGGCCAAGCGCGCTCTCCTGGCCCGGGCCATCATCGCCGCTCCTGCGCTTCTGGCCGTGGACGAGCTGACCCAGGGCCTGGACCGGCAGGGCCAGCTGCGGCTGCTGGATGCCATGAACCGTATCGCGGACACAGGCCGGACCCGGCTGCTGGTCAGCGGGCACGGACTGCTGCCCGTGCCCGATGCGGTGGGGGGGCGCATCTACATCGAACACGGCCGGCTCGTGGACCGGCCCTCGCGCGTGCGGCCCGGGTCGCTGGATCTGCCCGATCGGGAGACGGACGAGGCGCGGCCCGGAACCATCGTGGATCTGCGCTCCTGTTCCGTGGTCATGGACGGCCGGGCCGCCGTGGACGACCTGACCTGGACGGTTCGCTGCGGTCAGTGCTGGGGTGTGCTCGGCGCCAACGGCAGCGGCAAGTCCACCCTGCTGCAGCTAGTCACGTGGTATCGCAGGCCGTGGCCGGCCGCGGCCGCGTCGTGGTAGCAGCGCGCAGGGCTCGTGTGCATGTCCGATATCCGGGGGCGCATCGGCATTCTCGCGCCCTGGATCGGCGAGCGCATCGAGCCCGGCGCCACATGCCGGGACGTGCTGCTGTCGGGCATGTGCGACGGGCTCGGCATCCACCGGGGCCTGACCCCGGGACAGGCCGAGCAAGCTCTGGATCTGGCCCGGTCCTGGGGCATGGGCGACTGGCTGGAGCGTACCATGGCCTCCCTGTCCTACGGCCAGACGCGGCAGGTCATGCTCGCCCGGGGCGTGGTTCACGCGCCGGAGCTGCTGGTCCTGGACGAACCCTTTTCCGGCCTGGACGCCTCCTGGCAGGCCCGCATGGTCGAACTCCTCGCCGACTGGGCCGGCCGCGGGCGGACCCTGGTCCTGGCCACGCACACGCCTGAGTTCATGGACGGCCTGCTGACCCATGGCCTCATCCTCGACCAGGGTCGCTGCGTGGCCGCCACGGAGTGGGGGCGGCTTTTGAAAGAGCCCGCCTTTGCCGCATTGTTCGGGGAGGCCGGGGCGAGGGGAGCCGGTTCGTGAACATTGTCTGCGTGCACCTGGGCATCGGCCGCGCCCTGGCCGACCTCGGGCATTCGGTGTTGATGCTGCGCCCCCCCGCCGGCATGGTTCGTCTGGCGCCGCTTATCGGCGATTTCCAGGCCGATCTGCTCATTCAGCAGGAGACGCTTGGTCCGCGCACCCTCTTCGTCGACCTGCCCGCCCTGAGTTGCCGCAAGGTCTTCTGGTCCATCGACACACACCTCAACAGCTTCTGGCACAGGTACTACGCCCGCCTTTTCGACCTCGTGTGCACCACCCAGAAGCACTGGCTGCCGTGGCTCGCCAGGGAGCGGTTTTCCTCTACCCTGTGGCTGCCGTGGCACGGCGTCCGGCGCGACCGCGAGCCATGGGAGGGCCGAAGGGCGGGTATGGCCTTTGTCGGGCGGCTGACGCCCGAGCGGCCGGTGCGCTCGTGGTTCGTGGACTGGCTCGGGGAATTGGGGGCGCTGCGTGTGCGGCAGGATCTGGGTTTCGCGGACATGCTCGATTTCTATGGTGGAAGCCGGCTGGTGCCCAACGAATCCATTTTCGGGGAAATCAATTTTCGACTGTTCGAGGCCGCGTCCTGCGGGTGCGCGGTCCTCAATCCCGCCCTGCCCGGTCTGGAGGACCTCTTTGAGCCGGGCGAGGAGGTGGCTGCGTATCGCGACGGAGCGGAGCTGGCAGCCTGGGTGCAGCGGCTGCAGGACGACGATGTGCTGGCCCGGAGCATGGGGTTGCGCGCCTGGGAGCGGGTACGGCGCGAACATCTGCCCATGCACAGGGCCCAGCGACTCATGTCGGCGGTGGACGGCATGGCCGGGTGCGCGGCATCGGGAGCCGCGGCGGACGTTGCCTGGTGGCTGACCCTGATGAACCTGCAGGATGCCGGGCGGCTTGCCATTTCCGCCGGGGTCCTGGAAAAGGGTTTGATGGGCCTGCCCGTGACCGACGAGGTCCTGACCGCGCACCTGCGCCTGAAGGCCATTCAGGGCCGGGATGCATTTTTACGCCTGGCCCTGCCCGTCATCGAAAAAGAGCAGTACGCCGCTTCCCGTGATGTCAACCTTGCCGGAAGCATGGGCGCGCTGCGCCATGACGATCCCGGCCTGGCCCGCCTCTTCTTTCTGCGGCAGCGGCGCCATGCCGCGCCAGGGGCCCCTGATCCGGGACATACCCCCCTTTCCATTTGCCTTGCCTGGGCCGGGGAGCTACAACGCACGGGTCCGGCGTCCCGCCCGGGGTTCACGTTCAACCCCGGCAGGCACCTGCCCGCCTCAGCCGTGGAGTGCCTGATCCTGGCCAGCGAGTACGACCCCGCGAACCTGGATGTTTACGCCAGGATTGCCCGCACCCTGGCTCCGGACAGCGGCTGGGACGGGCTGCGCATTCAGACCCTGTCGTACCTCTCCCTGCGCCGGCGCGATGACTGGCGGCTGGGCCTTGAGCTCGGTCTGGCCAATTGCCGGGCATACCGGGTCATGCAGGGGCTGGAGGAGCTCGACGCGGCCCGCGCGGCGGCGGCGCGGCAGGGGCAGGAAGACAGGTTTTCGAGGGCCCTGGCGGCCCGCGACCCGTCCGGCCGGATTCGCGCCCTGCTGGGGGGCGCGCTCGCGGCAACGTAACCTTTTGGAACAAGGCGGCTATGCTCGAAACACTGCGCATTCGCAACCTGGCCCTCATTGACGACGTGGAGCTGGAATTCTGTTCCGGCCTGAACGTGCTCACGGGAGAGTCCGGCGCGGGCAAGTCCTTTATCCTGCGTGCCCTGGATTTCATCCTCGGCGAACGCATCTCCGCCGACCTGCTCCGTCCGGGCCGGGAAAAGGCCCTGGTCGAGGCCGTGTTCAGCCTGGACGGGGAGGAGGTGTTCCTGCGCCGCGAGCTTTCGGCCCGCACAGGACGCAGCCGCCTTTTCATCAACGACGATCTGGGCTCCCAGGACCGCCTGGCCGATCTCAGGCCACGCCTTCTAATGCACACCAGTCAGCACGGGCAGCAGCGTCTGCTTTCCCCCGAGCATCACGTGGAGGTTCTGGACGCCTTCCTGGCCGAGCCCGGCGTCCGGGAGGGCCAGCGCGGGGCCCGCGAGGCGTTGCAGGCCATCCTGGCGCGCCGGGCCGAAGTGGAGCGGCGTATGGCCGGGCTCATGGAACGGCGGGAGTTCCTGGAATTTCAGCTGGCCGAGATCCGCAAGGTGGACCCGCAGCCCGGCGAGGAGGAGGCCCTGCTCCGCCGGCGCGAGGAAGGGCGCCGCGCCGAGCGGACCCGTCAGCTGGCCGATGATGCCCAGGGCATCCTCCTGGGCGAGAACGGCCTGCAGGACATGCTTTCCGCCCTGGAGCGGGCCCTGACCGGCCTGGGCGATGACGACGAGACCCTGGCCGAGCACGCGCGCGAGGCCGGGCGCTTCCGCGACGGCCTGGGGGACATGCTGCGCGACCTGCGCGCCGCGGGCGCGGCCATGGAGCGCGAGTTCGACGCCGAGCAGGTGGAGAAGCGCCTCTGGGAGTTGCAGCAGCTGCAACGCAAACTGAAGCGCCCTCTGGAATCCATCGTGGCCATGGGAGAGGAGATCGAGGAGAATCTGTCGTTTCTGGACGCAGGCGGGCTGGAGTTGAAGCGTCTGGAAAAGGAGGAGGCGGCCGCCGTCTCGGTCCTGCGCGCGACCACGGCCGCCCTGAACGCGGCCCGCGAGGCCGCGGCCTCGGAGCTGACCCGCAACCTCGAGAAGGAACTGATCAACCTCGGTTTTTCCGAGCACCTGCGCGTGCTGGTGGAGTTTCGGCCCCTGGTCGTTCACGCCGGTATCGAGGAACAGCGCCCCAGGTTCCTGTGGGTGCCCAACCCCGGTCTGGAGGCCCAGCCCCTGGACCGCATCGCCTCGGGCGGCGAGTTGTCGCGCTTCCTCCTGGCCGTGGTCAGCCTGCGTTCACGCGAACAGCTGCCGGCCCTGCTCTTCGACGAGGTCGATTCCGGCATCGGCGGGCAGACCCTCATCAAGGTCGCCGAGCGCATCCGCCATCTGGCCACGCGGCAGCAGGTCATCCTCATCACCCACTGGCCCCAGCTGGCCCGCCTGGCCGACGAACATTTCGCCATCCGCAAGGAAGTGCACGACGGTGCGACCTACACCTTCTGCCAGAGCCTTGCCCCGGCCGAACGCACGGCCGAACTCGCCCGCATGGCCGGCGAGACAGCTTCAACCGATTCAGGACTGATGTCCGGGAACGCCTCATGAACATGAACACCACTCCATGCCGGGACCTGGAAGTCATCTCCTGCCGGCCCACCGGCGATCCGACGCTGGTCAACCTCGTCCTTTCCGCGCCCGGATGGACCTGCCGGCCCGGCCAGTTCGTCATGCTCCGTCCGGAAGGCTGGGGCACGGAACTCATCTGGCCGCGCCCCTTTTCCGTCTGCGACGTGTCCGACGAGGGCTTGCGCATCCTCTTCCAGACCGTGGGCAGGGGCACGAACAGGATGGCGTCTTTAAAGCCCGGCGACAAGGTCGCGGTCTGGGGCCCCCTGGGCCGCTGGTTCCGCATCGACGAGAACCGCCACAACCTGATCCTGGCCGGCGGCGTGGGCATCGCGCCCTTTGTCATGCTGGCCCGCCGCGAGCGTACGGACAACCTGTCCATGCTTTTCGGCCACCGCCTGGACCTGGAGCACTACCCCTACGCCGAGATCGCCGCGCGCATCGACAGCGAGGCCATGCAGCAGACGGTGCCGGCCGACATCGCCGCCTTCGAGAAGGTCCTGGCCGCGCGTATCGAGGCCCTGGCCGGCAAGGGGCAGGTCCTGGTCTGCGGACCCGGGCCCATGCTCAAGGTGGTGCGCAAATATTGTCTGCAGTTCGGCACCGACGGCCAGGTGTCCCTGGAAAACCGCATGGCCTGCGGCGTGGGCGCGTGCCTGGGGTGCGTGGGCAAGACCACATCCGGGGACTTCGTGCAGAGCTGCGTGCACGGGCCGGTCTTCGACGTGCGTGACATCGACCTGGGGGAATAGACATGGACCAGACCGTACGACTCGGGTCGCTGACCCTCAAAAATCCCATCATCACCGCCTCGGGCACCTTCGGCTATGGCCTGGAGTTCATGCGCTACGGCGACCTGGCGGCCCTGGGCGGCATCTGTCTGAAGGGCGTGTCCCTGGAGCCGCGCGCGGGCAACCCCATGCCGCGCATCGCCGAGACGCCCTGCGGGATGCTCAACGCCATTGGGCTCCAGAACGTGGGCGTGGAGAAGTTCCTGGCGGAGAAACTGCCCTACATCCCGGCCGGTGCCACGCTCATCGCCAACCTCTACGCCCAGAGCGCCGGGGATTTCGGCGAACTTGCGGCCATCTTTTCGGAGCAGGACAAGATCGCGGCCCTGGAGGTCAACATCTCCTGCCCCAACGTGCGCGAGGGCGGGGTGCAGTTCGGGCAGGATCCGGTCATGGCCGCCGAAGTGGTCTCGGCCGTGAAGAAGCGGGCCGGAAGCAAGCCCGTCATCGTCAAGCTGAGCCCCAATGTGACCGACGTGCGAATCATCGCCCGGGCCGCTGTGGACGCCGGCGCGGACATGCTTTCTCTCATCAACACCCTCTCGGGCATGTCCGTGGACATCCGCACGCGCCGAAGCCGCCTGGCCAACGTGGTCGGCGGGTTGTCCGGCCCGGCCGTCAAGCCCGTGGCCCTGCGCATGGTGCATCAGGTCGTGCAGGCCGTGAACGTGCCGGTCATCGGCATGGGCGGCATCGTCAGCGCCGAGGACGTGCTGGAGTTCATTTTGGTGGGCGCTCACGCAGTACAGGTGGGTACCTATAACTTCATGCGGCCGGACAACGCCTTCAGGCTGGTGGACGAGGTGAACGCCCTGGCCGATTCCCTGGGGATCGGCTCCTGGGACGAGTACCGGGGGACGCTCAAGGTTTAGGGAGCTGCACGGGCATCGGAGGTAGGGAAAGGCATGGATCCCCGCCTCCGCGGGGATGACACTGATGCGACGCGATAGAATGGCGATCACCCCGTACCGGAAGTAGTGACGACACAGGCGGGTCTACGAAAGTCATTCCCGCGAAGGCGGGAATCCATGCTTTCGGAATTTTCCATCGCAGCACACGGAGGAAGGATGATCAAAAGATTCTGCGACATCTGCGGGACGGAGATCCTGGGGCTCAAGGACGGGATCTATGAGGAACGCTACACCCTGGTCATTGAGGATCCGACTAATTTGACACGCCTGGGTGGGCAACTGGGCAAGATGAACCCGGTCATTGAGATGAAGCTCCAGAACTGCAACAACACCGACATCTGCCGCGCGTGTCTGGAAAAGGTTCTGGTCAAGGAGTTTCATCGCCGGAGCAAGGGCGACGAGTAGACTGTCAGCTTTTTTTCAGCACAGCACCGTAGAAGAATTCCCCCAGGCCCTCGCCCGGGTCGCTTTGCGTCTGCCGCAACAGCTTCATTCCGGGGCGGGCGCGCACAAATCCTTCCACTTGTCCTTCGTTTTCCCCAGGGTTCAGGGTGCAGGTCACGTAGGCCAGGCATCCCCCCTGGGGCAGTAGCTCGGCCGCTGCGTCGAGCATCTGCCGTTGCAGCGCGACCAGGCCTGCGCAGTCCGCCTGGGACCGTTTCCATTTGATGTCGGGCCGTCGTGCGAGCACGCCGAATCCGGAACAGGGCGCGTCCAGGAACACTGTGTTCGGGGCCTGGCGCAGGGGAAAAGGGCCCTGCGCCGGTGCGCGCAGAACGGGCACCTTCAGGCCGAGCCGTTCGGATTCGCGCCGCAGCTGGCCCAGGCGGAACACGTTGACGTCGGAAGCCCATACCATCTTACCCATCTCCGCCATGAGAAAGGTTTTGCCGCCCCGTCCCGAACAGGCGTCCAGGACCGGTGAAGGCCAGTGCTCCGCACCGATGTCGTCCATGATTTTCTGGGCCGCCAGGCTCTGGCGGGTGGCAGCGCCCCGGTCCGCGGCGTCGTTCAGGAACTCCGGCCATTCGCTCAGCGCGAAGCCCCACGGGGTCGTGGCGACGGCCAGGGGCGCGAGCCTGCCCTTCAGGGTGTCCGCGTCCGGGTGCAGCCGGTTAACGCGCACTCCCGCGGGCGGCGCCTGCAGGGAGGCTTCAAGGAACCGTCTGGTTTTTTCCGCGCCATAGGCCCCAAGCCACATCTCCGCCAGCCACAGGGGGCAGGACCCCCACGCCGACAGGAATCTGGCCTGCCCTGCGGTCTTTGCTTCGTAATAGTCGGGCAGGTGCACGGAGCGGCCCAGGCGGACCAGGCTGCGGAGCACGCCGTTGGCCACCTTGGACATGGTCTGGCCCAGGCGCTCGCGGGCCAGGCTCACGGCCCAGTCCAGGGTGGCGTAGTCCGGGATGCGGCTCAGGAAAAGCAGTTCGTAGGCGGCCAGGCCGAGGATGCGTTTCAGGACCGGCGACGTCTGGTGCGGATTTTTGAGAAGCTGGGCGAGGATGAAATCCATGCGTCCGCGCAGGCGCAGGTAGCCGTAGGCGAGTTCCGTGGCCAGGGCCTTGTCCTGGGGTTCTGCCCGGGAGGCGGCCAGCACGTCGTCCACGGCGGCCTGCGCGTCCTGATGATGATCCAGGGTCCGGCGCAGGATGTCCATGGCCAGGCGGCGGGCCGGGGGCGTGATCACGTCGAGAACTCCCGGATGGCCCACTCGACCCGGTCGAGGGCCACGTCTGTGTCGATGCACGGGCCGTTGGGGCGCGAGTTCAGGATGCCGTAGACCGGCAGGGGATGGGTGTCCTGAATGCCGCTGGCCAGGTCGCGCTCGCAGGCCACGGCGATGATGAGCTTGGGCCGGTGCTGGACCACGATGCGCCGGGCGATGGTTCCACCCGTGGCTACGGCCAGCTTCACGCCGTACTTGTCGCGAAGTTCCAGCAGACCGGCCAGGGCGCAGAGGCCGCAGCGCTTGCAGTTGTCGATGTCGTAGGTCAGCCGGTACTTGCAGCGGCTGCTCTGAATGCAGTGGGGCATGAGCAGCAGAATCTTGTCGGGCGGGTAGTGGTGTCCCTCGCCTTTGACCAGTTCGTTGTTGACCTTGATGAACGAGGCCCGGACCGTCTGTTTCGGGATGCCTACCACGCGGCCGAGCAGCGTCATGAGAGGCAGGAAAAGCTTGACGGTGACGCCGCGCAAACGCTTGGCGAAGAGAACGGGACGACCAAGAAGGATGTTCAGAACCAGGGCCAGGGCGGCCCACCCGATCGCCATGATCAGGAGCAGGGTGATGACGCCGAATATCCACGGCAGGGACGGGTGGATCGTGGTCAGGCCCACGAAGGGGATGTACCACACCAGGGCGAGAAAAAAGCAGATCAGAACCGAGGAGCCGGTGATGAGCCCGATGAAGACACGTTTGCGTGTCTGGAAGGAATCACGAATTTCCTGTTCCAGGGGACTTCTGGAATTTTTTGTGGTTCTGTTATCGGTCATGGCTCCTGGTCGCCCGGACAGGTCGGGTCGGGTTTGAGCAGGTGTTCGCCGGAACAGCGGCTCAGGTAGCCGCAATAGAACTCGCGTCCGCCCAGGGGCTTGCTGCCGGCGGGCTTGATGGTGGGCACGGAGTAGAGGCGGTCGGCGCAGGCTATGACCACATTGTCCCCGGCCACGCCGACGATCTCGCCGGGTGCGACGCCTTCGGGCAGGGGCTCGCCGATGCTGCCGGGGTAGACCGTCAGTCGCAGGGTTTTGTCGGGCATTCCGTCCCAGTCGAACCAGGAGCCGGGCCAGGGAAACAGCCCGCGGATGCGGTTGTGCACGTCCAGCACGGGCTGGTTCCAGTCGATGCGCCCTTCTTCCTTGGAAAGTTTGGATGCGTAGGTGGCGCGGGAGTGATCCTGGGGGATGCGCACCAGACCGCCCGTGGACATCTTGGCGAGGGCGTCCACCAGGAGCCTGCCGCCCATGTCGGCCAGTTCGTCGTGCAGGCTCTGGGCCGTGTCGTGGATGCCGATGGCCCGGCTGCGCTGAAGGAGAATGTCTCCAGAGTCCAGGCCGGCCTCCATCTGCATGATGGTGATGCCCGTGACGTGACGCCCGTCGAGGATGGCGCGGTGGATGGGCGCGGCCCCGCGGTACTCGGGCAGCAGGGAGGCGTGCACGTTCACGGCGCCCAGGCGCGGGATATCGAGCACGGACTGGGGCAGGATCAGGCCGTAGGCGGCCACCAGGAGCAGGTCGGGGGTTAGGGCGGCGAGTTGGTCGACATCCGCCTGGGCCTTGAAGTTCACAGGCTGGAATACGGGCAGTCCCGCTTCCATGGCCAGGACCTTGACGGGGGGCGGCGTGCAGCGCTGGCCGCGGCCGCAGGGGCGGTCGGGCTGGCAGTACACGCCGACGACGTCGCACCCGTCCCATTCGAGAAGGTGCTTAAGCGACGCCGCCGCGAAGTCCGGCGTGCCCATGAACACGACTCTCAGTCTTTCTTCTCTTTCAGCCATTTTTTCAGCTTTCTTTCGTAAAGGGTGCGTTTGAGCTTGCTGATCTTGTCGATGAACAGCACGCCGTCCAGGTGGTCCACCTCGTGCTGCAGGCAGATGGCCATGAGGTCGTCGGCGTCCATCTCCACGGGATTGCCGTCAAGGTCCAGAGCCGAGAGGTGCAGGCGTTCGGCGCGTTTGACGTTGCTGCGGTATCCGATGACCGACAGGCAGCCTTCCTCGGACTCCACCTCGCCCTGGAGGTCGGACAGGACCGGATTGACGAAGATTCGGGGATCCTCGCGGTGTTCCGGACCGCTCAAGTCCATGGTGACGAGACGGATGTTCTCGGCCACCTGGGGCGCTGCCAGCCCGATGCCGTTGTTGGCGTACATGATCTCGAGCATCTCGGAGGCCAGGTCGCGGATCTCGTCCGTGATCTCGCCCACGGGCTCGGACTTTCGGGCGAGCACCGGGTTGGGGTATGTAATCACTTTTCTGGGCATTTTTCTACTCTTTGGGCTTTTCCCGCAGGCGCAGGCCGAGCTCGCGCAGTTGCGTGTTTTCCACCGTCGAGGGAGCTTCGGTCATGAGGCAGGTCGCCTTCTGGGTCTTGGGGAAGGCGATGACGTCGCGGATGGATTTGGCGCCTGTCAGGAGCATGATCAGACGGTCCAGGCCAAAGGCGATGCCGCCGTGGGGCGGAGCGCCGAAGACCAGGGCGTCGAGCAGGAAGCCGAACTTGGCCTGGGCTTCCTCGTCATCGATGCCAAGGGCCGAGAACATCTGCTGCTGGGTCTCGGGATTGTGAATGCGGATGGAACCGCCGCCGACCTCGGTGCCGTTCAGGACCAGGTCATAGGCCCGGGCCACGGCGCTGGACGGGTCGTCGGCCAGGGAATCCATGTCCTTGGGGGCGGTGAAGGGATGGTGCATGGCCACCCAGCGCTTGGCTTCGGGGTCCCATTCCAGCAGGGGGAAGTCCGTGACCCACAGGGCCGCGAATTCGCCTTCGGGGATGAGGCCGAAACGTTCGCCGAGCTTGAGGCGGAGGTTGCCCAGGGCGCTGTTGACCATCTCCGGGGCGCCGGCCTGGAAGAAGACGATGTCGCCGGGCACGAGGTTCAGGGCCTTGGTCAGTCCGGCGCGTTCGTCGTCGCTCAGGAACTTGGCGATGGGGGACTGCCAGCCGTCCTCCTTGATCTTGATCCAGGCCAGTCCCTGGGCGCCGTAGATTTTCACGAAATCCGTGTAGTCGTCGATCTCCTTGCGGGACAGCTCGGAGCCGCCGGACACGGGCAGAGCCTTGACCAGGGCGGCCGAGGCGAAAAGCTTGAACTCCGAGCCGCGCACGATGTCCGTCACGTCCGTGAGTTTCAGGCCGAACCGGGTGTCTGGCTTGTCCACGCCGTAGTCGGCCATGGCCTGGGCGTAGGTCATGCGCGGCAGGGGCAGGGGCAGTTCGCGGCCCAGGGCGTCGTTCATGACCCTGGCCATCATGCCTTCGGCCATCTCCATGACCTGCTCCTCGTCCACGAAGGACATCTCGATGTCGATCTGGGTGAACTCGGGCTGGCGGTCGGCGCGCAGGTCCTCGTCGCGGAAGCA
>CAZQYA010000004.1:0-17656 GCA_964597325.1 uncultured Desulfovibrionaceae bacterium
TGCTCCCCTACATGCTCAAGTTCCTGGCCGGCATCCGCAAGATCGTGCGTTACCACGACGTGACTCCGGGCTCGCAGGTCACCTGGAACACGGCCTTCCTGGCCGTGACCGGCGCCTACAAACGCGGCGGCCGGCGAGGCCTGCGCAGGCTGCTCAAGGTCCTGGATCAGGTGGTCACGATCCCCGAGGAGCAGCTCTCCGAGGATGTCAAAACCGACCGTCTGGACATCTACCGCGATTCCAACGACGCCTTCCGGAACCTCCTGCTGGGCAAGTTCGGACGCCTCCCCCTGGGTTTTCCGCCGGATTGGGTCTACGAATCCGCTTTTGGACCGGACTACCGGGAGGCCATCGCCCGCCGGACAGAAACGTCGCCCCTGACGACCCTCGAAGACGTGGACATGGCCCAGGAAAAAATAGGACTTGAGGAACACATCGGACGCAAACCCACGGATGAGGAACTGCTCATGTACTTGAGCCATCCCGGCGACGCGCTGAATACCATCAAATTCGCCGGGAAGTACGGCGACGGCAACCGCCTGCCGCTGCACGTCTGGTTCGAGGGCGTCAAGGCAGGCGACGAGTTCATGTTCAAGGATTCAAAGGGAAAGCACCATGTCATGTGCATGCAGCATATCTCGCGGCCCGATGACCTCGGCATGAGCCTGGTGAGCTATTCCCTGGACTCGGAATCCTTCTCCATGCAGGTCAAGGTGGCCGAGGCCGCCGGACAGGTGGACACGGGCGTGGAGATGGCCGACGCGAACGACCCGTACCAGGTGGGCTCGCCCTCCAGCGGCGACCTCTGGGTTGTGCTCGTCAAGCCCGGCGACATGGTCAGGAAAGGCGAGGAGCTTTGCAACATCTCCATCATGAAACAGGAAAAGTCGGTGCTTGCGCCGGTGGACGGCATGGTCGAGCGGGTGCTCAAGTTCGCCAATTACCAGGAAGACAAGAAAATGGTCCCGGTCAAGGAAGGGGAACTGCTGGTCCATCTCGGCCCCGCGCCCCGAAAATGCCCTACATGTGCGGCTCCCGTGACCAGGGACGACTTCAAGTATTGCCCGTCGTGCGGACAGAAGGTCTAGCATGTTTGCCGAGATCATTGCCGACCCTCAACGGGAGAAGCGAACCGGCGTCGGCGAGGTGGTTTTCGGACAGGGTAAGAGCCTGGAGCAGATTGTCACCGCCGTCACGGCCCTTCACAATCAGCATCCGGTACTCGTAACCCGCCTCGCCGAGGGTCTCGGGCACGCCCTTGCGCAGCGCTTCCCGGAAGGCACCCTGTGGGGGGATGCCGGGCTGTTCTGCATCGGACGTGAAATCATGACACCGTGCCCAGGGTCCGAGGCCGACGTGCTCATCGTCACGGCCGGGACCACGGATCTGCCCGTGGCCAGAGAAGCCCTGGGCTCGGCCCTGTTTTTCGGCCTTAAGGCGCATCTTGTGGCGGACGTCGGCGTGGCCGGCATCCATCGACTCATGGCGCACATGGACATACTGCGCCGCGCCAGGGTCGTCATCGCCGTGGCAGGCATGGAAGGGGCATTGCCGAGCGTCCTGGGCGGACTCATCCAGGCTCCGCTCATCGCCGTACCCACCTCCGTGGGCTACGGTGCCAGCTTCGAAGGATTGGCCGCCCTGCTGGCCATGCTCAACTCCTGCGCACCAGGCATCGGCGTGGTGAACATCGACAACGGCTTCGGTGCGGCCGCCCTCGCCAAAAAAATCCTGGGTACCCGCTCCACTAACGAAACGCAGGGCAAAAACAGAACCCGGCAAGGAGCAATGCATGTCACGCCCTAATCAACCTCTGCCCGTTGACGGGCTCGTCGATCTCGACGCAGCCCTCTCCACCGCCATGGGAGCGGCTCGCGAGGCCTGCGCCATCCTTGAAGAGGGCCGGAGCCTGCTCCGGCAAGACATGGTCAGGACCAAGAGCCCCGGCGACGTGACCACCATCATCGACAACCGGGCCGAAGAAGCTATTCGGATCAGACTGCAGGCCGATTTCCCGGATTTCGCCTTCACGGGCGAGGAAGGCGGCCAGCGCGGATCTTCACGATTTCGCTGGATTGTCGACCCTCTGGACGGAACCATGAACTACGTACATGGTTTTCCGTTCTACGCAGTATCCCTGGCCCTGACCATTGACGAAAACGTCGTGCTGGGCGTGGTCGCCGACCCGGTACGAAATGAAACCTTCCACGCCATTCTTGGCAAAGGTGCCTTTCTGAACGAATCCACTATCCGGGTCTCATCCATCAAGAGCATGGAGCAGGCCCTGGTGGGAACCGTGGTGCCGCCCCCGCGCTGGCCCGGACGTGACGAATACCTCGGACGTTTCTGTCGCCTGGCCTCCCTGGCGGGCGGCGTCCGCAGGTCCGGCGCGGCGGCCCTGGATCTGGCCTATGTCGCCGCGGGCCGGCTCGACGCATTCTTCGTGGAAAGCCTCAAAGCCTGGGACATCGCGGCGGGCATGCTGCTGGTGACTGAGGCAGGAGGAGAAGTTTCGGACATTTTTGGCGAAGCCCACCCATTGAAGACAAACCACCTTGCGGCAGCCAATGCATACCTTCTGCCGCAACTGCTCGAAACACTTCGCAAACCCGTCTGACAGACGCATCCCTGACCGGGGATGCGCCGACCCGTTCATTGCGACGGTCCGGTACCGCGGACAGATGGCTCCTCCACGCGCGTCGCCGCCATTGCGGGCACCTGGCCTCGGGAAAAGGCGGCCAGGACCGCTTCGCGCAACAGCGCATACGCCTCGGCCGGAGCAATTCCCTCGGCCAGCGGTCCCTCCACGCTGTCCAGAAAGGACAGATGGCCGTCGGCATTGCCGTCCGTAAGCACAAGAAGCGGCGAACCTTCGCCTGTCTCGGAGATAACCTCCACCTTCAGTGACATGAAATCCGGTCCTTCCCTGACCGAGAACCGCGCCAGGCCCAGGCTGGTCGCCAATTCGGCCGTGTACGCGCAAAGCCCTCCGGGGCAGACGGGCAGGCCGTCCGCGTCCAGCGTCCGCACCTCCGTGAAAGGCCGGATGATGCCGTAGAGGTTCCGGGAACTGTTCAGGATGACAACGGGATCCCCGGGCCGGCAGACATTGAAGAGGACTTCCATGTCCCGGTTGTCCAGGGCCACGCAGCCTTCGGTCCAGTCGCGCGCCCTGTCGGCGCCGGTTCCCCGGAACACTCCCCCTCCGTGAATGGCGATGCCGCAGCCCAACCCCGGGACGCATGGCGCGGGGCGCGACCGCCGCAGGGCGTTCAGAATTCTCATGTACCCGCTTTCGGTCACGATGCCCCGGGCCAGGGCCCTCTGGGCGTCGCCAAGATTGGGATAGGTGATGCCCAGGGTACGGTGAAAACGCGTCCGGCTCTTTCTGTAAGCCACGAAATAGAGACCCTCCGGCGTCGCCAGGTCATGGGCCCGGTACTTGTCCGAAGCCGGATCGAGGCCGAAGGAGGCGGAAAAACGCGCCGCCTCCAGGCCATTCCTGAAGAACACCACTTCCCGGACGGCCTTGTCGATGACCACGAGGCGTTCCGGTGAAACTGGAAGATCGGCCGCCCACGCTCCGCACGAGGCCAGAAACACCGTAAAAAATAATATGCATTGACGAATAAAATTATGCAGGCGTATCATGGAATCCAAAAATATCCGTGCAACATTCAACCAAGGGAGGATGCACGATGTCTGCGTTCACAATGTTTCGAAAACTGACCATGATGGCACTCCTTGCCGTTCTCGCCCTCGGGCTTGCCGGTTGCGCCACCCTGAGCAAGGAGGACAGGGCGTTGCTGGAAAGCACGCGCCAGGCTGCTGCGGAAGCCAAGGACTCGGCAGACCGGGCCGAGGCGGCCAGCCAGAGGATCGAAGGCATGGGCATGCGGCTCGAACAGGCCGCCGTCAGCGCGGAACAGTCCGCGAGCAAGGCGGAGATGGCGGCCCAGCGGGCCGAGGCTGCTGCCGAAAAGGCTGACCGCATTTTCACCAAATCCTTAAAGAAATAGCTATCTGCCTGCAGGACGCGCCACAGCCATGGGCACCCCGGTCTTTTCGGCCAGGGCCTTGGTTATGGCCTCGCGGTCGACTTCCAGGGCGCCCATGGCCGTCTCGTAATGCAGGAGCGCTTCCATGACCGTTTCCAGGGGATTGGCCACCAGGTTGTCGAAATCCTCGAAGACCTGCATCCAGAGCCTCCCCTGCCCCCAACCGAACTTGACGGGCTCGTACGTCACCATCACGTCCGCCCCCACGGGAACCAGGGGGTACAGGGCGCCGACGTCCTCCGGATACATGCGGATACAGCCGTGACTGACCCTGCGGCCGATGCCCCAGGGTTTGTTGGTGCCGTGGATGGCGTAGAGATTCCGGGACAGGCGGAAGACAAAGTCGCCCAAGGGGTTGTCCGGCCCCGGCGGCACCTCAGCCGGAAGCTCGGGCTCCTCGGCGCGGATGGACTCGGGCACGACCCAGGTGGGGTTGGGCGTCTTGCTCTTGACCGTGTACTCCCCGAACTCCGTCAGGTACCCCTCTCGGCCGATGCCGATGGGTGCGGTGAAAAAGAAGTCGTGCCCGCCGTTGGAAAAGAAAAAATAGAGCCGCATTTCCGCAAGGTTGACCACGAGCCCGGACTCCGGCCGTTGACGGGGAAGGACAAGGGACAGGGGCACGCGCACCAGGCTGCCCTGGGCCGGAATCCAGGGGTCGATGCCCGGATTCGCCGCGGTGATCTGGTTGTACCCCAGACCGAATTCGCGGGCCATGTCGAGCAGCGTGTCCTTTTCCTCGACCCGCACCATGCGCGTGGCGCCGTAAACGCCCCTGGCCGATTCGAGCATGAAACTTCGCAGGGCAAAGGAAGGGCATGCGTCAAGAATCAAACCGCATTGGACCGCGACAAGCACAAGATACCGACATATTCGCTTCATCTGCACCTCTCTTGCACCTCCTGCCCGCAACAAGGCCAAAACGCCCCGGCAGGCGGCGCTGCCCGGCTCACGACGGCGCCGCCCCGGCGTTCAGGGAGGCGACATTGAACGTGACCCTGAAGCAGCTCCCCCGTGGCGGCATCTCCCGGACCTGTATATTCCAATTCTGCTGTTCGCAGATGCGTTTCACCAGCGAAAGGCCCAGCCCGAGCCCCTCCCCGCGGGCACCGGCCCCGCGCATGAACGGTTCGAATATCTGCGTCTGCTCTTCAGGGGCGACCCCCATTCCCGTATCCTCGATGCGAAACCCGTCGTCTTCGAGCACCAGCCGGACCTCTCCCTCGGACGTGTAGTGCAGCGCGTTGCGGAGCAGATTGGACATGACCGTGCGCACGAAGGTCGGGTTACGGACGACCTGCACCGTGCCTTCCTCCAGCAGACTGAACCGGAGTCCTTTCTCGCGGATGGCCGCCCCCCAGTGCTCGCCCTGCTCGCGGGCGATCTCGCGGACCGTGGGTGCCGGACCGTACTCGACGCCGACGCTTTCTGCCCGCGCCAGCATCAGAAACGTCTGGACCAGTTCACGCATCTGGCGAGCCCCGCGCTCGATGCGCTCGACCTGTTCACGCTGGCGGGCATCAAGGGCCGACTCGGCCAGGAGTTCGCAGGAAGTCGAGATGACCATCAGGGGCGTGCGCAGCTCATGGCTGACGTCGCTCGTGAACAGGCGTTCCCGCTCGATGGCCAGTCGGAGCTGTCCCAGGGTACCGTCGAAAGCGGCGGCGAGATGACCTATCTCATCGTCCGGATAGCCCGGCGCCAGGGGCTGCCGACGCGCATCCCGGCCATCGAGATGCTGCACCTCCCGGGCAAGCCTGGCCACAGGGGCCATGACCTGCCGCGCCATGACCACACCCAGGCCCCAGGCTCCGACGATGCAAAGCAGGAAGCCGGCGACGACCACGGCAAAGAGAATCTCCTCCCTGTCCTCGAATTCCTGCTGATCCTGGACGAGCATATAGCGCACACCGCCCCTGTCGAGCACGTACACATACGCAACCTCCATCTCGTCCTCGATCTCGGTCAGGCCCTCGGGGAGCGCGGCAAAACGCTCGGGAAGAGGCCTCCCGGAATCGTTGGAGGCGAAAAAACTGGTTTGCGCGTCGAGCCGCGGAGGCCGCCCTTGCCTCACATCCTCGTGCAGCACCGTGTTCAGTCTGGTGAGCAGTTCCCTGGAAACGAGTTGCCCTTCGACGAAATGGACAACGCCGACAATGCCGAGGGAGAAGGCGCCGCTGACGACCACCGTCATCAGGACGAAGGCGATGACGATGCGCCGGGAAAATTGCAGCCTAGAGAGCATCGCCGGCCTCCGCCAGACGGTATCCCACCCCGTGCACGGTGTGCAGCAGCGGCCGTTCGAAAGGCTTGTCGATAGTCTGGCGCAGTTGGTGGACATGGCTGCGCAGGCTGTCGCTGTCCGGGACGTCGTCTCCCCACAGCGCCTGCTCGAGCACCTCGCGGCGGACCACCGCCGGACTCTTGCGCATCAGTTCGGCCAGAAGCTTCAGTCCCAGGGGATGCACTTTGAGCGCACGCCCCGCACGCTGCACGTCGAGACTGTCCGTATCGAACGTCAGGTCGCCGACACGCAGTTCATGCCGAAGCTCTCCGCGGGAACGCCGCAGCACCGCCTGGATGCGTGCGAGCAGTTCCGACAGGGCGAAAGGTTTGACCAGGTAATCGTCGGCTCCGATATCCAGACCGTGAATGCGGTCATCCAGGGTGTCGCGTGCGGTGAGCATGATGATGGGGACGTTCAGGCGGGCATCTTCGCGAAGCCGCCGGCAGATCTGGTAGCCGTCGATGCCGGGCAGCATGACGTCCAGGATGATCAGGTCGTAGGACTGCGTAGCGGCCAGATGCAGGCCGCTCAGACCGTCCTGGGCGCAGTCCACGGAATAGCCTTTGAGCTGGAGGTAATCGAGCACGTTGGCGAGGATGTCGGGATTGTCCTCGACGATCAGGATGCGCATTGGCGGCCTCGCGGTTTCACGTTTTTTTCACATCGGCACGACAGGCGGCTCACAGTCCATGGAGTACTCCGGCCCAGAACATCGAAAAGGAGAGTCCATGCACCCGTTCCGATATGCCCAGATTCGATACCTGGCCATTATGATGGCCACCTGGCTGTCTGTCTTTTTTCTGACCCGATGCCTTCTGCTGGCGGCTCATTTCGCAGATGTCAATGCCGGCTTTCTCGGCATTCTGGCCATTCTCGGCCTCGGTACGGCCCATGACATGGCCTTTCTGTGCTACGCGGCCCTGCCCCTGGCCGTGTACCTGGCCCTTTGCCCCGCGGGGTTGTGGAACCGGGGCTGGCACCAGGGGATGCTGCGCGTCCTCACGGGCGTGAGCTTTTTCGTCATGCTTTTCACCGCCCTTTCAGAGTGGCTGTTCTGGGACGAGTTCGGAGTGCGCTTCAACTTCATCGCCGTCGATTACCTCATCTATTCCCGGGAAGTCGTCGACAACATCCTGCAATCCTACCCGGTCTACCCCCTCGTGGCCATGCTTGTCGTCATCTCCGTGGCGGCCACGGCCGGTTTTGGCAAGGTCATTGCCCGGGCACTGCGCGCCCCGCTTCTGTCCCGCGCTCAGCGCCTGCTCCTCGTGGGCGGTGTGACGGCCGCGTGCCTCGCCGTGACTGCGATGCCCGGACAGGAATTCTCCGCCGGCGCCGGGGACAACGCCATCCGGCGCGAACTCATCGCCAACGGCCCCTACCGGTTCTTTGCCGCCTTCCGGAACAACGAACTCGACTATAACCAACTCTACGCCACATTGCCCGACAAGGAAATCAGTGAGTTGCTCCGCCGGGAGTTGTCCGAGCCCAACGCGCGCTTCCTCACTTCCGACCACCTGGACGTGCGCAGGGCCATCGACAACCCAGGGGAATTCAGACCGCTCAACATCATCGTGGTCACCATGGAAAGCATGAGTGCGGATTACCTCGAGGCCTTCGGCAACTCCCGGCATCTGACGCCCAACCTGGACCGACTGCGACGAGACAGCGTGTTCTTCCGAAATTTCTATGCCACGGGCACGCGCACCGTGCGGGGCCTGGAGGCCATCACCCTCTCTGTTCCCCCGACACCGGGACGCGCCATCGTCAAGCGCCTCGGGCGGGAAAGCGGATACGCCAGCCTTGGTCGGCAACTGCGGACCAAAGGCTACGACTGCGCCTTTCTGTACGGCGGACGCGGCTACTTCGACAACATGAACGCGTTCTTCGAGGGCAACGGCTACCGCGTCATCGACCAGACCGCCACTCCGGACGCGATGATCTCCTTTGAGAACGCCTGGGGCATGTGCGACGAGGATCTGTACGCCCTGGCACTGCGCGAGGCAGACACCGACCACGCCTCGAACACCCCCTTTTTCCTGCAGCTCATGACCACCTCCAACCATCGCCCCTTCACCTACCCTGACGGGCGCATCGACATTCCATCGGGACACGATCGCAAGGGCGGCGTCAAATACGCCGACTTCGCCGTCGGCCGTTTCCTGGAACAGGCCCGCCGGAAACCCTGGTTCGACGATACGATCTTCGTCTTCGTCGCCGACCACACGTCGGGAAGCGCCGGCAGGCAGGACCTGCCCGTACGTGAATACCACATTCCCCTGTTCATCTATGCGCCCGGGGTTCTTGCCCCGCGAGAGGTATCCGCCGTGGCCAGCCAGATCGACCTGGCCCCGACCCTGCTTGGACTGCTGCGCATGGACTACCTCTCGACGTTCTTCGGCCGCAACCTGCTGCGTGACGACGGCACTCCCGGACGGGCGCTCATCGGAAACTACCAGCACTTGGGCCTGTTCGACGGCCGCGACCTGGCCATCCTCAGCCCACGGCGGGGGATGCGCCGCCACGAAGACGCCCTGGGGCTGAGCGACGAGACCGAGGACAACACGGCGGACCCCCTGATGCGGCGCGACATCGCCTACTACCAGGGAGCGAGCCGCGCCTTCCGCGACGGCCTGCTGCTCTGGAGCAATACCGAAAAGGCGCTGGGGCGCATGGCTACGCCGTCCTCATCCAAAGCCATGCCTGCGGGCGGGGCAGAGGGACGAAAAGCTGATGGCCGCTAGCGAATCGCGACAGGCTGTTTTCCTTGCCGCCCTTCTCGGCGTCCTCCTGATCGCGTGCGCAGGAATCTTTGTCCACCGCGACATCCTCGGGGTGGACATCATGGAAGCGCGCAACCTCATCACCGCCAGGGAGATGATCGAAACCGGCCATTGGTTTCTTCCCACCCTGCACGGGGAATTGCGCCTGGCCAAGCCGCCCCTGCCGACATGGCTCACGGCCGCGGCCATGATGCTGAGCAATGCGGGCATGGACACGGACCTTGCCGTAAACCGTTTCCCCTCGGCCCTGGCGGGGCTGCTGTTGGTTACTTCGCTCTTCGGGCTGACCCGATTCTGGACGAAGAGCACCGGCGCCGCCGCCTGGGCCACCGGCTTTCTCTCCACCAGCTACATGTTCGTGCTCATGACCTGGCGCAACAGCTGGGACATCTACTGCCATGCATTCATGCTGGCGGCGATCTGGGGGCTGGCCGTTATCCTGGAGTCGCCTGTTCCCCGCAGGAAGCTGGCCGTTGGCACGGGGCTGCTGCTGGGGCTCTCCGGACTGAGTAAGGGGCCGGTCAGCTTCTATGCCCTGCTCCTGCCGTTCATGACGGCAATGCTGGCCACGGGCGGCTGGAAGGGTTTCCGCACCCGGTTCCGGGACCTGGCGCTGGCCTTTGGGATCGGGGTGGGACTCTCCATATCCTGGTCGGCTGCGGCCTGGCTTGCCGTACCGCAGAATTTCGCGGGCATGATCTCCGCAGAACGAGAAGCATGGTTCATCCGGCATACCAAACCGTTCTGGTTCTACCTGCAGTTCCCGCTCATGACGGGAATCTGGGGCATGACGGCGTGCGCGGCCCTGTGGCCCGGGCATGCCCGAAAACGCGTCGAACCGCTGCTCCCCTACTGGCGGCCCTTCGCATGGACCCTCGGCAGCGTGGCCCTGCTCATGCTCGTGCCGGAAAAGAAGGACCGGTACCTGCTGCCCTCCCTCATCCCCCTGTGCATGCTCATGGGCACGTACCTTGAAGGCCTCCTGCACGACCCGGAAAAAGGGGGACGTTTCGGACGGGCTTTGTTCGCGGCCCAAACCGCGGTCTTCGCGGCAGCCGGCCTGGGCATTCCCGCTGCACTGTTTCTGCTGCGCAGGCGCTTTCCCGCCATGGGCGGCGCAGAACTTGCCGGCATTGCCGCGTCGGCGGCACTGCTCGCTCTGCTCCTGTATCGGCTCTGCCGCTCACGCGACCTGACAAGCCTGTTCATGACCAAGTTTGCGATGCTCGCACTGGGCTGTCTTCTCATACCCGCCCTTATCGAGCCGCCGGCCGGAGACATGTCCGTATCGCCTGCGGAAATTCGCGCGCTCACGGCCAGTACATCCGTGATCGGCGACTCCTCGCTCAAGTTCCAGGATTCCTGGATTCTCGGCAGCCTGCCCCTCAAAGCGCCGGCCCAGTGCGGCAACAGCCTCCAGGACACGGTATGTTTCGTGTCGCGCAGGGAAGACCCGCTTCCACCAGAATCTCTCGAAGACTTCGCGCCACAGGCTCACCTGCGCGTTTCCGACCTGTCCGGCGACACGCTTCATCTGATCGTCCTGCACAGGGACCGGCAAAGCCGGACCGGGCAAACGCGCCCCTGATACGCCCACGGAGAAAACAATGCTCTGTCTCCTCACCCGGTATTGCGCCCGGACACTGGTCGCGGTCTTTGCCCTGACCCTGGGCCTGCAAGCCTATGCGTGCATCGCAACGCACATCGCCCGCCAAGCCGGCATGCCCCCGAACTTCGGAAACTTTCCAAGGATCCGTCAGGCCCTCGCGACTCCGGGGAAGAATGGCCCGCTGACATTCGCGATAGTCGGAGATACGCGCAGCACCGGGACATTCGAAGGCCTGGCACAGGACATCAACTCCAAGCACCCTGCGTTCCTCGTCATTCTCGGAGACTGGGTTGATCGCGGCACATCCGACGAGCACGCTCTCTTCCGGCTGGAAACGCCGGAATTCGGCTTCCGGTGCCCGGTTTTCTTCACACCGGGCAACCATGACGTCGATCCGGACAAATATCCCGTCGACCGCTTTGAAAAAGAATACGGTCCCTGCAATTTCTCCTTCGAATACGGGAACAACATATTCATCTTCATACGTCATCTCGACAAACGATTCTCCAACAAAGAATCCATAGCATATTTACATTCATTTGACCCAAAACTGCTTGATCACTATGATAACAGATTTCTTTTCATGCATATTCCTCCATGGGTATCCCCGGATATAAAAGAAAGACACACGAGGGATGAGCAGGAAATCATGGATGCTTGTAAAAAATTGAACATTAATTATGTCATAGCAGCAGATTTCCATGGCTATAACAGAACAAAACATGATGGGATCGAATACATCATAACAGGGGGAGGTGGCGCTCGACTGGACACATCGACTGGAGAACAATTCCATCACGCCATAGCGCTGACTGTTGACGGAAAAATGATGTCGGAACAAATCATCCCGGGTTCATCACATTTTAAGATCGGAGAATGGATCGAAAAAAAATCCATCGTATATATCGGACCGTTCATATTACGGCATCTTCCCGTTTTTCTCTGCATGGACATCCTGGGCCTGGCCATTGTCTGGGCAGTGCTCCGAATTCGCCGCAAAAGGCGTGAACCATCGAGCATTCCCATACGCCACACCGACGATTCGGGAGACGCACGGCACAGGTGAGCATCCGGGACGGCACGGGACCCTGCCGGCAACGCCGGAAATCCAGGACACGTCGGAAATACGGCCGACAGGCTTCCTTGCCCGTTTCCAGCCACGCAAAGACGCCTCCCGACGGGTTGACTTCCTCCTGCCCCTGTGTTCAAGGTTTCCGTCCTGGGAGAGCGCTGCCCTGCCCCCTTCACAAGGGAGCTCGACCGCTGAGAGACAGCCGCCTTCCGCCGGACGGCGTTCCCCGGAAGACAGATCCCTGTCGACGCAAGGCTCCGGCCACAATGGCCAGAGCCTTTTTTGGTGCGCCCCTGCATTGACATCACAGGGGCGGGTTACTAGATTTGCTGCTTTATCCGTCAACGGACGGAAAGAACGGCGTACGCACACGGAGCACCATGCATCCCAAAGACCTCATCGCGCATATCGAGACCACGGCGCCCCTGCATCTGGCGGCGTCATGGGACAAGAGCGGCGTACAGATCGCCTCGCCCTCCAGGAAGGTCAAAACCCTCTGCATGGCCCTCGACCCCACCGTGGACACCCTGCGGCGGGCCGTGGACCTCAAGGCGGATTTCCTGCTCTGCCATCATCCCCTGACCCTGGCGCCCCGGCTGCCCAGCCGTCTGGACGAATTCCACGAAGTCCTGCGCCTGAGCCTGGGCACCGCCATGTGGGTCTACAGCGCACATACGTCTCTGGATGCCAACCCGACCGGTCCCGTCAACTGGCTGGGACGGGCCTTGGGGCTTGCGAACATGCGCGTCATCGAGCCCTCACTGCGTGAAACGCCCACGCTCTTCCGCCTCCACGGCGGAAACTGCGAATCTTTGAAGGATTTCGAAAGCGCCTGCACGTTCCGTGACGACGAAACCGCCGAGTACGTCTGCTGGCCCGAAGAGGCGGCAGCCTTCCGCACCCGGGCCGCCACCCTGGAGAACTGCCAGGAGATCGCCTTGACGGCACCGGTCAGGGAGTTCGGCTTCGGATGCGTCGGCACCCTGCCGCGTCCCCTTGCATGGCCGGATTTCATGGCCGCGCTGAACGGGGTCCTGCGGTGCACCCCCAGAAAAATCGGCTTTGCGCCGGATTCCGTCACCACCGTGGCCTATTGCCCCGGCTCGGGAGCGGACCTGGCCCCCGCCGCCTTTGCCCGGGGCGCGGACGTTTACCTGACAGGAGACGTCAAGTACCACCAGGCCCAGGCCGCGCAGGACCTGGGCGTGACCCTCGATGTGGGGCATTTCAGTCTCGAAGAGAAGATGATGCGTGTCTGGAGCGAAAATCTTTCGAAAGACCTCGACCCTGAAGGGGTCCGTGTCGTCTTTCTCCCAGGCCGCGACCCGTTTGCATGAAGTCTCCCCGGGATACACCCGGACACATGATACGTTTTTTTGAGGAGGATAAACCTTGAGCATTTACATCGAACAGATCGAACAGCTCGTCGTGCTGCAGAAGGTCGACTCGGAAATGATCACTCTGGAACAGGTTCTTGAGGAAGCGCCCAAGCAGCTCCAGAGCCTGAAGGAAAAGAAGGAATACCTGGAGCAGCAGAAGACCGTGATCCAGGAGAAAGTCGACGTCCTCGTGGAACAGAAGACACGCCTGGAAAACGAGATCGAGAACGACGCCCAGAAGGTCAAGAAGAGCAAGAACAAGCTCATGATGGTCGAAAACACCAAGGAATACCACGCCATGATGCGCGAGATGGATTCCATGGAAAAGATGAACCGCCTTCGCGAGGAGGAACGCGCAAACCTCATGGCCGACCTCTCGGACCTCGAGGGACGCCGTGACACCCTGCAACAGGACATTGACGAACTGGCCGAGTCCATCTCCGCCCAGCAGTCCACCCTCGACCAGGAACTGGCCGAGAAGCGCACCCGCCTGGAAGAACTCGCCAAGGATAAGCAGAAGGCCTCCGAAGCAGTGCCCGCGCCCATCCTGACGCGCTACAATTTCATCCGTGACCGCATTCCCAATCCCGTCATCGTACCCGTCAGCGAAGCCGTGTGCCAGGGCTGCCATGTGGTCATTCCGCCCCAGACGTTCATCGATCTGCAGAAGGGCGAGCAGATCTTAAGCTGCCCGAATTGCCTGCGCATCATCTTCTGGGAGCGCCATTTCTCGGAACCGGAAACCGAATGATTTTTGCGGAGTCGGACAGGCTGTCGCTGCCGGCCGCAAGGTCGGGAGAGGAAAGTCCGGACACCACAGGGCAGGATGCTGGATAACGTCCAGCGGGGGCGACCCCGGGACAGTGCCACAGAAACAGACCGCCCCGGCTCTTGAGCCTGGGTAAGGGTGAAAAGGCGGGGTAAGAGCCCACCAGTTGTCGCGGTGACGCGGCAAGCTAGGTAAACCCCATCCGGTGCAAGACCAAATAGGAAGGTGACCGGCCCGGTCAAGACCTTCGGGTAGGTTGCTCGAGACGGCGGGAAACCGTCGCCCTAGAGGAATGACAGCTGCCCGGCAACGGGAACAGAATCCGGCTTATCGTCCGACTCCGTAATTTCGATCATGACCAACAAACTCTGGACCATAATCCTGGCCGCCGGCCAGGGCTCGCGCATCGCCCGGGAATCGGGCGGAGCACGCAAGCAGTTCCTGCCCCACGGAGGCCACCCCCTGTACTGGCGAAGCGTCTCGACCATGGCGGCGGTTCCGGACCTCGCAGGCATCATCGTCGTCTTTCCCGCCGAGGAACTCGACGCCCGTGGCCATGAACTCCAGTTGCTCAAAGAACGCTTCGTTCCCGGCGTGCCGGTGATGGCCGTAGCAGGTGGCAACCGGCGCCAGGATTCCGTGCGCCACGGCCTGGCCGCCCTGCCCCGCGACTGCGCACGCGTTCTGGTGCACGACAGCGCTCGCCCCTTCTTTTCCGCCTCCCTGGTACGTTCCCTGCTCGAAGCCCTGTCCGATGGCGGCGACGGCGCCATACCGGCACTGCCGGTCACGGATACCGTCAAGCAGGTCAACGGCGACACGGTCCTTTCGACCCTGCGCAGAGAAGAACTGCGCGCCGTGCAGACACCGCAGCTTTTCCCAACGGACCTGCTTCGCCGCGTCCACGACAGGGCGCTCGAGGAAAACTGGGAAGTCACCGACGACGCCAGCATGGTCGAGCTGGCCGGAGGCACGGTGCGCGTCGTTCCCGGCGAGGCCGACAACATCAAGATCACCAACCCGGAGGATCTGCGCGTGCTCTCTTCCCCAGCTCCTCTGCCCGTGCCCTGCACCGGCTTCGGTTACGACGTACATGCCTACGGCGGAAACCGCCCCATGGTCCTGGGCGGCATGCCCATCGCCGGCGCGCCCATGATCAAGGCCCACTCCGACGGCGACGTGCTCCTCCACGCCCTGTGCGACGCCGTCCTGGGCTGCCTGGGGCTCGGGGACATCGGCGAACATTTCCCCGACAGCGACGACAGGTTCGACAACATCTCCTCGGCCATCCTCCTCTCCGAGGTCATGGACAAGGCTCGCAAGGCCGGCCTGAACATTGCCCACGTCGACCTGACCATCATCGCCCAGACGCCGCGCCTGGGGCCCCACAAGGCCGCCATCCGCGCCAATGTGGCCAGGCTCATGGAGCTCGCCGACGGCCAGGTCAACGTCAAGGCCACCACCGAGGAACGCCTGGGTTTCACCGGCCGCAAGGAAGGCATCAAGGCCGTGGCCGTGGTCACGGGCCTGCGGAGCCCGGCATGACCAATTTCAAGACAGGCGGCCCCTGGGTCACCCGCTTCGCCCCGAGCCCCACGGGGACACCCCACCTGGGCAATATCCGCACGGCCGTCCTCAACCTGCTGCTGGCCCGGCAGAGCGGCGGCTCCTTTCACCTGCGCCTGGAAGACACGGACCGGGAACGTTCCGCCTTTGCCCACGAGGCAGCCATCCTCCACTCCCTGGCCTGGCTGGGTCTGACGCCCGACTCGCCCACGCGCCGCCAGAGCCTGCGTCTTGACCTCTACCGCCAGGCAGTGGACAGACTCGCCGAAAACGGCCGCGCCTACCCGTGTTTCTGCTCCGAAGAGGAACTGCAGCGGCAGCGCGCCGAGGCCGCGGCTCGGAACCTCCCCCCGCGCTACAGCGGCGCCTGCGCAGCTCTTTCCGCCGAAGAACGCCGGGCTCGCGTCGCTGCCGGAGAGCCCCACGTCATGCGCTTGCGCACAGATGGAAAGGACGACGTCGTCTTCAGGGACCTCATCAAGGGGGACATGCGCGTGCCCTCCGGCGCCTTCGGCGACTTCGTGCTCCTGCGCTCGGACGGCTGGCCCAGCTACAACCTCGCCGTGGTCGTGGACGACGCCGACATGGGCGTCAACCTCGTCCTGCGCGGCGAGGACCACCTGACCAACACCGCGCGTCAACTCCTGCTCTACGAAGCCCTGGGCCTCACCGCACCAAGTTTCGCCCACCACGGGCTGCTCGTGGACACCGATGGCAAGAAGCTCTCCAAGCGCACCGGCGCCCTGAGCGTGACCGACTGCATCCGGGAAGGTCTCGAACCCATGGCCGTGGTCCACTACCTGGCGGCCCTATCCGGCGCCCTGCCTCTCAAAAATCTTTTCGCGTCCCTGGAGGACATGGCCCGGGCCTTCAACCCCTTTGCCCTGGGCCGCGGCAATGCCGTCATGAACATGGAGGAACTGCGGAGCCTGAGTGCACGCTACTTCCGTGCCGCGGACCCACAGATGCAGGTCACCGCCCTGGACCAAGCCGTCGCGACCGGCGACACTTGGCACAGCCTCGACAACGCCCAGCGCCTTGATCTCGTGACGGGCCTGCGCGACAACGCCCAGTCCATCCATGAACTGCAGAACATGCTGCCCCATTTCACGGCCGACCGGGTCCGCTATGACGAGGAGGCCCTGCAGGGGCTGGCCTCCGGCGCAAACGTCCTCGAAGCCCTTTTCGCGGAACTGGCAAACATCGAGCCCGAAACCAGCCTGGCCGCGCAGCAGGCAAAAGACATCCTCAAACGCACGGCCCAACAATCAGGCGCCAAAGGCCGCGCCCTGTACCACCCTATCCGTCTGGCTTTGACCGGCTCGGATGCCGGGCCGGAACTCTCGGCCCTGCTCACGCTCTTGAGCGCTGACACGTTGCGGACCCGCATCCGCTCCGCGCTGAACATACTTCCGCCAAGCAAAAACAAGGATTGAGCATGCAGATCTACAACAGCCTCACCAGGAAAAAGGAAGAATTCGTTCCCCTCAAGCCAGGACACGTCTCCATGTACGTCTGCGGCATCACGGCCTACGATTTCTGCCACATCGGTCACGCCCGCTCAGCGGTAGTCTTCGACGTACTGGTCCGCTACCTCCGCTACGCGGGGCTGGATGTGACCTTTGTACGCAACTTCACCGACGTCGACGACAAGATCATCAACCGGGCCAACCGCGAAGGCACGGACTTCGAGACCATCGCCCGCACCTACATCGATGCGTTCTACACGGATATGGACCGTCTGGGCATCATGCGCGCCGACATCGAACCCAAGGCCACGGAACACATCGCGGACATGATCACGCTCTGCGAAAACCTTATCGCCAAAGGTCACGCCTATTCGACCCCCGACGGCGACGTCTATTTCCGCGTCCGCTCCTACGAGGGCTACGGCAAGCTCTCGGGCCGCAACATCGAAGACCTTCAGGCCGGCGCGCGCATCGAGCCGGGCGAGAAAAAGGAAGACCCCCTGGATTTCGCCCTCTGGAAAGGCGCCAAGCCCGGCGAACCCTCCTGGCCCAGCCCCTGGGGCCCGGGCCGCCCGGGATGGCACATCGAATGCTCGGCCATGAGCGAACGCTACCTGCCCCTGCCCTTCGACATCCACGGCGGCGGCCAGGACCTGGCCTTCCC
>CAZQYA010000004.1:17756-33600 GCA_964597325.1 uncultured Desulfovibrionaceae bacterium
GAAGAATCCGAACGCGCCCTCAAGCGCATCTACCTGACCAAGGCGGCCGCCGAAGCCCACGTGGCCGGCACCAAATGGACCGGCACGCAGCTCCCCGCGGAAATCGTGGTGGAAGCCACGGCCCTGGAAGCCAAATGGGACGACTCCATGGCCGATGACCTGAACACGGCCGCCGCCCTGGGCCACGTCTTCGGGCTCATGAAAATCGTGAACCGCATCCTCGAAGACAAGGCCTTGAAGAAGTCCGAACAGGGACGCGACCTCATCCGCCACGCCCTGAAACTCTTCGAACGCTGGGGCGAAGTGCTCGGCCTCTTCCTCATGCCCAGCACCGACTTCCTGACCCAACTCAAGGCCAGCCGCGTCCAGCGCAGAAAAATCGACACGGACCTCATCGAGACCCGTCTCAAGGAGCGCCAGGAAGCCCGGGGCGCCAAAGACTTCGCCCGCTCCGACGCCATCCGCGACGAACTCCTCACCCTCGGCGTGACCATCCAGGACACGCCCCAGGGGGCGCAGTGGGATGTGGAGTAGGTTTCGATGGTGTGGTGTGATGGTGTGAAGAGGGCGGGGCGCTGCCCCGCACCCCGCAAGGGGCTCGCCCCTTGACCCGATTAGTGGGTATGGAAATGACAAAGGGCCGCTGTGGAAGCGGCCCTTTGTCGTTAGGGGCGATGGTTGTTGCCGAGGTGGACGAAGGAACTCCACCAGAGTCGGATCATTGGAATAAACGCTTCAGGCCCTCTACGCCCTTGTTCAGGCCGGAGCCCACGCCCTTGATGGTTTCCTCCAGGGCTTTGCCGCCCTGCAGGCCGAGGCCGCGGAGCACAGCCTCCATGTCCGGGGCCACCTTTGGACCACGAAACGGGCCGCTGACGCGCACCGGAATGCGAGAAATCCCCAGAGCGCCCTCGTCGAACCGTCCCTCGCTGCCATCCAGGTGCAGCACGAGCCGGTAATCCATGCTCTCGCGCACCAGATCCGCCTGACCCTCCCCGGTCACACGGAAACGCGGGGCCAGAAGCAGAAGGTCGCTGGTCGTTTCCACACCCTGCCTGATGACTCCACTGCCCGAAAGTTCCGAGAACACGGTCTGCTCGGCCTCAGGCGGAGTCGCGGCCTCCCCCTTGAGGGCCCGGATCCCATCACGGATGCGCTTGGGGATATTCACGCCGTTGAGGATTCCGTTCGTGACCTTGAAATCGACGTTTCCGCCAAGATTCTGCTTCAGGGCAGATACTGCCGTGCCACGGGTCTGAACCGAGGCTGTAGACCGCATGGTGCCTTCCACGGCCTTCTGGTCATGCAAGTCGGCAAGGAGGGGGCCAAGCTGAAGACCGCTCACGTCGTGAGTCCAGGAATACCTCGACGTGTCGCTGCGCACGTCGAGCGCTCCCGAGCCCCGTAACCGACCTTCGTATGCAGTCGCCTCAAGAGCGTCGAGGTCGATGACACCACCTTTGGCGCGCATACGCACCAACGCGTCGGAACAGCGAATCTTGCCCACCGCAAGGGAACCGACAGCCAGGGTCGCATTGCCGTTCAAGGACCGCAACTCGCGCATGGGAAGGGTTATGGCATCATCTGCGCTCTCCTCCGCGGCCTGGCCGTTTTCGTCCTGGGAGCGAACTCCGTAACGGTTGATGTCCAGGGTGTCGATGGCCAGATCCAGGGAGACGAAAGGATTATCCCGGCCGAGTACAGCCACGTCTCCCTGCAGCGTCGAGTCGTCCAGAGCGAGACGCAGGGCGGATATGTCCAGACGTTCGGAAGTTCCTGACCAGTTGCAGGCAAAGGAAGCCTTCTCCAGGGCGCCGGGATTGGAAAAGTCGGGAAGAGCCCGACCAAGTCGGGCGAAGACGTCGCGGGGCTTGAATTCAGCCACCTCGACAGTCCCCGCAGTCAAGGCCCCTTGGGCCTCACGGGTGGCGAAACGCACGTCGATGCCCAGCCCCTGCAAACGGCCGTTGTCCACTCTGCCGTCCGTGGAGACACGTGAGGCAGTCAGGGCGATGGTTTCGGTTTCCGAAAGGCCGCCGCCGGATATCCGGGCATTGAGATCAAGATCCTCAAGAACCAGGCGGTCGAATTCAAGAACTGCCCTGGTCGAGAAATCAAGATCTCCAGCCATGCCTGCGAATTTGGCCGACGCGCCCGTGTCCACCTGAAAAGGGACGCCAAAAGCGAAATTCGAGACATCGAGATAAATCCCGCTCACGTCGTATTTGTCGCCTTTGAGCCGGTCATCCCAGACCACACGAGCTTCGGAGACGCGAAGGCCGTCGACAATCAGGGACGCCAGGACCGGAACGCGCCTGTCCCGGGCCAGGGCCGGACTCTCCGGCGTAGCCGCCTTGTCGTCGGCAGGCGTGGCCAGATCCAGCCAGTTTCTGCAGCCATCGGCGTCAAGGGTAAGAAAGAGGGAAAGACAGTCGACATCCACGGCCAGGACCTCAAGCCTGGAAAAAAGGAGCGGGAGAAGCCTGGCCTTGAGATGCGCGCCCTCAAGAGTCATAAACGGGCCCTCGAACCCCTTGCTGTTGCCGAGTTCGACGGACCCGATGGAAACGGCGAGATACGGGAGAAACTCCAGCCCGAGATCGCCGTCAATCCGCAACTCCCTGCCGGTATTCTCTCGGACTGCCGAAATGATCTGCGGCTTGAAATCATTGGGGTCGACCCACACGAGAAGCCCCCCACCAAGCCCGACCAGAGCGAGAATCACAATCCCAAGTCCGCGCAAGATCCATCTAGCCATTGTCGCACCTATCCTTGCAAATCACGATTTTGCCGTTTGCATCACGTTGATTCAGACGAACCCAATCGGCCTGCCGGACCGGATGCCTGAAGCGATCCCGTCCATGATTGTACCATAAGGATTACATCCCACGAAATAAAGGGAGGATGCTCTGAAAAAAAATACAGGTCGTATACAGATCGTTGAGTATGGATCAGAAAACAAAAAAGCCGGCAGAAGCCGGCTTTTCTGGATCGATCGGTATGGAGAGAGGGGCTAGCCCCAGCGGGAAGAGGAAATCCGCGCACCCGTGGACGTAACCAGCAGGCAGGCGTGCCCGGGCAGGGAATCCGCCAACTTGAGGGCCTCGCGCGGGTGCATGAGGCTCAGGGCCGTCGCCAGTCCGTCGGCTTCCTTGACCGTCGGCGCCTTCACGCTGACGCTCCTGACGTACTGCGGCGAGCTGCCAGTCCCGGGATTCACGAGATGGTGCGATTTCCGTGACGGATCGAAGTAGACCTCGTATCCGCCGGAAGTCGCCACAGCACCTGACGATAACTCGATGATGGCAGGATACTTGCCCTGCTTGTCCGGATCCTCGATGGCCACCTTCCAGGGGCGGGCCTGTCCGTCGGAAGCTCCACCCACGCGAATGTCGCCGCCGGCATCAATGAGGAAATGCGTTACTCCTGCCTTGCCCAGGACATCGGCGGCACTGTCGGCGATGTAGCCTTTGGCCACGCCGTCCAGTGTCGCGGACATGCCTGAAGCGGCGAAAGCGAGGTTCGAGCCGCTGCGGCGCAACCGCGAACCGTTCACAAGCGCCAACGCCGCCTTGAGATCACCGGCATCGGGCTTACCGTGGGACCGCTCAAGCAGGTTGACCACCGGCGCGATGGTTGCGTCGAATCTCCCGGAAGAACGCCGATACAAATCGTCGCTGAAGGAAACGACATCAAGGAGCTCACGGGGAGCTCCCGTCAAACGCCCATTCCGGTTCAAGTCCGACAAGGCGGAAGAGGAATCGAAACGGCTGAAAATACCTACCTGGCGTTCAATTTCGGCGAAGGCGCGGCCCAGGGCCTCTTCACCGAGCTGCGTGGAAGGCGTCAGGACCGTCATGCCCACGAACGTGCCCATGAGCATCCGCTGCTCGCTCGTCCTGGACAGACCGCTGGCGGCGTGGGCCGGAAGAACCTTCAGGGCCGGGGCAATGGCCGCACCGGCCGCGAGAATGCCCAGGGTTTTCAGGAAAGCCCGCCGTTCGTGTATCTGAGTCACATGCTTCATGTTCTTTGCTCCGATTCTATGGCGTGGTTAGGCGTTCAGGTCCGCGACATGAGACTCTTCAGGATATGTTGCCGGCTCCGTGTCGGGCGCGGCCGAGATCAGGTCGGGATTCAGGCAACGCAGGATGTCGCGCGGGCATTTCTCCACGCAGATCTCCTCGCAGGAAGGCCCGTAGTCCAGGCACACCTTGTGATCGATGACAATACGGTCGTCGACCATGGAGATGGCATTGGCCGGACATTTCTTGATGCACGCATTGCAGCTGATGCACCCGGCCTCGCAGACATCCTTGACGGCCTTGCCCTTGTCCTGGGACGAGCAGAAAATCTGGACCCGGGCGCGCCGCGGAATAAGCTCAAGGATCGAGTTGGGGCAAACCCGCACGCAGGTGCCGCAGCTCGTGCACTTGTCCGGAGCGATATGCACCAGATCGCCCTCGATCCACATGGCGTCAAAGGGGCAGGCGCGAACGCAGTCGCCGAAACCGAGACAGGCATACTTGCAGGCATCGGGACCATCCTGCACCAGCTTGGCGGCGGCGCAACTCTGAATGCCGAAATAATCGAACTTCTTGGCAACCTTTCCTTCAACCTTGACACACCGCCGGAAGGCCACCTGGGGATCGGCATCGCCGGCAGCCTTACCCGTCAGTTCAGCCACACGCGCGGTCACATCGGGTCCGCCTGCGCAACATTTGTTCGGCGGCATGTCGGGATCGTTGACGACTGCCGCGGCATAAGCCTCGCAGCCTGCAAAACCGCAACCACCGCAGTTGGCACCGGGTAAAGCCTCGGTGACGACCTCGATTCGGGGATCCTCTTCGACATAGAGGACTTTGGAAGCGATGGCCAAGACTCCGGCTGAAACAAAGCCCAGGCTGAACAGGGTCAGAACGGATACTGTAATCATAAAGGAATCTCCACCTTAGGCTATCATACCCTTGAATGCCATGAACGCCAGCGACATGATTCCGGCCATGACAAGGCCGATGGGAACACCTTGCATGGCACGGGGCACCCTGGTTATTTCAAACCGCTCGCGGATGCCGGCCAAAACGACAAGAGCGAGCATGAAACCCGTTCCCGCGGCCACTGCGTACAGCAGGGACGTCACGAAATCGAATTCCTTGCGCTGTACGAGGATGGCCACACCAAGAACCGCACAGTTCGTAGTAATAAGCGGAAGGAAGATGCCCAGCGCCTTGTACAACGGCGGTACCATCTTTTTGAGAAACATTTCCACGAACTGCACCAGAGACGCGATGACCAGAATAAAAACAATGGTCTGCAGGTAACCAAGATTGAAGGGGATCAGGATGTTCTTCTGGATGAGGAAGGTGAACAGCGTGGCCATGAAGGTCACGAAAATCACCGCGAAGCCCATGCCAATGGAAACACCCTTCTCCTTGGAACACCCAAGATACGGACAGTTGCCGAGGTACTGGGCCAGAACGATGTTGTTTACAAAGATGGCCGATATGAAGAGAAGAAAAATATCCATATGTCGTTGCTCCCTTGGTTAGCCCTTGGCCGATTCAAGCCGCTCCAGCTTCTTCTGCTGGACGATCTTTTCCAACCCCTTGCACGCGGCGCAACCGGCGCAGCCGGCATCGAAGTTCGGATCCAGGGCCAACCCCTTGCGCTTGGCCTGCCAGGCGGTCAGGTAGTTCATGCCAGCCAGAATCAGACCCAAGCAGACGAAGGCGCCAGGAGCCTGAACCATGATGGTGAACGGATGAAAGTCGGGGCCGAAAACATCGACGCCGAAAAGCGTACCCGCTCCGAAAGCCTCTCGAATACCGCCGAGAAAGGTCAGCGAAGCGGTGAAGCCGATGCCCATTCCCAGCCCGTCGGCCAGGGCCAGATGGGGGGGATTCTTGGCGGCAAAGGCCTCGGCCCGGCCCAGGATGATGCAGTTGACAACGATGAGCGGGACAAAGATGCCCAACTGCTGGTACAGCGGATAGGCAAAGGCCTGCATGAGCATCTCTACGGTAACGACCAGGGATGCGGCGATAGCGATGAAACAGACGATGCGCACCTTCTTGGGAATGATATTGCGCACCAGAGAAATGATCAGGTTCGAAAGCGTCAGCACGAAGATGACCGCCGCTCCCATACCGAGACCATTACTCGCGGTGTTCGTGACCGCGAGAACCGGACAGAGACCAAGCACCAGACGAAACGGAGGAAGCTCGTTCCAAAGTCCCTTGGTGAATTCTTTCATCATACTGGCCATATAAATTCTCCTTGGAATGGTCGCGGGCCTGTCACCACGTGGTTTTGATCGTATCCTTGAGAGCAGCGTACCAACCGGCGGCCTGCTTCACGGCGTCCGTCGAAGCAATAGATGAGTAGGTGGCGCCGGAAATCGCATCGATATCGCCGCCGTCTTTCTTCAACATCGCCTTGGCCGGTTCCTTGCCCTTGAACTGCTTCGTATAGGCAGGCTCCTGGATTCGGGAACCCAGGCCGGGAGTCTCCTTATGGGTAGTGACGCTGATACCCACGAGCGTGTCGGCCGCCACGTTGAAACCCACCATGACGTTCACCTGCCCACCGTATCCCTTGCCCGAGGCTTCCAGAGCCACGGCTTGCAGCTTGCCATCCTTGAGGGCGGGGAAAACGGTGACCTCTTCCTCGCTGCCTGGAATGGTCATCTTCTTGCGGTCGGCAACGGGATCATTGTTGGTGTCCAGAAATATCTGCTTGAGGGCGGGTCCCTGGACATTGGTCATCACCTGCTCTTCGATGATGGGCGTGGTCCAGACCTTGAGCCCGGACAGGACGAAGCCGGCAAGTCCGGTGATGCAGGAGAGCACAACCACCATGCGTACTAATTCCATCATACCGAGCTACCTCCCACCGAAGGGTTTGGGTTGGATGAGGTCGATCAGGGGCGTACAGAGGTTGGCCAGCAGAACCGCGAAACAAGCACCATCGGGATAAACCCCGTAGGTGCGGATGATGATGACCAGCACGCCGCCGAAAAAGCCGTAGATGAGCATGGGCAGACGCCATACGGGAGCTGCCGAGGGGTACGGCATGAGGAAGAAGGCGGACAGGAGCGTTGCGCCCGAAAGAAGGTGAAAGATCGGCGAGGCGTAGAGCTGCGGGTCGATCACGTAGTAGATTGTCCCAGCCACGATGACACCGGCAAGAAAGGAGACCGGAATGTACCAGCGCAGCAGGCCGCGGGCCATGAGGTAGCCGCCGCCGATAAGGATCATGAGCGCCTGGGAGGCGCCGAGAGCGCCAAGATTCTCACCGAGCAGCAGGCTGCCGACACCGACGCCTGAAATGGCGTCGACCCCGAAATACTTGAGCTCGCTCAGGGGCTCGATGAGGTCCCATTTGAGCAGCATACCGTTGAGATCCATGAAGTCCGGCCAGGAAACCGCGAGCACGGCCCAGCCAAGCGCGGGGGCCGCGATGGGGCTTCCGCCGTAACCGCCGAAGACCATGCGCCCGAGGATCATCATGACCGCAGTGCCTAGGACCACCACCCAGACAGGCGCCGTGGCCGGCAGCAGGAATGAAAAAAGCAGTCCGTCGACCAGAGCGCTGAAATCGTCAGAAGTCGGTTCCTGCTCCATAATTTTCTGAATGACGGCTTCCGTGACCACGGCGGTCAGGCCCGCCCAGGCCATGACCTGCACTGCGTCGTAGCCGAATCTGTACGCGGCCATGGCCACCACCGGCAGTAGGGCCAGTAGCACCTGGGTCATGTCCGACCGGACGGTTCTCCCGCAATGCCAAAGCGGAGCCGAGGCCACGCTGTAAATGTTCTTGGATATATCCTGGCTTGCCATGTGCTTTTACCCTTCCTTGTTCATGACTGGTCTAAACGATGCGGAAAGCATCAGTCCTGCAACCTGCACGTGGACACCATTTCGTCCTGGGCGGCCAACTGCTCCTTGGCCAGCAGCAGATACTGCATGACCGGGCGGTTGGCCGGACAGACAAAGGTGCACATGCCGCATTCAAGACAGGCCGACACATGTCGGGTCTGGGTTTCCTCGAACATGCCGAACTCGGAGTAGCGCGAAAGCATCCCCGGCTGGATGCGCGCCGGACAGACAAGAACGCACTCCCCGCAATTAATGCAGGGGTTAGGCTGTACCGTCGGAAAAACTCCCTCCGGGACAAGCGAAACGGCGGAACAGTCCTTGGGGATACCAATGGACAGGTCGTAGATGGCCTGCCCGCGCATGGGCCCGCCCAGGGCGACCATGCGGTCCGTGCCGTGAGGGACTGCGGCTGCGTCCAAAAGTTCCTGCACCGCAGTGCCCGTGGGTACGCGGAAGACCTTCTCACCGACGCCGACCACGGTTTCCGTCAGGGGAAGCTTGGTTTCGGCCACGACGCCCACCCGGTAGAGGTCCGACACGGAGATCACGTCGACGTTGTCGGGCCGCTCGGCGCCCGTTGCGGCATACACGACCAGAGGGTCGATGGTCGCCGGGTAGACGTCACTGGCGTTGACCGTGGTGCAGCCATGCAGGGAAATCTGCTTGCCGGCGGCGACCACGAGCTTGACGGTTCCGGGCTTGAGGGCCCTCTCAAGAAGCTGGAGGCCGGCTTTCAGGGTCTCCTGGGCGCCCTGGACGAGCTGTTCGCTGACCACGACGCCGGGCTCCGGATTCAGGCCGTTGATGATGAGCGTGCGCGTGGGATGGAACCGGCTGGTATCCACCCCGAGCTCCAGGAGTTTGCGGCAAAGATCTTCATTTGCAAGGGTGTCCAGTTCGGCGCAGGGCTCGGCGACGGCGGGAACCGGAGCCTCCTCGCCCTCCTTGGGCGCGGGCAGCGGTCCGATCACGACGGCATCGGGCAGGATATCCATGACCATGCCGTCGATGCTCGAATGCACGAAACCGAGATTGTAGGCGCTCTTGGAAGGGTTCTCCGCGACAACCTGTCCGCGCCCCACGATCTGCTTCTTCTTGACCACGGGCTTGTGCTTCTTCTGGAGGGGAATCCGGACCGCAGAAGGAACCGGAACGTCCTGGAGACTGCCCTTGATTTCTACCGAGGTGTTCAGGCGTATTTTCATCATGATACTCTTACCTGGTGTGACAACGGGTACAGGATTTATCGCCAAATGGCCCGGCCCCAGCCTCTTCGTGGCATGTCATGCACTGACCATGGTATGCATCCATGCGATGGAGCAGCGGAACGCCGTCCGTCTCGTAGTGGCAGGAGTTGCAGGAGGGCTGCTTGGCACCGGCAGTGCCCGGGAGCACTTCGTGACAGCTCCCGCAGCCTTCGAGCTTGCTCTCGTACATGTCGAGGTGACAGCTTTCGCACTTGGCGTGAACGGCCTCACGCAGGGAGGGGGTGGCGCCGTCGGCCTCCTCGAAATGACACTGATTGCACGCACCGGGTTCGGCCTCGATATCCGTGTCGTGGTGACAGTCGGTACAGTCGGAGGCGTACATCTCGGCGTGGTCGTCGTGGCTGTAGACGAGCTTGCCCATTTCGGCGTGATGGCAACGGGTGCAGGTCTCTTCCGGAAGCGAGGTCTGATGCTCGGAACGAAACGCTGCGTCGTATTCCGTTGCATGGCAGGATCCGCAGGCAACCGGCTCAAGGCCCGGCGAGTCACTCTCGTGATGGCACCTCGAGCAGTTTTCCCCCATTGTGTCGGCATAGTCGACGTGGCGGGAATGGGTGAAGACCACGTCGCCGCCCTTGTTGTCCAACCGCAGGCGAACTGGCAGTTCTTCGGATGGGGCTGGCGCGAACTGGCCGCCCAAGGCCAGGATTGCCAACATACCGCAGACAATTGTGATGGGTACGTAACGTTTTTTCAAGGCAGTGTCCTTGTGCTCCGGTTTTACGCGACGAGTGGCCGAACGCCTTGGCGGGGCGCTCTACTCGACCGAGTTTGAAAAAGCCGAAAACCCTTTTCCGATTCCAAAAAAAACTGCAAAATAACTATTCGATTCTCGATTTCTTGTAAATACCAATTTGAAATACTTATAGTCCTAAACAGGTTGGTTAGTCAACCTACTTAAGTGTTCACGCAGTCAACAAAAGGAACGCCCTCGATAACCAACGTGACCTGTAAATTATCACAGCGCACCCACGAACGAATATCCACAATCGCCGGAACTGGAACGAAGGCGAAAAAAAACCCGGCACATGCGTGCCAGGTTTTTCCTTGAAAGCCTCATTTGCCTTCATTCAAATCCTGACCGATCTCCTCCAGCAACTCCTGAATGACTTTCAATTTGTCCCGATGACGCCCGTCGAGGCGCCTGTCGAGATTCTCCGTTGCATGAGCCATGGCCCGGACCTGATTTTCCATGGTCATGACCGTGGTCCTGCGCGGCAGTGTGGCCAGCTCCGTAACCTTCCCGTCCAGGACCGCGTGTCGGGCGTCAAGCTCCAGTACGGCGCTGTTCAGAACTTTGAGCTCCTCGATCTCCCGGCTCAAGCCTTGAACATTGCTGTACAGGGCGTAAAAAAAGACGAGAAGCAGCAGAATCGTGCCCACGGCAATGCCTGCGGCCACCCTGTCCCTTCCGAAGACGTTTTTCATACTCATAAAAAACCCTCCGGCCGGTGACGCGGCTGCAGAGAGCCGCCGTCCCGGCGTCAGTTGATCAGCGCCTGGAGAGGCGCCGGAATGCCGCCGCCCCTGCCGACGAAACCGGCCGACACTCCGTTGCTGCGTACTGGCATGATCTCGGCTTCGCCGAGGAGACCTCCAAAATGTACCTTTTCACCAGCCTTCTTGCCAGGCACGGGGATAAGACGGGCCGCGGTGGTCTTCTTGTTAATCATGCCGATGGCCATTTCGTCGGCAATGATTGCGGAAATCGTCTCGGCGGTGGTGTCGCCGGGCAGTGCGACCATGTCCAGCCCCACGGAGCAGACCGCGGTCATGGCCTCAAGCTTCTCCAGGCAAAGACGCCCCTCCGCCGCGGCCGCTGCAATATTGAGATCCTCGCTGACCGGGATGAAGGCGCCGCTCAATCCCCCTACCCGGGAACTGGCGAAGGCACCGCCCTTCTTCACTGCGTCGTTAAGCATGGCCAAAGCGGCCGTGGATCCGGGCACACCAATGGCGCCAAGGCCCAGTGACTGGAAAATCTCGCCAACGCTGTCACCAACGTTGGGAGTCGGCGCCAGGGAGAGGTCGACAATGCCGAACTCCACGGCCAGGATGCGAGCGACCTCGCGTCCGATGATCTCACCCACCCGGGTAACTTTGTAGGCCGTGCGCTTGATGACGTCGGCCAGTTCGCCCAGATGCGCACCCGGATTATCCAGCAGGGCCCTGTCGATGGCCTTCTTGACCACGCCGGGTCCGCTGACACCGACATTGATGACGGAACTGGCCTCGCCTACCCCAAGATAGGCCCCTGCCATGAACGGCACATCCTCGGGGATGTTGGCGAAAACCACCAGCTTCGCGCAGCCCAAACCGTCACGGTCCCTGGTGCGCTCTGCGGCGGCCTTTATAGTCCGCCCCATGAGGCCCACGGCATCCATGTTGATCCCGGCGCGGGTGGTAGCCACGTTGACGGAGGAGCACATGCGCTGCGTCACGTCCAGGGCCTCTGGGATGGCTTCGATGAGGGCGAGATCGCCCTTGGCCATACCCTTCTCGACCAGGGCTCCGAAACCGCCGATGAAGTCGACGTTCACATCCCGGGCCGCCTGATCGAGGGTTTTGGCCACTTCGACCATACCGCGACTATCAAAGGGAGCCGCAGCCACTGCAATGGGGCTGACAGAAATGCGTTTGTTGACCACCGGAATGCCGAAACGGTCCCCGACCTCGTCGCAGACCGTCACAAGGTCGCGGGCCAGAGTGGTGATGCGCCTGTAGACATTGTCCGTGAAGCGAGAGAGATCGTCGGACGCGCAGTCCAGGAGGCTGAGGCCCAGGGTCACGGTGCGCACGTCCAGATTCTCGTTCTTGATCATGGACAGGGTGGAAAGTACCTCGCGGTCGTTGAGCATACCGGTCTCCTAAACTCTGTGAATAGTTTCGAAAATTTCGCGATGCTGGACGGAAACGTCCAGGCCGTAGCTGCCGCAGACCGCCTGCATGACCTTGCGCAGGGTGCGGTGGTCCACGGTCATGGGCATGTCCACCTCGAAGATCATAATCATCTCGTCCACGCCGTCCTCCTGGGTAATGATGGCCCTGAAATTGACGACATTGCAATCCACGGAGGCGATGGCCTTGGTCACGGCGGCAATGGTCCCGGGTTTGTCCACACCCTTGGTGGTGATGACGAAGGGCTGGCTCGAAGACGTCGAGGCAGGATCGGACGAAGTCATGGGGCGCAGATGAGCGCTCAGCCCCATGCCGCCCAGTTCGTCGTTCAGGGCCGCGCCTATCTCGTCCAGGGAATGCGCATCGGGATTCAAAACAATGAAAATGGACGCGAATTCCGTCTGCAGGATGGTCTGGCTGACATCCTCGATGTTGCAGCCGTGAGAATAAAGAATGTTCGATATCTTTGCCAGGATACCCGGCTTGTCTTTGCCTATGACAGACAGCACAAATTTGTTCATGAGTCCTCCGCTCATCAGGAAAGTCATGGTCTATGGCTCGCGGCAAGCCCCCCCGTCAAGCCCAAACGGCTTGGTCTGGCCAACGGACCCGACTTGAGCTAGGGATCCCGGAACACATCACTACATTACGAGGTGCGTATGGCGCATATAGGAACCCCCCTCTCCCCCACGGCCACCAAAGTCCTCATGCTCGGTTCCGGCGAACTGGGCAAGGAGGTGGTCATCGAACTACAGCGACTCGGTGTGGAAGTCATCGCCGTTGACCGCTACAAAAACGCCCCGGCCATGCAGGTCGCCCATCGCTCCCACAGCGTGTCCATGCTCGACGGACAGGCCCTGCGGCGCATCATTGAAACCGAAAAACCCGACTACATCGTCCCTGAGATCGAAGCCATCGCCACGGACACCCTGGTGGAACTCGAAGCTGAAGGCCATACCGTCATTCCCACGGCAAAGGCCACGAGGCTGACCATGAACCGCGAGGGTATCCGTCGTCTGGCCGCCGAGGAGCTGGGGCTCGCGACGTCGCCCTACCGCTTCGCCGAAACCTGGGAGGAATACCTCGAGGCCATTGATGCGGTGGGCACCCCCTGCGTGGTCAAACCTATCATGAGTTCATCGGGCAAGGGGCAATCCGTGGTCAGGACCCCTGCCGATGCCGAAGAATCCTGGCGCTACGCCCAGGAAGGCGGCCGGACCGGCAAGGGCAAGGTCATCGTGGAAGGCTTCGTGGACTTCGACTACGAAATCACGCTCCTGACAGTCCGTCATGCTGGGGGCACAACCTTCTGCGACCCCATCGGGCACATCCAGAAGGACGGAGACTACCAGCAGTCCTGGCAGCCCCAGCCCATGAGTGATGCGGCCCTGGCCGAGGCCAGGCGCATGGCCGAGGCCGTCACAGGAGCCCTGGGTGGACGCGGCATCTTCGGCGTGGAACTCTTCATAAAAGGCGACACGGTCTATTTCAGCGAGGTCTCCCCACGCCCCCACGACACGGGTCTCGTGACTCTCATTTCCCAGGACCTCTCGGAATTCGCCCTGCACGCCCGCGCCATTCTCGGCCTGCCCGTGCCGGTCATCCGCCAGCATGGCCCCTCCGCCTCCAGCGTCATTCTCGTGGAGGGAAATTCTTCCAAGGTACGCTTCGGCAACCTGGAGGCCGCTCTGGCCGAACCCGACACGGACCTCCGCCTTTTCGGCAAGCCTGAAGTCACCGGCAAGCGACGCATGGGCGTGGTTGTCGCACGGGCCGAAAGCCTCGAAAAGGCCGTGGCCAAGGCCAAGAAGGCCGCCGCCAGGGTTTCCGTGGAACTCTAGAATCGCGATCAACGGGAGGAGGGCTCGTCTCCTCCCTCGCCCTGCCCGGAAGTTCCGGACCCAACGGGAAAACGCATGATAAAATTGGTCATGCTGCCCGGCACGCTCTCCACCCGCATGGTCCCGCCGTGCTGCTCGGTGACGATGAAGTACGATACCGAAAGGCCGAGCCCCGTGCCCGCCCCTTGGGGCTTGGTCGTAAAGAACGGTTCGAAGATCCGCTTGCGGACAACATCGCTCAGGCCTGTCCCGTTGTCCTCGACCTCGACCCGAACCATGTCTCCTTCCGAAACGACGCGCAGGATGAACCGAGATTTTCTGTCGGCCACCTCAGACATGGCCTGCGCCCCGTTTTTAAGCAGATTCATGAAGACCTGCTGCACCTTGCTCGCCTCGCACCACACCGGGGGGACGTCGACTTCGTACTCCCGCACGATCTCGATCTGCCGGAAATCGTAATTCTTCTTGAGATCGTAGTCGTTCATGGCCAGATCAACGCTCGCGTCCAGAAGAACCCCAAGATGCTCGGGCCGCTTGCTGTCCCCGCTCTTGCGCACGAAACTGAGCATGTTCTCCACGATCTTCGCCGCCCGGACACCGGACTCCATGATCATATCAATCATGCCCAGAATCCTCCGGCGCTCCAGATAGCAATTGACCGCATCCAGCGTTGTCCCGCAGTCGTCCGCGGCTTGCGTGTTGGCTGCGATGTCCGACCCCAGCCGCGTGCGCACGACCTGTACGTTCTGCACAATGCCGGCGAGGGGATTGTTGATTTCGTGGGCCATGCCCGCTGCCAGGCCGCCAAGGGAGAGCATCTTCTCGGACTGGATCATGACCTCCTCGAGACGGACCAGATCGCTGACATCATCGATGCGGATCACAGCCCCGCTGTCTGCATCCAGAGGGTATACCGTCACGTCGCAGAATTTTTCATCGTCGCCCAGCATCAGGGGCACCTTGCTTTTCTTCACAACTTCCCGGCTTTCCATGCTGCTGCGGAACAGCACCTCCAGAAAACCGAGCTGTCCCGGCAGGTTCACCATCCCATTGCCGCTCATCTGCCGGGCATCACGTCCGAAAACCTCATCAGCCTCCCTGTTCCAGTGCGAAATGCGGCCCTCACGGGTCAAGCCGATGACGATGGACGGCATGGAATCGATGATATCCTGAATATACTGCTGCGCGCCGCGCAACCTGGCCTCGGCCCTCATCTGCTCGGATACGTCCCGGACGATGAACATCATGGCCCTGCTGCCGTCGGACTGACTCACGGGACACGTCGTCACATGGAAGTACCTGTCGCCATCCATCCGTACCAGACGATGCCTCAATTCTTCGAACGTTTCCCTGCCACGGCGACACTCCCCGCAGAAATCGCCAAAGGCGCCCATGGCCTCCCTGCACTCCAGTCCCGTAGCATCCGCCCCCAAAAAACGCACAAGGGCCGGGTTCATGTACGCGACAACATTTTCCGGGGAACAGATGAAAACCATGTCGTCCATGGCCTCCATCATGGAACGGTACTTCTCCTCGCTCTCCCGCAGCCTGTGCTGGGAGTGACGAATGGAGGCGATCATCTGCTCCAGCAACGAACTCAGGCGACGGACCTCATCGGTGCCGCCGAAGGGGATTGTCGCAGCGTCCAGGCCCTCGCGGGCAATCCTCTCGGCCGCGGCGGAAAGGCGGGTTATTGGACGCACCATGCTCTGCACCAGCGGCAGGCACAGGACCAGGGCCGCGGCAAGAATAAACGACCCAATGACTAGCAGGTTCCGAAGCAACCCGCTGTAGGCAGCCCGTTCCTCGGCTTCGTAGACGCTCGTGACGATATACCAGTCCAGCGGCTCGTAATATTCCGCGACGGCGCGCTTCGAATACACGAAATTCCCCGTGTCTCCGGGCTTGTCCCAGAGATATCCAACCGGCTCGCCCGACGCGGCGGAAGTACGGAAGAGCT
>CAZQYA010000004.1:33613-42873 GCA_964597325.1 uncultured Desulfovibrionaceae bacterium
CCAGAGGCGTCCCGCTTGCGGAATCCGTCAGCCCGTCGAGGCTTTGCCCGGCCAAGTGCGGGTGGACCAGGATGGTGCCGGAACCATCGAAGATGAAGAGGTAGCCGGCCGAACCGATGGAAAGTTTTCCCAGGGTCTCGTTCAGGTCTCTGACGATTTCCTGGACCTTGCGTTCAGCCTCGGCTTCGATGTCATCAATGTACAGCCCCGAGCCCACAACCCAACCCCAGGCACTGAAAAGCTGCACGAAGGAAATTTTCTTCTGCAGGCTGGTCACGCCTTCGGGAGTCGGTTTGGGCCAGAGATAGTCGACATAACCACTCTTGCGTTCCAGACAAAGGTCAACAAAAGCCTTGAAGAGATGGATTTTTTTTCCGTAGGCGGTATAGTATTGCGGCTCGTCGGCCACGGTTCCGTCAAGTTCGGGCAGGATGGGATGCATGATTATTCGAGGCAGGGGACGCTCGATGCCGTTGACCCAAACATATCCTGTCCCGTTGTCGTATCTGAAGTCCTTCAGGATGTTCAGGACCTCGCGCTGGGCTTCATGGAGTTCGATTTCTCCTCGCTCGATTCTGGCCTGATACTCCTCCAGCACCGTTATGGCGAACTCGACGACGTCGCGAATTTCTTTTTTGCGGAGTTCTAGGGCAGTCTGTTTGTGAAAAAGCAGCCCCCGGTACTGGGCCTCGACGTTTGCCATGGTGCTGCGCAACAGATTGCGGGCATGCTCGTTCTGGGCCTCGTGCATGGTCTGTCCGACCTGATGTCGGATCACCAGCAAGTTGGCCAGAACGGTCACCAAAACCACGATCACGACCCCGAGCGTGATCCGGCCGTACAGTGTCCGCATGAGTTTCGACGCGCCTTGAAACATGAATCTCCGCCCGTGCTGTGTGGTCTTCGCGTAAACAACCATGTTCGCCGACTATTCCATTCTTGCATGTATTTCACATTCAGGAAATGTTTACAATCACGAAGCACTCGCACAGCATGGACTTGCGAAATTTCGGCAACAGCAACGAAACCATGACGGCAAAACCTCCCGCCCCTTGTCATCCTGGCCGCCATGAACTAGACAGCTTCGTCCAGGCGATATCCGCCTTACACCCCCCTGCCGAGACCGGCCCATGCTTTCAAAGGAGACAACATGTTCAAGAAAATGGTTTTGGTACTTTGCTTCATTCTAACCTGCTCCCCCGCCTTCAGCGGTGAAACGGAACACCGCGCTCTGGCGGAAGAGTTGATCAAGATCACCGAAGGCGACAAGGTAATGGAAAAAATGAAGTCCCAGGTGACCATGATCTTTCAGCAGATCACCGCCCAGATGAACGTCCAGGAATCCGACAGGCCCAAACTGGAAGAATACTCCAAGCGTTTCGACGCCATCCTGGACAAGGACATGGCCTGGGATAAAATCAAGGACCGGTACGTGGACCTTTACACGTCCGTCTTCACCGAAGAGGAAACAAAGGGTCTGGTGGATTTCTACAAATCCGACCTCGGAAAGAAGGTCACCGGCAAGATGCCCGACCTCATGCAGGAGAGCATGAACGTCGCAAGGACGTACATGCAGAACGTGATCCCCAAACTCGAAAGCCTGACCGAGGAAATGCGTCAGGATTTCGCACCCCAGGGAGCACCCGCCCAGGGCGGGCAGGAAGCACCGGCGCAAGGTTCCGGGGACACGAAATAAGCTGGGAATTCATCAAGATACGAGGCTCCGTCGGACATACCCGGCGGAGCCTTTTTTTCATCATCAGTCCAGCAGGCCGCGAATTTCCCGCCTGATGGCTTCGAGATATTTCGGATATTTGGCCTTGACGGGCTCAGAAAGTTCCATGGACCACTCGCTGATGGTCAACGGTTCGATGCCCAGGACCAGCAACTCGGGTTTGTTTCCAATCAATTCCGCCATTTTGAGGGAATCGAGCAGATCGATGTCATGCAACGACAGGCGCTGTTCCTTATTGTTGCGGAGATGCTCCTCGGTGAGGCGGTAAACCGTGCCAGGCTCGCCACCGCCCTTGACGCAGTCGAGCACCAGAACTTTTTCGTACTCCTGGAATACGTAAAAAATGTCCTGGGTAAAGGTGGCTCCGTCCATGAAATCCACCTCCGCGGTCTCCCACTCTCCTTCTCCGGACAGGTCCTGAACGGCGTGCACGCCAGCCCCGTCATCGGTCAGGAGCAGGTTTCCGACTCCCAAAACCAAAAGTCGTTTCATCCGATTCTCTCCAAACTCACGCGCGCGAACCTTGGATCGCCCACGCTCGCAGCTTTCATCTGTTTCAAAAGAAAGGGCCGGTCGCCCGGCCCTTTCATGGTGCAACATGAACTCGTTAGTCAACGTTGATGACGTGTTCTTCACCGGTCTCAGCGTGCAGCACGTGCACGGCACAACCCAGTCACGGATCAAACGAGCGGACAAGCCGCCCGACGTTGACGGGATTTTTGATATCCGGAACAGGCACGCCGATGAGGGCTTCCTCGATGGGACCACGCTGTCCCATGTCGTCGCGGGGGTTGGCGTTCCAGAGGGTGGCGGACACGACCTGATAGTTGTCGATCACCTTGTCCTTGATCTTCAGGTAGTGCAGCAGGGAACCGCGGGGGGCTTCCGTAAAACCGGTACCTTCGCCGGTATCCGGAATTTCAGGCGTTTCGAAGGTCTCTGCGCCTGGAGTGCATTCCTTGAGCCATCTTTCAACGGCCACGGCCACCTGCCAGGTCTCCTCGGCGCGAGCCACGTGGCGGCCCATGATGGAGAAGGCCTTGTCGCCCAGATCGCGGAAGTTCTTGGCCTCGATGCCATAAAGTTCCTTGAGAAGCTTCTGGCCGACGGGACTCAATTCGGGGTTGGACACCCACTGACGGGCCATAGGGCCGGACTCGCAAGGCGTATCCTTGTAACGAGGAGCCTTGATAAAGCTGTAGGCGCCGGGCTTGTCCGGATTGGGGCTGGTCTCGCCGTCGCTGTAGTGCAGGCCGCCGGGAGCCGAGTAATCAAAGAAGGAGTGTCCTACGTACTCCTTGATCAGCTTGGGGTCGAATTCCTCGTCCTTGCCGTTGATGTACACGCCGGGTTTGAGCAGGAAGGTCTTCAAATCGTCGTCCTCGGGGAAGACGCCGAAGGCGATGACGTTCTTCCAGCCAACACCGGCTTCGAACAGGTCGGTATACACGGAACCCAAGGTGTAGATCAGGGGCAGGTATTCATCGACCACGAATTTCTGCACTTCCTTGAAGCGCGCGGCGTACTCAGCCAGCTTCTCGGCGGTGGGAATCTGCGTGGCCCCGCCACCGACCATGCCCTGGACGTGCGGCATCCGGCCGCCGAACATGGCTACCATTTCGTGACAGATGCGGCGGACTTCCAGTGCCTTCAGGTACTGGTTCAGACCGTAGGTGTTGGTGGCTTCGGCCTTGGCCGGATCCTTGATGCGATCCGTAAGCAGATCCGCATTGGCGTATCGCGGCACGAATGGGGAGACATCGGGTCCCTTGACGTAATCCAGGGCGGCCAGATGGTAGAAATGCAGAATATGCGACTGCAGGTAGTTGGCGCCAAAAATCAGGTTACGGGTGATGCGACCGTTCGTGGGCACCTTGACTCCGAAGGCTTCATCCTGGGCCATGACCGAGGCGGTGCAGTGGGCCGTGGGACAAACACCACAGATGCGCTGCACGATCTGAGAGGAATCCCGGGGGTCGCGCCCTTTGAGAATCTGCTCGAATCCGCGGAACATGCCGCCGGAGCACTTGGCGTCGACGACCTTGCCGTCTTTGACTTCCACCTCGACCTTGAGGTGACCCTCGACCCTGGTAAGCGGATCGATGGCAATTTTCACTTTCCCGTCAGCGGCGGGCTTAGCTGCTTGTGACACGTACGTCCTCCTTGATTATTCCGCTACATAGAAAGGAGACTTCCCATCCGGGAAGTCCGGTTCCACACAGCCGATGCACACGGCGTTCTCGACACACCAGTTGATACCGTTGTTCCAGCGACGCTTGTAACAGTCGGCATAGGTGGACGGGCCCTTGCAGCCGAGTTCGGCCTTGCAACCGGGCTTGGTGAACGTGGGGGCGAAGTCCGACGCATCGTACAGGTCGACATACGGACAGTTTTCATGAATGTTTTCGCCGTAGAACAGCATCGGACGCCCGTCGTCGTCGAGTTCGGGCAGCGGGTGTTCCGTGGGATTGAGTACATGGCTCCAAGCGGCGACCAGGGTGCCGACCATCCAGTCCGGATGGGGCGGACATCCGGGCACGTTGACCAGCAGCTTTTCGATTTTTTCCTCTGCAAAGAAGTCACGAACGCCCATGGCGCCGGTGACGTTGCCCTCGGCCGCAGGGATTCCACCGTAGGCGGCACAGGTGCCGACGGCCACGGTGGCCAGAGACTTGGGCGCCAGATCGCGAACCACCTGCGCCATAGTGATCTCCTGATGGTGACCCTGGGCGTCAAGCATTTCGCCGATGATGCAGTAGCGGCCTTCCTTGGCTGTGGGAATGGAACCTTCGACCAGCAGGAAGAAGTTCCCGTTGAACTTTTCGGCGACGGCGTACATGTGCTCCAGCGCCATTTCACCCTCACTGGCCATTACCGTGGGGTGAAACTCAAGGCTGATGACATCCAGCAGGATCTCCTTGATTCTGGGATGCACCGCATTGAGCAGCGACACGGAGCAGCCGGTACAACCCTGGCCCTGTACCCAGATGACCGGTGCTTTCTTGGCACCTTCGGTCATGGCATGCAGGATACCCGGATGATACATCTGGGAAATTCCCAGTCCGGCGACACCTGCCGAGCACAGTTTGACGAACTCACGTCTGCTTAAACTCATACCCTCCTCCTTCAAAAAGGTAATTGTGTGCAGAGACTTCGGCCTGTTATAAACGAGCGTCGAGTTATCCCCAAAATATCAAATATGTCAACGCACTTTGCATCGAAAATCACGATCGTGACGGAACGTATAAAGAAGGGTGGAGTGAGGATTAATACATGACACATTAGTGTCAAAAACGACACCTGAAATAACACAGATCACAGACTGCGTGACACAATTTTTAAAACAAACTGTTCAATCAACCATGAAATTCGGATGTATTTTCTACATTCTCCAAAATACCGGGATGTTAAAATAAAAAAAAGCCGTTTCAGGCAACGGCTCAAGGGCTTGGCCAGGCTGTCTGGCCGGTACGTGGCCGGCTAGTTTCGAAGCGGATAGTACGCTTCGGTGGAATTGTGCTGCCACATGAACTGGTGGATGTGATATCCATCGGAGAAAAAGGTGACGGAACCCAAAACAGGCGTGGGTTCGTCTGAGGACTGCCCGTAAACGTAAATAAAACGGTTGTAGCGGTACAGCGTCCGGTGCAACCCCATGGCCTCGGCGTGGAGAATGAGGTGGCCGCTGCGGGCGCGATCGTCCTCTATCCAGACCCTGCTGGAATCGGGCAGCCTGTACTCGCCGATATAATTTTCCTCCACGAATTCCTCCGTGGCCAGTCCTTGCATGAAACGGGCCTCGGCACCGTGCTTGAGGGTATCCCCGCCGGACTCGTTGGCCAGGATGGTCACGCCCGGCCGCTCTTCAAGTTTCCCGATGGGAGTTTTGGTTGACGACTTGGCAGGCGACTTCACCGCAGGGGACGATACCTTATTTTCGGAAATTGCCGGAGGCTTGCGGGATCGGGGCACCTTTCTGGAAGGCTTCTTCGTGGAGGCGGCAGGCTTGGTCTTGACCGCCCGGGCCTCGCGCCGAGGTTCGGCAGGAGGTGGAGAACTTGTCTCAACAGCCTTGATGGGTTCGGCAACAGGCTCAACCTTCTTCATATCCGGTGGCTCCTCTGGCGGTTTCAGCAGGGCTTTCGGCGGCGCAGGATCGACAAGTTCTACCGTGAGCACAGCCGATTTCCACCCGGAATCCACAAGTCGAAGATCAAGCAGGAGGAGCGCGCCGGCATGGGTCACGACTGACAAAATCACACAAAGCACCAGAAATGCGTACCCCGGGCCACCCTTCACCATGCCGGCATCCTCGGCGTCGTCTCCCGTACTTCGGACGGGAACTTCCGCATGCACAAGAAAAGAGGAAACAGGATCCGGGGCATTCATATTGTTCTTTGCTCAAACTGATGTTATGGTTCAAATACGATCAAAAAAAGCCAAATCCGGAGGCATGGATGCGATATCTGCTCACAGCCCTCATTCTGCTATGCTCATCCGTTTCGTCGGCCTTTTCTCAACCTACCATATGCATCATTCACAGTTATCACAAGGAATACGCATGGGAAAAAGGCCTCACCTCCGGCCTTCTCAACGCCCTGCCCGCCGGAGCCGATCTCAGGCACTTCTATCTCGATACCAAACGAACTCTCAAAGAAAAGCACGCGCAGCGAGCCGAAGCGGTCTGGGAAGAAATCCGGGATATATCATGGGATCTCGTCATCCTCTGTGACGACAATGCCTCCAGGTTTCTCGGGCCACGTTTCATGAACGGTCCCATCCCCGTGGTCTACGTCGGAATGAACCGCAATCCCCGCGACTACGGACTGTTTCCGGCTCCGAACATGACCGGGGTCCTGGAGCGCCCCCTTTTGAAACGCTCCCTGCATTCCATGTGCAGGTTGGTCAACACGGCCGACACCAAGGTTCTTGTCCTGTTCGACTCCGACTTGACTTCAGACGCAATCGTGCACGAGGCATTCCACGGCAAATCGACCCTCACGCTGGGAAAAGTCGAGGTGGAACTGAAGCAGTTTTCCGCCATCAAAGATTGGCAGAACGCCCTTCTCCATTCCAGAGCCGAGGGCTTCGACACCGTATACATCGGGCTGTACCACACCCTGCGCGACAGTACGGGGAAACATGTGCCCGAAGACGACGTCCTGGCCTGGGCCAACGCCAACACTCCCGTACCGATCTTTGCCTTCTGGGACTTTGCCGTGGGCAAAGGCAAGACCATCGGCGGCCATGTCCTGAGCAGCCACGACCAGGGTCTCGCAGCGGGCAGAATAGCCTGCAGGATTCTCAACGGAACAACGCCCTCATCCATACCGCCCTACACGGCGCAGGCCGGCACATATGTTTTCAGCGCCTACGAACTCAAACGTTTCGGCATCTCGCTTCCCAAAGGACTGAAGGAGCAGGCGACCATTGTGCCGTAATCATGAAACAAGCATACCTTGACCGGGAGCACGTCGACCACTACTGACCAATGCCATGACACCTTCCGAACAAAAAAAGAAATGCATCCTGGATCACGAGAACGCCCTGGCCAACAAACTCGCCCTGCGAGTCTTTGACAAGCCCAAGCCGCCCCTCTGGATGATCTTCGTCCCGATATTCTTTGTCTTTTTCGCCCAGAAGATGCAGCAGTACAAAGGCGGGCTGGAGAATTTCGTCGACAACTACCTCAAGGCCCGACGGCTCGCCATGGAGACGGCCGCGGAATGTCTGGAAACCGGGTCATCGCCGGATGTGGACGTCATGCTGCAAAAAGCCGGGGACGTTCCGGAACACGCCCGCAGCGAGTTCTCGCACTGGATGAACCTTCTCGTGGACCACTACCGCACGCTCCTGGAAAGCAATGGTTCCACGCCGGAAGCTCTGATCCGATCAGGCTACAGGACCAAAACCGACTACCTCCTCCAATGCAATGCCCTGAACAAGGCCGAAAACGCGTTCAACCTGGCACTGATGCCCGACATCGAAGGCGACACCCAGGACGTGCACAAGATCATCACCCGGATGTACGAAAACATAACGGACCTCCGCCGCATCGAGACAGACGCCATCTACACCTCCTGAAGCACGGTCCGAAGCCGTCGGCCTGCCGAGACAGTCTCAGAGCATCTCCTCCATCTGTGTGAAAAAATCCCCCCGCTCAAAAGCTGGCCCGTAGTCTTTCTCCAACTGGTCGAGAGATTCCAGGAACGCATCCCACTCCTCGATCTCGCCGATCTTGCGTTTGTCGCTGAAGAGCTTGAAGCGTGTCCCTTTGGGACACTTGGTCATGTTGATCTCGAACACGTGCCCCTGATTGTACACAGTCCAGAAGGCGGACCAACTGGTGCGGTCTCCCTCGGTCTTCTTGTACTTTTCAAAATAGGCCTCGAACACCTCGCGAATCCGTGCATCATCCATGTCTTCCTCCTTGAATCCTGTCTTTACTGTACCGTAACACACCGCGGATGGCGAACATCGAAATCCGCCCTTGCCTTTAACCATCCAGAGGAATATTGGTAGGACCAATTTTACGGGAGCACAAACATGAGCCCTTCAACTCGCCCAAAAAAAACATACACGGAAATTACACGGCGCCTGCAAGCCATGATCGAGGCAGGCAACCTCAAACCTGGCGACCGACTCCCTCCGGAACGTCAGCTCGCCGTGCTCTTTACGGTTTCGCGCAATTCACTGCGCGAAGCCATCAAAGGCCTGGAACAGCAGGGCGTACTCGAAAGCAGGCCCGGAGCAGGGACGTTCATCACCGAAACAAATCCGGCGGATCTTGCCCGTCACTTCGAGGAAATATTCGCTCTTGAACGACTCAGGCTGGAGGACATCTTCGAGCTGCGCCTCCTCCTCGAACCCCGCATCACCCACCTGGCAGCGGAACGCATATCAACGCACGCCCTGGAGCAACTCAGAGAACTGATCGAATCCCATGAGCACGCCCTCCGGGAAAACCTCCCCTGTCACGACTTTGACCAGAGTTTTCACGATACCATCGCGCTGGCGACGGGCAATCACGCCATCGTCAAGCTCATGGAACGCATGCACGACCTGCTCGACGAAAGCCGTGACGAAACACTTCAATCACCTGCCCGCTGCCACACCTCCCTGCAGGACCACAAAAAAATCCTGGCGGCGCTTCGCGCGCGAGACACCGAGGCGGCCTGCAATGCCATGACGGACCACCTCACGCATACCAGAGAAATCGTGTTCACCTCTAACGACGGAGAATAAAGCAATGAAGGAAATTCGCAAAACCGCCCGCGATCTCATGTCCGGCTACTGCCGGGTCTGCCCGGTCTGCAACGGAAAGGCATGCGCTGGCGAGGTTCCTGGCATGGGCGGCCTTGGTACCGGTTCTGCCTTCATGGCCAATGTCCACGCCCTGGCGGCCTACACGTTCAACATGCGCCTGGTGCACGGCATTACCGAACCGGACACCACTACGTCATTGTTGGGCATGGATCTGGCCATGCCGGTGATGGCGGCCCCCATCGGCGGCGTCTCCTTCAAC
>CAZQYA010000004.1:42883-44216 GCA_964597325.1 uncultured Desulfovibrionaceae bacterium
GGAAGAGGAATACGTCACGGCTATCATCGACGGATGCAAGGAGGCCGGCATCGTCGGCTGCACCGGCGACGGTGTGCCCCCCTTCATCCATGAAACAGGCTTCGCCGCCATCGCGGCGGCAGGCGGGCACGGCATTCCCTTCATCAAGCCGTGGGAAGATGACGAACTCTATGAAAAACTGGCAAAGGCCAAAGATTCCGGAACCACGGTGGTCGGCATGGACATCGACGCCGCCGGGCTCATCACCCTGCGGAAAATGGGGCGCCCCGTTTCCCCCAAGCCGGTGGACACCCTGCGTGAAATCATCACCAAGACAGGGCTCAAATTCATCGTCAAGGGCATCATGACTGTCCAAGACGCCAAGCTGGCCCTTGAGGCAGGAGCGGACGCCATCGTCGTGTCCAATCACGGCGGGCGCGTGCTGGATCACACCCCCGGTACGGCGGAAGTGCTGCCCGGAATCGCCCGGGAAATGAAGGGAAAGATTGGACTCATCGTGGACGGAGGAATCCGGACAGGAGCCGATGTGCTGAAGATGCTTGCCCTGGGCGCGGACGCGGTCATGGTCGGCAGACCTTTCAGCATCGCCGCCATGGGCGGACTGACCGAAGGCGTCGCGACCTATGCGCAGACCCTGCGCACGGAACTCATGCAGGCCATGGTCATGACCGGAGCCGCAAAGGTCACGGAGCTGCCCGAAGGGCTGCTTTTCAACGCCCCGAAGGCATAAGGCGCAAAAAAGGGCCGGTCAGGCCGGCCCTTTATCCTCTGTACTTCAACCCGGTTTCGTAAATTGGCAATCCGCGCTCCGGAATCTGCTTGGTCCAGCAGACTGCGACCGGATAGCGGTCGAACTCACCAAGAGAGGATTCCTTGGGAGTATACCCCTCCAGGGAAAGCTCAAGCTTGGCGCCCTGCTCAATGGGAGTACGGGTCTTGAGGCACAGGCCTCCATCGCCGTAATTGACCATACGGGCGTAATGGGTTTTGTGCTTGCCCTCGTAGGTATAGCGCACAGGGACCAGACAGTCCTTGCGGATGTGGGCGCGTTTGTTGTCCATTTCTGTCCTCCTGCTCTTATCCCGGGCCAAGCCCGGGAGCCAGACGTTTGCACGTTGCTATGAATTTCATTAATTCAAAATCGACCGGTAGGCAAATGGACAAATTGTTGGAAAAGGCAAAAAAATGCTTGCCATTTGCAAGCCCCGTCTATATTAACCGACTTCGCTTTCGGGGACACCTGAAACGCAAAACATGGCGAGGTAGCTCAGACGGTTAGAGCATGCGGCTCATATCCGCAGTGTCGGGGGTTCAATTCCCTCCCTCGCTACCA
>CAZQYA010000005.1:0-38983 GCA_964597325.1 uncultured Desulfovibrionaceae bacterium
GTCTCGGGGCTGCCGTAGCCGGTCATGCCGATCTTCATGCGCAGCTGGTTGATGAAGATGATGGCCGTACGGGACTTGTGGATGGTGCCCGTCAGCTTTCGCATGGCGTGGGACATGAGTCGGGCCTGGCCGCCCACCTGGGTCTCGCCCATGTTCCCCTCCAGCTCGGCCTGGGGGATGAGGGCGGCGACGGAGTCGACCACGACCACATCCACCGCGCCGGAGCGCACCAGCATATCCGCGATCTCCAGGGCCTGCTCGCCGTAGTCGGGCTGGGAGATGATCAGCTCTTCGGTCTTCACCCCGAGCCTGCGGGCGTAATTGACGTCCAGGGCGTGCTCGGCGTCGATGAAGGCCGCCACTCCGCCGCGCCTCTGGGCTTCGGCGATGATATGCAGGGCCTGGGTGGTCTTGCCCGAGGATTCGGGACCGAAGATTTCCGTGACCCGGCCGCGGGGGATTCCCCCGACGCCCAGGGCCAAATCCAGGCCGATGGAACCCGTGGGAATGACCGGGACGACCTGGTGGGAGGAATCCGAGAGACGCATGACCGAGCCCTGCCCATAGCGGCGCTCGATGGTGGCCAGCGCGGTTTCAAGGGCGTCGCGGCGGGCCTCTTCGGGGGAAACGGCTTTTGGTCGGGCCATATGATGCTCCGTAAAAGTTGGATTTGGCATAAACAGACAAACATCGGTCGATAGCAAATAAGGATATGGAAGACAATGCTGGCCGCACGGCATTCCCCCGACACCCCGGCGGATGGCATGCATACTCCATACTGACCTGCCGGACCGCCTGCGGCTCGATTTGGCGACGTCGATATCCCTCTCATATCGAATAAAATCCCGCTTTCCCGAACGGCAAACCGTCCCTGTTCGCTCCTGCCGCAGCAAACGCGGGAGACTGATCTCGGGAAAGCCGCCAATTCGAAGAATGTTTTGCTCAACAGTTGCGCTATCGCAATGCTTGAATTACGATACGCGTCTATTGTGCGTCGCACAAAAAATGTTCTGGTATTCGAAGGGGTTCTGTCTAAAATTCGCATCTCAATAATGCGCTGGTCAACTCCTTCGGACGCAACATGACGCGAAGCAAGGCAAGAGGAGAAGAGCGCCGGTTCTGGCGGCAGGTCAGGTCCGGCATAGGGCGTGAGTTTTGAGTATCATGAACTGCAACGTGTTACGTGAGGAGTTGAACATGAAAAAAGGCTTGATGATCCTGTTGGCGTCGCTTCTGGTCCTGGCCATGGCGCTTCCCGTCCTGGCCGGTGAATGCACCAATCGCGGATTGCTGGACACCATGTTCTGCGACAACGACAAGGACCTTGTGGCGGACGTCGCTGCCGAAGGCGAATGCAAGGATCCCTCGACCCTGGTCTTCACCTATACTCCTGTTGAAGACCCGGCCGTGTACCAGGATCTTTTCTCGGATTTCCAGGAGTATCTGAAGAAAGCCACGGGTAAGAACGTGGTCTATTACTCCGTGCATTCCAACTCCGCTCAGGTCGAAGCCATGCGCTCGGGCCGTCTGCATGTGGCCGGCTTCTCCACTGGGCCCACCGGCTTTGCCGTGAACCTGGCAGGCTATGTTCCCATCGCCGTCAAGGGCTACCCGGAAGGCTTCCAGGGCTACCACCTCATCGTGGTCGTCAAGAAGGACAGCCCTATCCAGTCCATGGCCGACCTCAAAGGCAAGAAAGTCGCCCACACCTCCGCCTCCTCCAATTCGGGCAACCTGGCCCCCCGGGCCCTGTTCCCGGCACAAGGCATCGTGCCCGACAAGGACTACACCGTGGTCTACTCCGGCAAGCATGACCAGTCCGTCCTGGGCGTGGCCCACGGCGACTACGACGCCGCGCCCGTCGCTTCGGACGTCTACGAACGCATGATCCGCGCCGGCCGTGTCGACAAGGACGCCCTGCGCGTCATCTACACGAGCCCCCGCTTCCCCACGTCCTCCTTCGGCTACTCCAGCCAGCTCTGCCCCGATCTGGTTCAGAAGATCGTCGGCGCCTTCCATACTTATCGCTTCTCAGAAGCCATGAGGGAGGCCTTCGACGGCGCCGACCGTTTCTACCCCGTGACCTACAATGCCGACTGGGCCGTCATCCGCGAAATCGCGGAGGCCACCGGCACGAGCTACAACGAGGACGGCCTCAAGGCCATGATCGCCAAGGAAAAGGCCGACGCAGAAAAAAAGGCGAAAAAGAAGTAAAAAGGGAAAAGCGTGACCCCACAGAACAACAACGGGAACGGGGGGGCTTCCTCCCGTTCCCTGATCGTCAAAGATCTGGTCAAGGAATATGTACCGGGCAAGCCGGTGCTCAAGAACATCTCCTTCGAAGTCAGCGGCTGCTCCACCGTGGCCATCATCGGCCCATCGGGAACCGGCAAGAGCACGCTCCTGCGCTGCATCAACCGACTCATCGACCCTACCGGCGGCACCATCACCGTGGCGGGACACGAAATCTCCAGACTGTCCGGCAAAAACCTGCGTCTGGCCCGGCACCACGTGGGCATGGTTTTCCAGGAGTTCAACCTGGTGGAACGCCTCTCGGTCATCGAAAACGTGCTGTGCGGCCGCCTGGGCTTTGTCCCGATCTGGCGGGCCTGGCTTCGCAAATATGAGCAGGCGGACATCGACCGGGCCTTCGAACTCATCGACCAGGTCGGCCTGACGGACTTCGCAACCACCCGCGCCGACGCCCTCTCGGGCGGCCAGCGTCAGCGGGTGGGCATCGCAAGGGCCGTCATGCAGAACCCGGACGTGATCATGGCCGATGAACCCACGTCTTCACTGGACCCCAAAACCTCCGTGGAAATCATGGAACTGCTCAACGATTTTTCCAGATCCCACGATATTCCGGTGCTGATCAACATTCATGACGTCAACCTGGCCAAGAGATTCGCCACGCGCATCATCGGCATGTCCCAGGGGAACATCATCTTCGACGGCCCGCCCGAAAACCTCAAGGACGACCACCTCAAACAGATTTACGGGGGGGAGGACTGGCTGTCATGAGCACCATCGCACGCCGCGTCGCCTTCAGGCCCAACTGGTTCGCACGCGCGGGCTGGCTGCTGCTGGCTGCCTACTGCGTGTTTGCCGTCGCGTCCCTGGATATCACCTGGGAGCGTTTTGTTTCGGGCCTGGGCAACGGCGCGGACTTCTTCTCAAGCATGATTCCACCAAACTTCGCGCGCTGGAAACTGCTCCTCAAGAACCTCATCGAAACCCTGGAAATCGCCGTCATCGCCTCGGCCTTCGGCGTGGCCTTCTCCCTGCCCATCGGCCTTGCCGCAGCCCGCAACCTGATGCCGGCCTGGGCCACCTGGCCGGCCAGGGCCGTCATCGCCGTATGCCGCTCCTTCCATCCGGTCATCTTCGCCATCCTCTTCGTCAAAGCGGTTGGCTTCGGTCCCCTGGCAGGCATCCTGACCCTCATTTTCGCGTCCATCGGTTTCATCGGCAAACTCTTCGCCGAGGCCATCGAGGAAATATCCCTCAAGCCCGTGGAAGCTTGCAGGGCCGCGGGTGCGCCCTTCATGAGCGTGATCATCTACGCCGTGCTGCCGCAGGTCCTGAACCGATTCATCGGCTTCGCCACGTACCAGTTCGACGCGAACCTGCGCAACTCGACCATGGTCGGCATCGTGGGGGCCGGAGGTGTCGGCGGTACACTGTTCGCCGCATTCCAGCGCTTCGACTACGACTTCCTGGCCGCCATCCTTATCTCCATTATCGCTCTGGTCATGCTGGGCGAATACCTCGCATCCATCATCAAGGCGGTCTTCAATGACTAGTCGCACCTGGCAACGCTTCACCCCGGCCCAACGCATGGCGCGCTTCGCTGTCTACCTGGCTGCGGCAGTGGCCCTGGGCCTTTCCATGCGCACGGTGCAGATCGTACCGGAATTCCTCTACGACGCCCCCACACAGATGGCGGACATGTTCACGCGCATGTGGCCCCCGGACACGTCCCAATACTGGGAAAGCGTACACGCGTCCCTGATCGAGACCATGCACATCGCGGGAATGGGCACGATCCTGGCCCTGATCATGGCCCTGCCCGTAGCTCTCATGGCAGCGAGCAACATCACCCCGATCCCCGCCCTGAACTGGCTGGCGAAACTCATCCTGGTCTCTTCGCGTTCGGTCAACACGCTGGTGTGGGCCATCCTCTTCGTGGCCGTGTTCGGGCCCGGCGCCCTGGCCGGAACCCTGGCCATCGGCTTTCGCTCCATCGGCTTCTGCGGCAAACTCCTGGGCGAAGCCCTGGAAGAATGCCATAAGGGGCCCATCGAGGCCCTGAGGGCCGCGGGAGCCCCCTGGCCGAGCATCTTCCTGAAGGCTTACTGGCCCCAGGTCTCCCCGGCGTTCTGGGGCATCACCCTGTTCCGTTGGGACATCAACGTGCGCGAATCCGCGGTCATCGGCCTGGTCGGGGCCGGTGGCATCGGCATGGCTCTGGACACAGCCATCAACCTCTTCCAGTGGGACCAGGTCGCCCTCATCCTGCTGTGTATCTTCGCCATCGTCATCGTGGCCGAAGTCGTCGTGACCAAGATCAGGGAAAAAATCATCTGATCTTCAAAATTACAAAGAAAAAAGCCCGTACGGTCAGACCGCGCGGGCTTTTTTTCTTTCTCCGGAAGCGCTGAAACTAGAAAAGCTTGCTTCCTATCTTTGCGTTCACGCCCGGAGAAACGAAGGTCGCCTCGCCACTCTCCCGGCCGGGATATTGGACGCCAAGCACGAGCACTTCCGAAACCACGTCGCCCATCCTCCTCGGAGGAAAGTTCATCACCGCCAGCACCAGACGATCTCTGACCTCCTCCAGGGGATGGGAGGTGAAACGCCCGTAACTCGTGCGGCGGCCGAATTTCCCGAAGTCGATGACCATCCTGTAGGTGGGCTTGGGCGTGGATGAACAGGGCTCGGCCTCGACGATTTTGCCCAGACGGATATCGAGCAGGGCAAAGGATTCCTCGAAGCCAACCTGGGGTTTCAACTGTGCAGCCATGCTTCCTCCTTGGTGGATCGCAGCAAATGAAATCTCAAACCTGATTGATGGAGGCCATCGCCAGGGTCAGCCCCAGACAGACCAGCACCGCGCCGATGCCTCGCTCCACATGGTGCCGGGCCTCGGCCACGGCGCGCTGGGCCGGAATCGAGGAAAAAGCGAAGGCCACCAGGACGAACCATGCCAGGTGCGACAGGGACATGAACAGTCCGTATCCGACCTGCACGGCGAGGGGGGTTCGGGGACTTATGACCTGGCTGAACAGGCTGACCACGAAGAGCGTGGTCTTGGGGTTGGTGGCGTTGGTCAGAAAGCCCCTGCGCAGCGCCCCGAGATCCGACAGGGCAGGCACGGTGATCACTCCGGGGACGGCCGGCTTCGCCCGGATCATGCCGATGCCAAGCCAGACCAGGTACGCGGCTCCGAAATACTTGATGAGGCCGAAGAGCATCGGGGACCGGGAAATGACCAAACCCACGCCCAGAAGGCTGTAAGCCACATGGACCAGCACGCCGAGAGAGATTCCGACTGCGGTCAGAACTCCTGCGCGGCGCGAAAGCATCATGCTGTTGCGCGTGACCATGGCGAAATCCGCGCCAGGGCTGATGACGGCAAGGATGGTGATAGTCGCGACGGTGACGAGTTCGAGCACGCTTCCCCCGGTGGCAATGGATGTTGACGGCCTGAAATGCCTTACGCCCACGCCCTGCGAAAACGCAAGCCGCTCCGCGCCCTTGTCCCGGCGGGTAAAGTCGTATAGCTCTGCTAGAGCCTGTGCGCAGCGGTTTCAAGGAGTGCCCATGACCATCAGAACCAAAGTCTTTCTCGTCATCTTCGCCCTGTTTGCCGTCCTGGGCTCGGCCGACTTCATCATCCAGCGCTTTGTCATCTATCCCAGCTTCCTCGAACTCGAATACCGGGAAGCCGGGGAAAACATGAAGCGCATCTTCCACGCCATTGACCGCGAAAGCTACCATTTGGAGCGCCTCTGCCGGGACTGGGGCACCTGGGACGACAGCTACGAATTCATCGACACCCTTTCCGAGGAGTTCACAGAGAGCAATCTCGGCGAAGGCTCCCTGGACAACATTTCTTTGAACGTGCTGACCTTCTGCCGCACAGACGGTTCCGTTGTCTGGAGCCTGGTGCGTGACACCGAGAACCGGACCAACCTTGAACTCGACTTCCTGAAAGGCGGGCGCATCGCCCCGGATCATCTGATTCTGAACGTCCACAATTCGCTTGAAGGCGGCAGAGGCAAGCGTGGCATCCTCGACACGGAAGCCGGTCCCCTGATCTATGCCACCCGCGAAATCCTGCATTCCGACGGATCGGGCCCTGCCAACGGTTTCCTGATCATGGGCCGCTTCATGAACGAGACGCTCCTCGAGACCCTGAAGGAACAGACCCGGCTATCCTTTGAAATCGTCGACAACGTCTCCGAGCTCTGCCAGACGCGGGAAATGATTCCCCAGGGCATAGACGACCTCGTCTACTACACCCTTTCGGAAGGCGCGAAAATCATCACCTGCGCGACATTCCGGGCCGAAGACGGCAAACCGCTTTTCAATGTCCGCTACGTCTTCCCCCGCGAGGCCACCCGCAAGGGCATCGAAAGCATCAACTACGCCATGGCCCTGGTCGTCGGCTCGGGCGTGGTCGTCCTCATCATCCTGAACATGCTCCTGCGGGCCATCGTGCTGAAGCCCCTGCAACGGTTGACGGAGCACGCATCGAAACTGGAAAGGGAGGGCGACTACTCCCTGCGGATCAACTCCAGCCGACGCGACGAGATCGGCGTCCTGGCCAACAGCCTCGACGCCCTGGTCCAGACCATCAGCGACCGCACCGTGGAGCTCAGACGCGCCAACGACCGCCTGACCCAGCTGTCCCTGAGCGACCCCATGACCGGAATCGCCAACCGCCGCATGTTCGACGAATTTCTCAAGAAGGAGTGGCGACGGGCCGCGCGCGAACAGAGCCCCCTCTCCCTCATCCTGATCGATGTGGACAATTTCAAGAAGTACAACGACAGCCTGGGCCATCAGCAGGGCGACATGTGCCTCATTGCCGTGGCCGCGGTGCTCCAGCTTCACGTACAGCGTCCCGCCGACCTCGTGGCCCGGTACGGGGGCGAGGAGTTCGCCGTGATCCTGCCGGACACGAACCTGAACGGAGCCGTGCACATGGCCGAAACCCTGCGCCGTGCGGTCCGGGACATGCGCATCGAGCATCCAGCGTCCGAGACCGCCCCGTATGTGACCCTGAGCATGGGGTTGGTCAGCGTCGCGCCGTCTCCAACCGACGGCGACATCGGCATGGAAACCCTTCTTGCCCGCGCGGACCAGGCCCTGTACCAGGCTAAAAACTCGGGACGCGACCAGGTCCGGGTCTGGTCGGGCGAGCCGTCTCCCGACGGAGACGCCCATCCCGTGTAACCGGACCCGCCCATGTGGGCGGGTCATGCACTCCTGCCGGCCCAAGGCCGCAATCCAAGGAAACCTATGTCGTTCGACTCCCTCGGTCTGCCCGCCGGTCTCGTCCAGGCCTTAAGCGCCCGCGACCTGACCACTCCCCTGCCCATCCAGGCAGCCGCCCTGCCCGCTCTCATGGCCGGCGCATCGGCCATGCTCGTCTCACGGACCGGGTCGGGCAAGACCCTGGCCTACCTCCTGCCGCTCCTGGCGGGAATCGATGCCGAGGCCATGCGCGTGCAGGCCGTCGTCCTCGCCCCGACCCATGAACTGGCCATGCAGATTTCCCGTGTGGCCGCGGATCTGTCGCGGGAGGCCGGACTCGGCGTCCGCGTCCAGCCCCTCATCGGCGGCGTCGCCACGGGTCGCCAGATCGACGGCCTCAAGAAAAAACCCCACCTGGTCGTGGGTTCGGCCGGCCGCATGATCCATCTCATGGAACTCGGCAAGCTCAAGCTCCGCGACGCCGCCTGGGTGGTCCTCGACGAGGCGGACCGTCTTCTGGTTGACGAAAGCCTGGAAGATGTCCGCCACATCGCCGCCGGCGCGGGTCCGGACGCGCGCTTCGTCTTCGTGTCGGCCACCGAAGGGCCTGCAGCCACGCGTGTCGCCCGGGAGCTGGCCCCGGACCTGAAGTTCATCCGCACCCAGACGGACGTCAGCCCCGACATACGCCACTGCTATCTGGTCTGCGAGGAGCGCGAAAAGGTGGACTGGCTGCGCAAGGCCCTGCGCGGGCTGGACCCGGCCCGGGCCCTGGTCTTCGTGCACCGGGGCGCCAACGCCGAACGCATCGCCGAGCGCCTCGAGCATCACGGCCTGGCCGTGGCCGACCTGCACGGCGCGCGCGACAAGTTCGAACGCCAGACCGCCCTGGAAAACTTCCGCAAGGGCCGAGCGCGCGTGCTCATCGCCTCAGACATCGCCGCCCGCGGCCTGGATATCGCCGCGGTGGAGCTGGTGGTCAACGTCGACGGGCCGAGCCAGATCCGGGACTACCGGCACCGCGTCGGCCGCACGGGCCGGGCCGGGGCCTCCGGCCTGGTCCTGTCCCTCATGACCGAGGCCGAATGCCGCCTGGCCGCACGGTATTCCCAGGAACTCGGCATCACCATGGAACCCGTCCGGCTGGTCCGGGGCGAACTGACGCCGGCCGACGCTGGCGGAACCGCCGAGGCCAGAACGGCCAGGGATATCCCCTTCAGAAAGAAACCCCGCCTGGCCGCGGCACGTCCGCCCCGAAACAGGGAAGCCGGTGCAGAACAAACCCGGGCTAGAGGGCGGGACACGGACAGACAGTCGCCCCCTGGTGAGAAGTCCCGCCGCCCCACTTCCTCCGGATCGGGGGCCGACGCCCGCGCGCCCCGAAAAGGCCCGTCGACCGGGAAAAAATCCGACCGAACCGGTCGGCCCGGACAATCCGGAAACAAAAAGCGCTCATGAACTTCCGAGCCCGGACCCTTTTCCGGGCTTTTTTTGCGCCCTTTAAACGCAACTCACCAAAATCATGATTGACAATAGCGACTCGGCGGCTATAGCAGAACCTCATGGTGCCATGATTTTTGATTACGTGTTACTGTTCGTATCTTTTTTGGACAATCCAACTCTCTAATCGAAACCTCCGGGACAAACCGAGCCGCGCAGGCATGCCCGGAGCGGGAGGTAAAGCCACGATGACTCGAATCTGTCTTCTCTGCGTCACCCTGATCCTCTGCACCACCAGCACGGCCCTGGCCCACTTCGGCATGGTCATCCCCTCGACCTCGGCCGTAACCGACAAGCAGGCGGCCGCCCTGGAACTGAACCTGTCCTTTTCCCACCCCATGGAGATGGCCGGCATGCCCCTGGTCGCCCCGGCGTCCTTCAGCGTGTTCGTCAATGGCGGGAGCGAAGATCTGACGGCCTCCCTCAAGCCCGTGAAAATCATGGACCATGACGCCTGGAAATCCGCGTATGCCGTCAAAAGGCCCGGCGTGTACACCTTCGTCATGGAGCCAAAGCCCTATTGGGAACCTGCCGAGGACTGCTTCATCATCCACTACACCAAGACCTGCGTGGCCGCCTTTGGTGAAGAGGAAGGCTGGGAGGAACCTCTGGGCCTCAAGACCGAGATCGTGCCCCTGACCCGCCCCTTCGGCAACTATGCGGGCAACGTTTTCCAGGGCCGGGTGCTGCTGGACGGCAAACCTGTGGCAGGTGCCGTGGTCGAGGTGGAGTACTACAACAGGGAAGGCAGATATGAAGCGCCCAACGAGTACATGATCACCCAGGTGGTCAAAGCCGATTCCGACGGCGTGTTCACCTATGTCGCTCCCTTCGCGGGCTGGTGGGGTTTTGCGGCGCTCAACACTTCCGACGAAAAAATAGACCTCGAAGGGACGCCCAAGGATGTGGAGCTTGGCGCCGTGCTCTGGACGGAATTTCTTGAACCCATCCGCAAGTAGCGCTACACATCTGCCTCGAAAGATTCGAAAACCCGCATGCGCCGGCCCCATACCCGGCGCATGCGCATTGCGGCCCGGGGCGGCCGCCCCAACCCGGAGCTGACCGTGCACATTTCCGAAGGAGTTCTCTCCCCAGCAATCCTGGGCGCCGGCGCCGCTCTGGCAGCCCTCGGCACGGCCGTGGGGTTGCGCAGGCTTGATTATGACCGTCTCATGACCGTGGCAATCCTGGCCGCGGCCTTTTTTGTCGGCTCCCTGATCCATGTGCCCATCGGTCCGGCCAGCGCGCATCTGATCCTCAACGGGCTGCTGGGCGTAATCCTCGGCTGGGCCGCCTTCCCGGCCATCCTGGTGGCCCTTGCCCTGCAGGCCGTACTTTTCCAGTACGGAGGAATCACGGTCCTGGGCGTGAACACCTTCAACATGGCCTTCCCCGCAGTGCTCTGCTTTCTCCTCCTGCGGCCCATGCTGATGCGGGAAGGACGCGTACGCGCCGTGGGCGCCTTCTGTTGCGGCGCCCTGTCCGTGGCCGGAGCCGGCCTGCTGACCGCCCTGTCCCTGGCCTTTACGGACGAAGGATTCCTGCAGGCCGCCGACATTCTTTTCATGGCCCACATCCCGGTCATGATCGCCGAAGGAGTCGTGACCGTGCTGGCCGTGTCCTTTCTGGCCAAAGTGAGGCCGGAACTTCTGCGTTTCGCCTGATCCCCAAGGAGGAATCCCGTGCGTTCCATTCTGCTTGCCCTGCTTCTCGCCGCTCTGGCTCCCCACGCGGCCATGGCCCATAGAGTCAACGTCTTCGCCTATGTGGAAGGACGCGATGTCGTCGTCGAATGCAGCTACAGCAGATCCAGGCGCGTCAACCACGGAAAGATCGACGTCCTGAACCTGAAAACCGGAGAGGTTCTCCTTACGGGTGAGACGGATGAAAACGGCTCCTTCCGCTTCCCGGTTCCGGATGCGTCACGCGCATCCGGGACAGGCCTGCGCATCATGCTCCAGGCAGGCGAAGGGCACCAGGACGAATGGGTGGTCGAAGCCTCGGAGTTCATGCCCGTAGAGGTTTCGAGCACAGAGGAAGGCAGGGAGGATGCCGAGAATGTCGGAGCCGGAGCGCCGGCAGCGTCCGACGTCCCCGCCGCTGCCGGTCTGACTCGCGCCGATGTGGAGGACGTGGTCGCGGCCGTCCTTGACGTAAAGCTCGCACCCGTCAAGCGCGCCCTGCTGGAACGCACCGAGGAAGGCCCAGAACTGCGTGAAATCGTCGGGGGAATCGGCTGGATATTCGGGCTGGTCGGCATCGCCGCCTACTTCAAGAGCCGGCCGCGTGTTTGACGAACCCTTCGCCCGAGGCGATTCTCCGATCCACAGACTCGATCCACGCGTGCGTCTGGCCACGGCCGTGCTCTTTTCCCTCTGCGCGGCGCTTTTGCGGGAGCACGCGGCAGCGGCGACGGCCCTGGCCCTCGCCGGCGCAACCCTGGCCCTGAGCAGGCCACCCCTGGCCGTCCTCTTCAGACGGGTGGCCGTGGTCAACGCCTTTGTCCTGTTCCTGTGGGCCACGGTGCCCGCCACCATGCCGGGCGAAACGGTCCTGACCGTGGGTCCCCTCGCCTTCAGCCGGGAAGGGCTGGCTCTGGCCGGCCTCGTGACCCTCAAATCCAACGCCATCCTGCTAGCCTTCCTGGCGCTGGTCACGACCATGGACTCACCGACCATGGGGCATGCCCTGGACCGCCTGGGAGTGCCGCCCAAGCTGGCCTTTCTGTTTCTTTTCACCTACCGCTATCTGCACGTCATCGCCGAGGAGTGGCAGCGACTGGTCACGGCGGCCCGCCTCAGGGGCTTCGTCCCCCGGACCGGCATGCACAGCTACAGGACCATCGCCCACATGCTGGCCATGGTCCTGGTCAACAGCTTCGACCGCTCCGGTCGCGTCTACCAGGCCATGGTCCTGCGCGGCTTTGCGGGCAGGTTTACCTCCGTGGTCAGGTTCAGGGCCGGCCTCTGCGACGCCCTTTTCGTCCTGTTCTGGCTGGCCGCCACGACAGGATTTGTGCTCATGGATCTGTACCCGGAGGCCCTTGGTGTCTGAAACCCCGATTTTTGCTCTGGAAAACGTGTCCTTTGCCTACCCCTCGGGCAAGGAAGTACTGCAGAACGTAACCTTCGCCTTCGCGGCGAACCGGCGGATCGGCCTCTACGGGACCAACGGCAGCGGCAAGACCACGCTCTTTCATGTCATTATGGGGCTGGTTGCGCCGAAAAGCGGGAGACTGCTCTTTCACGGCAGCGCAGTAAGCGGGGAAAAACAGTTCAGGGCCCTGCGCCGGGAGGTAGGGCTGGTCATGCAGAACGCCGAGGACCAGCTCTTCAATCCGACGGTCCTCGACGACGTGGCCTTTGGCCCCCTGAACCTCGGCATGTCCCCGGAGGACGCCAGGGAGCGGGCCATCGAGACCCTGGCCGGCCTCGGCCTGGCCGGCTTCGAGGACCGCCTGACCCACCGCCTCTCGGGCGGGGAAAAGAAACTCGTGTCCCTGGCCACGATTCTGTCCATGCGTCCCAAGGTCCTGCTCCTGGACGAACCAACCAACGGATTGGATCCCCAAACCAGGGAACGCATCATCGAAATTCTGGACAACCTGCCCACGGCGCGGATCATCATTTCCCACGACTGGGACTTCCTGGCCCGGACCACGACCGAATTCATGACCATCAGAAACGGACAGCTCCTCACGGACGCGCCGCTCCTCCCGCACCGCCATATGCACGCCCATCCCCTGGGGGACGAACCGCACCATCATCACGAATGACGGTGCGGACGCATCAGAAACCCTGCAGCCGACTCCTGAGCCGGGCGAACAGGTCCGGGACCTCGCCAGACTTTCCCGCTTTGCACGCCAGCTCCAGCGCCCTTGCCGCTTCGGCCGCCTCGGTCAGGCCCATATTGAAGAGGGTGCCCTTGAGCATGTGTCCGGCATCACCCATTTCGGTCAAATTCCCGGCGACGACAGCGGCCTCCATGCGCGCAAGAGTCTGCGTGACCGTGTCGTGTCCGATTTCGTACAATTCCTGTACTCCCTCCGGGTCCAGTTCATAGACCCGGCGAAGATGATCCCTGACTTTTTGTTCCAAGCTCAAATTCACGGCAAACTCCCTGTTCGACGATGATCGGACCCGAATCTTCTATGCGTCCCGGCTGTTCCCGGTCAACCGATCCTGTCGGCGTCTTTGCGGGAGTTGACCCGGGAGGGGAATTGTCTTTATGAAATCACATGGCGTGATGTCCCCCCGAATTCTCACGCCCCCAAGGAGAATCACATGGATCCAGCACTGGCTAAGCCTTTCATCAAGGCCACCAAGGACGTTCTCGCCGCCATGGCCTCCCTCGAGGTCGCCGCCGGCACCCCCTACATCAAGAAGGACAAGACCGCACGGGGCGATGTCTCCGCGGTGATCGGCATCACCGGCGACAAGCACGGCACCTTTTCCATTTCCTTCGATCGCATGACAGCCGTTCATATCGTAAAGCAGATGCTCGGCGACGCCATCGAGGATATCCTCCAGGACGTCCAGGACGCCATGGGGGAAATCACAAACATGATCTCGGGCCAGGCGCGAGTCGGTCTGGCCGACATGGGTCTCAAGCTCCAGGGCTCCACGCCGTCCGTCGTCATGGGCGACAACCACACCATCGCCCACATGACGTCGGCCATGGCCGTGGCCATCCCCTTCTCCTGCGAGGCAGGAAACTTCACTCTCGAATTCTGTTTCGACTAATTCATGAGCGGCGTGGAAAACATCAACGATCAGGTCGCGCAACTGTTGCTCGGAGCAAGCGCCCGATCACTGGACACGCCCAAGGAATTCGACCTCATGGAGATGCCTCTCGAGGGGGTGGCCGCATTCTGGCTCTCGGTGAAGAAAACCCTGGACGCCAACAAAAAAGGCCACTCGTTCCTGCTGGAAGAAGCCCGGCACACGCGTGAACCCCACGTGCGTTTCCTCCTGGAACTGGCCGCATCCTCTTTTGATCCGGCCCACTGCGAAGAATTGGCGCGCATCCGCAAGAAAAACATCCTTGCGGAACTCCAGCGCAAATACGTACTCATGGCCATCGGGCTTCTGGGCATCGTGTCCAAGGAAAACCCCCAGAAAGTGATGATCCGCTTTCTGTCCAAGTTCCACATCGCGCCCATCTTCGAAAAACAGGTCTTCGAGGTGGCCCAGGTCATGCTCAAGAACCTGGACAACTCCGAACTCAACAAGGCCAAATTCCTCAACATCGATCACCGGCTCAAGATCGAGGCCCTGATCATCAACCTCATCTTCTACTGCATGCTGGCCCGGCGCAGCGGGGCCGATTCTCTGCTGGAATACCAGGAATACATCTCGTCGCAGTATTTCAAGGACGGCCTGACCCTCATCTGCGACGGGTTCGACTACGATTTCGTCAAATTCCGTCTGAATCTGGTCAAGAAGGAAATTCTGGAGGCCACGGAAATGAAGATGGACCTGTCCATGCACATGATGTCCGCCATCAAGTCCCAAGTGGCCTTCGGCGACCTCTATCTCATCGCCAAGGCCTACCTTCCCTAGCAGGCCGTTGACGGACGGCGATCTGCTGCGTCAGCAAAAAAAGCCAGACCAATTATGCGCGTCCTGGCTTTTTTTGCGTCCTGGCATCTCACCATTTTTGAACGACCTGCCAATGCTGATTTTTTCAACAGTTAGCGAAACGCCCCTCTTCTGAAACGGCCGCCTGTCCACCGTACCTCCTGAAACGCGGGTTGCCCGCCGGATGCCCCGCCGACGCGTCAGACGAGCATCAGCCAGTCGAGAATCCGGTCCCCCCAGAGCAGAGTCAGAACGGCGCCGAGGCAGAGAAAGGGCCCGAAGGGCACTGCCGTGCGCATCCCGAGGCCTTCGGGACGACGCAGGTAGACGAGGGCCACCAGCAGGGCGGACAGGGCCGAAAGCAGGATCATGAGCGGCAGGCCCGTCAGCCCCACCAGGGCGCCCAGGCTGAGCATCAGCTTGATGTCGCCTGTCCCCAGGGCGTCGAGCCCCCGCAGGCGCAGATAGGCCTGTTGGAGAAGAAGAAATACCCCCGCGCCCGAGAGGCTGCCCAGGACGGTCTCAACCCAGTCCACGGGCAGATACAGCGGTGTCGTCAGGGCCAGAACGGCAGCCGGCCAGGTCAGAATGTCCGGAAGGATGAAACTGTCCAGGTCGATGAAGCTGGCCACCAGAAAGATGCCCAGAAAAACCATGTACACGACCCACTGCAGGGTGGGGCCGAACCTGAGGGCAAAGAGCAGGGCGAGAATTCCCGAAAGCAGCTCCACGGCCGGATATCGCCAGTGGATTCTGCCCTTGCAGGATCGACATTTCCCCCCAAGAAGAATGTAGGACAGAACCGGAATGTTCTCCCACCAGGACAAAACGTGTCCGCAGGCCGGGCAGTGTGATCCGGGGCTGACTACGGACTGGCCGACCAGGTAGCGATGCACGCAGACATTGTAGAAACTGCCAAGGCACAGTCCGAGGACCAGGGCCGTGACGTAAAAAAGCATGGGTGGAAACGCGAATTCTGTCATGAAAAATCCTGGCGGGACATGTCGGAAACTCCGGCACGTGCGGTTGTGGTCTAGGCCATGACCTCGTTCGTCCAGGCCGAGGCCTCGGCGGAAAGCCTGGAGATGAGCGGCATGGAAAGCCCCATCCGTTCGGCCTTGGCGCTCAGTCTGATCCAGTTGCAGCGATCGAGTTCATCGAGAAGCTCGAGCCAAACGGCATTGCCTGCGCCCTGGCCGGTCAGGGTGCTCTTGATTCCCGGCTCCAGAGGAATTTCCTCCAGGACGGTCGTCATGGGCATGTCCAGAATCGCATCGAGCAAAGAAAAGAAACCCAGCAAAAACATCCCATCCTGATCGAAGGGCGTGGTCTCGCTCATGGCCATCTGTTGCAGGAAACGGGCACGCTGGACCGAGATCCGGACGAGTTCCTGAGCCTTGTCCGTGGTGTTCAAATCGGAAAGGATGACCACCTGCAGCCACTGCTTCAAATTCTTGGTCCCGAGCATGGCCACCGCGCGCGGTATAGACGTGACCTCGACCTGCAGTCCGAAAAACGCGGAGTTGATGTACTTGAGCAGGCGGTAGGAAATGGAAAGATCCGTCTGGATGATCTCCACCAGACGGTCGGATTCCGTATCCGAGCAGCCCAGTTCGCGGAGAAGCTTGAGCTTGGCCACATGGCTGGCCGAGAGCTTGCGGCCGGGGATAATCTCGGGCCTGTTGAAGAAAAACCCCTGGAAATAGCTGAACCCGAGAGTCCTGCATACCTTGAACACGTCGAGGGTTTCGACCTTCTCGGCCAGAAGCGTGGCCTTGAACCGGGATACGCCCTCAACGAGGCTCCTGACCTCGTCCGGGCTCTTGTGCAGGATATCGACCTTGATGATGTCCACCAGTTCACAAAGGGGCTCAAGCCCCGGCGCTCCTTCGTAGTCGTCCAGGGCGAGGGTGTAGCCCCCCCTCTTGAGCTTCCGGCAAGCTTCCAGGACTTCGGGCTCGGGCCTGACGGTCTCCAGAATCTCCACCACGCACTGCTCCGGCGGCAGGACATAGGGAGCGTCTCCGATCAGGGTATTGCGGGGGAAATTGATGAGGGCCTTGGAGCCCCTCGGCAACGTCCGCGACACCAGGCCGAACCCGTCGGCGATGATCTGGCTTGTGGCCTGATCCCCGTCGGAGATCACGGCCGTCTGCACGTCCTCCTCGTGGCGGAACAGCAGTTCATACCCCCACACCTGCATGTCCGCGGTGAAGATGGGGTGCCTGGCGACACAGATCTTGTCGTAAAGTTGTTCCGGGTAGTTTTCTTCCATCTGGGATTTCCAAAGAATCTCCTACAGTTCCCCGGAATCATTTTCAAGACGCATTTAGGCCGAAGTGCCCATGACCTCGTCGGTCCACTCCTCAGCGTCCACACACACCTGATCGACAAGCCGCATGGGGATTCCCATGTCCCCGGCCTTGGCTTCGAGCCGTGACCAGTTCCCCCGGTCGAGTTCGTCCAGGAGTTTGAGCCAGACTGACTCGGGGTGCGCCGGATCGCTCAGCACGGCCTTGATGCCGGAATCAAGGGAGACCTCGTCAAGGAGCTGGTCCATGAGCTGGTCCAGAATGGCGTCGAGGACCGAAAAAAAACCCAGCAGAAACATGCTGTCCGGGCCGAAAGGAGTCGGCCAGTCCGCCGCCAGGAGCTGCAGGAAGCGCCCGCGGCGCACGGAGATGCGCACCAGCTCCTGGGCCTTGTCCGTGCTGTTCATGTCCGAGAGGATGATGACCTGCAGCCACTGCCGCAGGTTCTGTCTGCCGAGCATGTTCACGGCGCGCTGGATGGATTCGATCTTGCCGCGCAGGCCGAAACGCGCGGAGTTGATGTACCGAAGCAGCCGGTAGGAGATGGACAGGTCCGTCTGGATGATGTCCACGAGCCTGTCGTGCTCAGTCTCCTCGGAATTGAGCTCCTTCAGGATCTTGATCTTCGTCGCCTGGCTGGAGGACAGCTTGCGGCCGGGAATGACCTCGGGCTTACTGAAAAAATACCCTTGAAAATACGTGAAGCCGAGCCTTCTGCAGACCGTGAACATGTCGAGGTTCTCGACCTTCTCGGCCAGCAGCCGGGCCTTGTAGCCGCGCAGGCCTTTGACGATATCCATGACTTCCGCCGGGGTCCTGTGCAGGATGTCGACCTTGATGATATCCGCGATCTCGCACAGGGGCTCGAAGCCCGCCTGCCCCACGAAGTCGTCCAGGGCCAGGGTGTAGCCGTACTTCTTGAGCTCGCGGCAGGCGTCCATGACGTCGGCTTCGGGCAGAACTGTCTCAAGGATCTCCACCACGCTTCGTTCAGGGGGCAGCACGTAGGGCGCGCGGCCCACAAGAACGTTGCGAGGGAAGTTGACCAGAGCCCTGGTGCCCTTGCGCATGCCGCGGGCGGCCAGGGAGAAGCCGTCGGCGATGACCTGGGTCGTGGCCTGGTCGCCGTCGGGAAAGGAAGCCGTCTGGGTCTCGCCGTGACGGAACAGAAGCTCGTATCCCCAGACCTTCATGTCCTGATTGAATATGGGCTGACGGGCGACAAAAATCCTGTCGTAGAGCTTTTCGGATTCCTGTTCCATCATGTTGAAAACCTATGGCATGAGCGCGGCCTTGGGCAAACCGGCGTCCTCGGCCAGGCCGAGCATGAGGTTGGCGTTGGCCACGGCCTGCCCGGACGCGCCCCGGCAGAGGTTGTCGATGGCCGAGACCACGATGAGCCTCCCCGTACGCGGGTCCGTGACCAGACCGATGTCGCAGAAATTGGTGCCGCGGACCCAGCGTGTTTCGGGCAGGATTCCAGAGGGCAGCACCCGGACCCATTTCCGGCCCGCGTAGAAGCTCTCGTAGCAGGCGCGGATCTCTTCGAGCCCTGAGTTCCCGGCCAATTTGGCGTAGGCGGTGGTCAGAATGCCGCGGTTGATGGGCAGCAGGTGCGTGTTGAAAGACAGGCGTATCTCACGCCCCACGGCCCGGCCCAACTCCTGTTCGATCTCCGGAGTGTGGCGGTGCTTCGTGAGGTTGTAGGCGCGAAAATTATCGGAAACTTCACAGAACAGCGTACCCACGGAGGCCTTGCGCCCGGCACCGGACGTGCCGGACTTGGAGTCCACGACCAGGTCGTCGGCGACAATGAGCCCGGCCTGCAGGGCCGGATACAGGGCCAGAATAGCCGACGTGGGGTAACAGCCGGGATTGGCCACCAGGGACGCACCCGCGATGCGCTCGGCATACAGCTCCGGCAACCCGTAGACAGCCTCGGGAAGAAGTCCGGCGCGGGTGTGGGGCACGGCATACCAGCTCTCGTAGACCTCCCTGTCCTTCAGGCGGAAATCCGCGCTCAGATCCACCACCCGCGCACCCTTCTCGCGCAATTCGGCGGCCATCTCCATGGCCGTGCCATGTGGAACGGCCAAAAAGACGAGATCGCAGTTCGCTGCCAGATAGGAACTGTCCGGAGCTGTAATTTCCAGTTGGCCAAGATCCGTTCCCTGAAGAAAGGGATAGATATCCCGCAGGGGCCGGCCGGCCTCCTTGCGGGACGTAACCTGGGTCAGTTCAAGATCCGGATGCCCGAGAAGAATGCGGGTCAGTTCCATTCCGGTGTAGCCGGTCACCCCGACCAGTCCGACGCGCTGTTTCATGCCTGTCTCCTATTTCGCCTTCTGCACGTACTTCATGCGCAGTTCGAAAAGCATGTCCCGCAGCAGGCGGGATTCCTGGGCCGTCAGGTTGCCCCTGGTCTTGCCCTCGAGCATGCACAGGATGTCGATGGTCTGCTTGGCCGCCAGCAGGTTCTCCCCGACCTGTCCGCTCTCAGGCTCCGGTACTTCGCCCATCTGCACCAGGGCAGAGGAACTCATGGACAGGACAAACGTAGCGAAATCCAGCTGCGGCATCTCGGGACACGCGCAGGACAGTTCGTCATATTCCACGGCCATTTTCTTTTCGTCGCTCATATTCTCTCCTTCAGGCCTGCACCCCGGGACAACCCTCTTCCAGGGCCTCCTCATAGGCATGCACGGCGTCTTCCATGTAGGTTCTGGCTGCGCAGTAGCCCCCTGCCGCAACCAGTCCGGTCTTCAGGGCATGCAGTCCGGCCAGGACATCGCTCCAGTCCACGTGGCCCATGTGTCCGAGGCGGACCGCCTTGTTCTTGAGGTCCCCCTGCCCGCCGGCCAGGACCACGCCGCACCGGTCGACCGCGGCCTTGAGCACCACGGAACCGTCGATGCCCGCAGGCAGCCGGATGGAGGTCAGCCCCCATGTGAAATGATTTTTCGCCAGCAGCTCGAGGCCCATACTCGTGACGCCCGCCCGGGTCATGGCGGTGAGGGCCCACTGCTTGCGGTACACCTCTTCCAGCGTCATTTCCTGAAAAAGGTCCAGGCTGACGGCCAGACCCTGAAGCAGGTTCACGGGTGAAGTAAAGAGTGTCTGGTGTTTCAGGCTCTTGTCCCGCTCGGCCTGCAGGTTGAAATAGAAATCGGCGGGTCCGACCCTGCGCACCCTGTCCCAGGCTGCTTCGCTCAGGGAGAGAAGAGCCAGGCCCGGCGGCAGCATGAGCCCTTTCTGGGAGCCCGTCAGCAAGCAGTCGATGTCCCAGGCGTCCATGGGGCATGGCGAAATGCCCACGGCCGAGATGCCGTCCACCACGAGCAGGACGTCCGTGCCGCGGGTGACCTCGCCGAGGTCGCGCACGGGGTGCAGCACGCCCGTGGACGTCTCCGAGGCCTGGACCAGAACGCCGCGCAGGGCCGGGTCGGCCGCCAGGGCCTCGCGCACAGCCCCAGCCGTGACGGCATGGCCGGGCTCGAACACCAGGGACGTAACGACGAGTCCGTGAGACTCGGCAATCTCGCGCCAACGTTCCCCGAACTTGCCGGCTTCAATGACAAGCACCTTCTCGCCCGGCGCAAACAGGTTGGTCACGGCCGCATGCATGGCCCCGGTTCCCGAACAGGACAGCGGCAAGACCTGCTGCGAAGTTCCGAAAAGATACTGCAGGCCAGGCTGGATGCGCTCCATGACACGCACGAAATCGGGCTTGCGGTGATGAATCATGTCCCGGGCCAGGGCCAAGCGGACCTCTTCAGGCAACGGCGTGGGTCCGGGGGTCAGCAGTCGAAGTTTATTCAGCATATGATATCCGGAAGGCATTTATGGTTACTTGTGGGCTTCGCTCCAGTCGGCACCGACGCCCCAGTCCACGGACAGGGGCACGGACAGGGCATAGACCGAACTCATGATGGAGGCCACGACCTCGCCCACCTCCATGGCCCTGTCCCGGGGTGCTTCCAGGAGGAGTTCATCGTGAACCTGCAGAATCAGGCTCGCGCCAAATTCGCCGATAACCGGGCTCTTGTCCACTTCAAGCATGGCCTTTTTGATGATATCCGCGGCCGAACCCTGAACCACGGTGTTGATGGCCATGCGCCTGGCCTGCTGCGCCAGGTTGGCGTTGCGGGAGTTGATATCGGGCAGCATGCGTCGACGCCCTGCCAGGGTGGTCACATACCCGAAGGATCTGGCGCCCTCCTCGATCTCCTCGTAGAATTCCTTCACCCTTGAGAGCTTGCTGAAATACACGGAGATGAACTCCTTGGCCTCCTTCAGAGTGATGCCAAGCTCCCGACCGAGTTTCTGGGGCCCCATGCCGTACAGCAGCCCGAAATTGATGGTCTTGGCCTTGCGGCGTTCGTCGACGGTGACATCGTCCTTGTCGAAAAGGATGCCGGCCGTGCGAGAGTGGATGTCGTCGCCTGCGGCAAAGGCGTCCAGCAGGGTCGGGTCGGCGGACATATGGGCCAGCACCCGCAGTTCGATCTGCGAATAGTCCGCGGCCACCAGCGTGGCTCCGGGCGTGGCCACGAAGCAGGAACGCATGCGCGGCCCCCGGCTGCCGCGAATGGGAATATTCTGCAGGTTCGGATTGCTGCTGGACAGGCGGCCCGTGGCCGTGGCCAACTGGTTGAACGTAGTGTGGATGCGTCCGTCTGAATCCGCCAGCTGCGGCAGGGGTTCCAGATAGGTCGAACGAAGCTTCTCGTACATCCTGTATTCGAGAATGTCCCCGATGATGGGGTGTTGCCCGGACAGCCCCTCCAGCACGCTCATGGATGTGGACTGAGCCCCACCCGGCGTCTTCTGCCTGCTTTTGAGGCCCAACTTCGTGAAAAGGACGTCGGCCAACTGCTGGCTGGAACGGATGTTGAAATCCTCGCCCGCATGTTCGTGAATGCTGGCCGTCAGGCGATCGAGCTCGGCCTGGACCATGTCCAGAAATTCGCCGAACTTGGCCTGATCGATGCGGATGCCCCGTTTCTGCATGCGCACCAACACCTCGGTCAGGGGCTGTTCCAGATCCCGAAGCAGTCCCATGAGCTCCGAACCAGTCAGCCGCCCACGCAACAGACGCCCAACGGCCAGGACCGTCTGGCCCAAATTCTCGGGGTGTACGTCCACTTCTTCGCCCAGACCGTCCCGGATCCGCTCCAGGGAATAGTTCCGCTCCTCGGGGCTCAACAGATACGCGGCCAGTTCGATGTCAAAGACTTCGGCGCATCGCGAAAGGTCCAGGCGATCCTGTTCAAGAACGTTCTTGTAGGAGGTCAGATGCACCGTGGCCCCGGCCAGAGCCCGGCTCAGCTCCGCGTCGCGGCCCATGAACAGCGTCTCGCTGTCGTCCGTGCCCAGAATCCAGCGCCCTGACTCCCCGTGCAGTCCTACTTCGCGTCCGGCCATGTTCCCCAGTTCCGAAACAATGCGCGGCTCGACCCGTTCCGGCTGGACGGCAGATTTCGCGGCCTCTTCGGCGGCAGGTGCTTCCCGGACCGCCTGCGATGCAGCGGAAAACCGCGCGGATGTCTTGGCCAGCGCCCTGAATTCCGCCAGCAGGGAACGAAATTCGTACTCGCCGAAGAAATCGAGGAGCGACCCATCCACGGGCTTCAGGGCCAGGTCGTCCAGACCGTATTCGGTGCACATGTCCGTACGCAGGGTCGTCAGTTGCCTGTAGACGAAAACCTGTTCCATGTGCGGGGCAAGGAGCGTCTGCTCCTTGGCGGTGAGCCGGTCGAAATTCTCCTTGAGCAGATCAAGACTCGGAAAACGCCGCAGAAAGCCCATGGCCGTCTTGGGCCCGACCTTGGGAATGCCCGGGATGTTGTCCGCAGAATCGCCGATCATGGCCTGGTAGTCGGCCCACTGGTCGGGGTTCAGGCCCGATTCCTCCACAAAGGAGTCGAGGGTGATGATTTTTTCCTTGCCCTGGGACGGGTCCCACATGACCACGTTGTCGTCCAGACACTGCCGCAGATCCTTGTCGGCTCCGACAATGACCACGCTGCACCGGTCCTTGTAGCGCGCGGCCAGGGAGGCGATGCAGTCGTCGGCCTCGCCGCCTTCGGCTTCGAGCACGGGAATCCCCAGCCTGCGAAGCCCATCCTTGAGGGGATCGAGCTGCACCGACAGAGCCTCGGGCATGCGCGGGCGGTTGGCCTTGTAGTCCGGGTAGAGTTCGTTGCGGTAGGTCGGTCCGCGGCCGTCGGTGACAAAGACGAGACGGGACGGCGTCTCCTCGCGCAGGAGCTTCAGGACCAGCTTGAAAATCATGAACATGGCGCTGGTCGGGAAACCGTCCGAGCGCTTGAAGTCAGGATAGGCGTAAAACCCGCGATAGATGAAGGCGTGGCCGTCGATCAAAAAAAGCGGCTCGGTCTTGAGCCCGAGCCTCGTCTGCAAACTCATGCCCCCTCCAAAGTTGTGGGAGGATGCCGGCTCAGGCGCCGCCGTTCGTCGCGCTTTCCGGCTCCTTTTTCTTTTTCTTGGTATCTGTGCTGCCGTGCAGCCGCTCCCAGATGAACTGGCTGGCGTGCTGGCATCCGAGCTTTTCCATGGGGATCTCGGCCCTGGCCATGGACTTGTGCCCACCGGCCGAACCCACGTCGCCGAACAGGCGCTTGGCGAACTTGCCCATGTCCCGCCGCAGGCCGTCGCCCCGGAAGACCACGATGAGCTTGTCCTCGCTGATGCCACTGACCATGGTCGTGGACAGGCCGTGCACGCGCAGAAAGAAATCGGCCAGGATGACCAGGATGTCGGCCGAATCGACCTTGCCCATGAAAATGGTGATGGTTTTGCCCATGACCCGCATCTTGCGAAAGGCCTGGGTAAAGTACTTGAGCCACTCCAGACGAAATTCCGAACGGATGATCTTGTGCAGCAATGGCTTGCTGTAGAACTTCGAGAGATAGCGAAACGCCTTCATGTCGTTGTCGTGGAATTCGCGCTCGAAACTCTGGGTATCGGTCTTGATGCCGTACAGAAGTGCCGTGGCCAGGAGCTTTCCCGGCCTGAGGCCCAGATTGTAGAGATACTCGGTCATGATGGTCGAATTGGACCCGTACTCGGACACGATCTCCACATATTCAGCATCCACCGTGGCGCCGGCCACCTTGGGATGGTGGTCGATGACCACGGAAAACTTGATGTTGGCGAAATCGGGATGATGATGTGGCTGGGAGTCCACCAGAGCGAAGCGATCGTACTGGGCTGCCAGCAACGGCGTCAGCTTCTTGGTGGCGATGCGCAGGAGCCGAATCATGGCCAGGTTGTCCGGCCGCGTGATCTCATTGACGTGGGCGATGGCCACGTGCTCCACCCGGCCGGCCAGGATTCGCTTCAGGGCCATGGCCGAGGCCAGGGCGTCGGGGTCGGCATTGATCAGGATCAGCCACCGCTCGTTCTTGTTCAGCAATTCCTGAAGCTTGGAAAGCTTCGGATCCAGCTTTCGAAAATATGCCATGACCTTCTCACTTGAGTTTTTGGGCCAGACCGGCAACCACCAGATACACGCTTGAGCAAGCACTGGCAATTTTACGGTTGAGCTGTCCCATATCCCGCGCGAACGCCCGCACGGCACCGTCAAAGGCGATCGGGCCAAGACCCATTTCCGTGGAAACGAAAACGAGTTTTCCCCCCTGCCAGCCGATAAGTTCCGCCAGCAACTCCGCCTGTCTGTCCTTTCTGTCCCCGGCGCAAAGCTCCATCAGCGAGAACAGCCAGTAGTCGAGGCTGTCCACCAGTATTCCGCCACCCAGGGGCGCCATGGTCCGCAAGGTTCCGGCCAGATCCGTGTCCGCCTCGCGGACCTCGATGTCAGGCTCCCTCTCCCTGCGATGCGCGTCGATCTGCGCCCTGAAGGCCAGGTCCCGGGACTTTCCCGTGGCCACCAGTATGCGGGGAGCCGGGCATTTCCTGAGCAGGTCGAGCCCGAAATCGGACTTGCCCGACTTGTTGCCGCCCAAAACAAGCTCAATCATGCGCCATCCCCCATCCATCGAGCCATGAACGAAGCAGTTCCAGGGAACGTCTGAACTCGTCCATGCTGAAGAGTTCGACCACCAGCACGCTGTCGCCGGCAATCTTCCCGAGAATTTCCCGGAGGAATGCCGGATCCGGCAACCGGTCCAGACCGGCATGTCCGAGATCGGATTCACCGCCATAGACATGCATCATGCGCACGCGGTCAAGAAAGCCGGATATTTGCAATATCCGTTCCTGGCCATAGCCGACCAGGTGACCCACATCCAGGCATACGCCCAGATCCAGGGCCGCGACCTCCTCCCAGATGTCGGAAAGATCACTGTCCCTCGTGTTTTCCAGACAGAGGGAACCGGCCAGATCGGGACGGATGCGCAGCAGTTCCGTCAGTTCTCCGGGAGAAGGAGGATGGAGCACATACCCGCAGGGGTGCAGAAAGGCAATTTTTTGTTCCAGAGACGAGATGGCGTCGGAAACGGCCCGGGGGCCGAAATTCCAGGGAAGATCCACAGGCAGATGGGCGTGGTAGCGCAAACCCAGGGCCGGCAGATCCGGGGGCAGGTCGCGCTCGTCGTAATCCTGACAGCCCCGGGTTTCCAAAAGCATGAGACCCACCTCCCGGACCAGGGGCGCGAGGGCCCGGCAATTGGGCCCCACCCTGTCGGGGACCACGCATGAAGGTGCTGCCAGACGAAAGGCCATGACGCATGCTCAGAAAAGGCTCAGCTGCCGCTCGTTCAGGCGGACGTGGCGCCGGATGGCGCTCTTGCGAAACATGCTCTGGGGCAGACGGCGGACCAGGGAGGACAGACTGAGCTTGAACGTCTTGCCGAAAATGCGGCGACTTGCGCAATGGCTCATATACAGCATGGACTTGGCTCTGGTCAGTCCCACGTAGAAGAGGCGGCGTTCCTCTTCGAGGTCCACACCGTCCTCCACGGTCTTGCCCAGAAGCATGTCCATGCCGGCGAAGGGAATAATGCCCTCTTCCAGGCCCGGCAGAAACACCGCTTCGAACTCCAGGCCTTTGGCGCCGTGCATGGTCATGACCTGCACCTTCTGCGCCTTGGCCCTGATGGCACACAGCTCCGTCTCCAGGCGGACCATATTCATGAGTCCAAGCCAGCCTCCGAAACTCTGATACGCCTTGACCAGGTCAAGAAAGGCCCGGCTCTTCCAGAACAGGGCGTCGAAAGGGGATGTTTCCGAGAGATACACGGCCATGGCCAGGGGACCCTTCCCGACGATCTTCTCGGGACAGGCCGGCAGGTCCTGCTCCACGGCGTCAGGCATGCCCAGGACGTTGCCCGCGATGCCGAGCAGCACCTCGACCCGTGGGTCCGTGAAAAAAGGCTCCTGCTCGGGCACGGATACGGGAATCCCTGCATTCTCCAATGCCTTGACTATAGGAGGTATCAGGACCTTGAGCCGCACCAGCACGGCGATGTCCCCGGGCGAAAAGTGCGTCCCCTGGACGTCGGCCTGCCAGTGCCCTGTTCCGCCGAGAAGTTCGCGGATGCGGGACGCCATCCAGTTCGCCTCCTGATCTGCGCTCTGGGCTTCGAAAAGAACCAGGGAAGCGGCAATGTCCTTTTTGGCTTCAAGGGTCTGGCGCCTGGAAAACAGTTTTGAAGACAGGTCGAGAATCTGTTGGGACGAGCGGTAGTTGCTGACCAGCCTGATGCGGCCCAGATCGGGCCAGACGTTTTTCAGCCTGGCGTCGATATCGCTCACGGCGCCGCGGAAGCCATAGATGGCCTGGTCCGGATCGCCAATGGCAAAGAACCCCTGTCCGGACTTCCCGCTCAGGGCCGTGACCAGACCGAGCTGCAAGGGCGAGAGATCCTGAACTTCGTCCACCAGGACATGGTCATAATTCGGGACGCAGTGTCCAAGTTCCAGGTGCTCCAGCCAGAATTCCAGCAGGTCCGTGTAATCCACGAGATTGAAACGCGCCTTGTGGTCGAGATAGCGTCGCGTCTGATCGTCAGGGATGCGCACTCCCCGCTCGCGCTGCAGGGACTGTTCGTTCCAGGCCGTCTTCAGGGCCTTGCCCTGCAGTTCGGGGTTGGCTGCAGCAAAGAGCCTTCTGCTGCTCTCCTCGGAAAGCAGAATTGGCGCCTCCCCCATGACCTGCGTCCAGTACTCCAGACCCAGGGCATGCAGGGTGTCGGCCTTGGGCAGGGCCGTGCCGGCAGGGCAGGCCCGCTGCAGGCGGTCCCGAATCTCCCTGGCGGCCTTGCGCGTAAAGGTCAGGATAAGGATGTGAGACGGATCTGTCCCCTTTTCCAACAGATGACGCACCCGACCCATGAGAGTCTGGGTCTTGCCCGTGCCCGGACCGGCCATGACCAGCACGGGACCCGGACCGGCCATAATGGCCGCACGCTGCATCTCGTTAGGCTCCTGGAGGGGCTCCTGGCGGAGCGGTGCCGCTTTGGAAAGCGGCTTGCGCCAACGCTGACCGATCTCCTCGGTCTCTTCGGCCAGAGTAGCCATGGAAAGCATGCGTCCGTGCTTGAACTCCAGCAGTTCCTGAGCGGAAAACATGGAAATATGCCCGAATTCGCCGTCGTAGCCCGAATGTCTGTGCACGATGCCCTGACGCATCCTGCGCAGGGATTCTGCCAGCATCTTCGAAGATTTCTGCAGATCCTCCACCGGAACCGAACGCAGAATGGAAAACTCCGAACCGAAATCCCGCAAAAGCTGATTGTACATGCGCTGCACCTTCTTTGTCCCGGGTCTGACCCCCAGGATCTCCGACAGGATTTCAGGCAGGGGGACAAGAGAGGTGTAAGGAGGCTGGTGGTCCGGCCGCTCAGGCGCGTCACGATCGGCCAGGGCAAAGACGCGGTTCAGAACGCCGATAGTCACGGGTTTGCCGCAGACCGGACAGATGCCCTTGTGGCGAGCTGTCTCCCCGGGTTCAAACATAATCCCGCACTTGCGATGTCCGTCCAGGTGATATTTCCCCTCTTCAGGGTAGAATTCGAGAGTCCCCTCGAAACGCGTTCCACACGCATCCCGGCGCAAGGCACTGCGAATGCCCGAAAAGGACTTTTCGCCGGAAAAGATGTTCGCCTCTCGACCGAGCTTCTCCCCGGAGTGAGCATCGGAGTTGGAAACCAGGGAAAACCGATCCAGGCCGCTCCACAGCCAGTTCATCTCGGGATCCGAGGACAGGCCCGTCTCCAGGGCGAAAATCTCGTCGCTCAAATCGCCGAAACAGTCCTCGATACGGTCGAACCCGGACTTGGATCCGAACAGGGAGAACCACGGCGTCCAGATATGGGCTGGAATAACATAAGCCAGCGGGTCCGTTTCCAGAACCATCTCCAGCAGGTCGCGCGAGTCCAGGCCCAGGATGGGACGGCCATCCGAAGCGAGGTTGCCCACCTGGCCAAGACGGGTGTTGAATTTCTCTGCCGCGTCCAGCCCCGGCATGAGCACCAGGTTGTGCACTTTACGGACCTTCCCCCCCCTCTTGTAGATGGAGCTGATCTCCGTACACAGGAGAAAACGCACATCCTCAACAGCAAGGTTACCGGAATACCAGGGCAACTCCGCCTCGATCCCTTTGGGATCGCGCAGTCGGAACAGGCCGTTTTCTTCGGGTTCGAGCTGTTCGCGTATCATCTCCATCCAGCCGGGATGAGTGAAATCGCCCGTGGCCAGGACGTCGATTCCTTTGACCGCGGCCCAGGCCAGGAGGTTTCGCGGAGTCAGATTCTTGCTCGTGGCCCTGGAAAAACGGGAATGAATATGAAGGTCGGCAATATAGGTATTCACGATGCTTCCTGATCCGCAGTCTCGCGGAAAAATGATTCATCCTGGACCAGAATGGCCCTGGCCCCTCGGGAAAGATTGTTCTGCAGGTCGATGAACGTGCCGTTGCGGACGGCAAGCCTGCGCGCGATGGACAGGCCCAGGCCGGACCCCACGGGCTTGGTGGTCACGAACGGGTCAAAACACTTACCCGTGACTTCCCCGGCCAGTCCGGGACCATTGTCCGAAACGGACAGAAACCGTTCGCCGTGTTGACGGAATTCAGAAATAACGATCTCGGAATCCTCGATTCCCTCCATGGCCTGCAGGGCATTGACCACCAGGTTGATGAGCACCTGATGGAACTGGTCTTTGTCGAACATCCAGGGTTCCTCGCCCACCTCCACGCGCATCCTGACATCGGGATGCTGCAGACGCAGGGGCATGAGCACATGGTCGATCTCCGCGGCAAGATCCAGGGGCTCGGGTCTGGGAGGCTTTGGCCTGGCGAAGACGAGAAAATCCTTGAGCAGAAAATCCAGGCGGTCAATGTCGCGCAGGATAACCCTGGAAAGCCGTTCGGCATAATCCCTTTCGAGATCGTCGGAAAGGAGCAGCTGCAGGCTCGTCTTGATCCCGGCCAGGGGATTCTTCATCTCGTGGGCCAGACCGGCAGCCAGTTCACCGACGGTGGCCAGCTTCTCCATCTCCTTGACCTGACGCTCCAGCTTCTGGATCTCGGTGATGTCGGAAAAGAGGATCATCCATCCCTGATTTTCGGGCAGTTCCGTTATCTTGAACCCGAACACAAGACCGCGCTTCCTGCTCTCCACGACATTTCTGCCGGTAGCGCCCTTGCGCTTCTTCCAGAACGGGAGAAACTCCGGGTAGAACGAATCAAAGGACGCCCCGATGACCCATCCCCGGTCGTACCCCTCGATCCAGTTCAGGGCGCGCTGGTTGATACTCGTTATCCTCCTGTCGTCATCGACCACCAGGAGGCCGGCGTCAATCCAATCGAAAATCCTGTACTTGAGTTCCTCGGAACGACGCAGCGCCCCTTCCTGCTCGATGAGCCTGCGCAGCAGCCTGTTCTCCGCCGTCCTGCTCAGCCTGACCAGAGAACTGACAAGAATGAGTGCCAGAGTGAGCAGGCTGTAGTTGTATGCCAGATCGGATCCACGGACATGGACCTGTCCCCAGTACTGCGGAAAATAGAATTGGATGCAGGAGATGAGGAAGAGAAGTATCCAGACAATGACCGAGGAAACCACGACGGTCCTGAACCCGAGAATGCGCCCGTAGAAAAAAAGACTCAGCAGATAAAGAAAGACAAAGGCGCTGAAGGATCCCCCCGTCAGCACAACCCACCATGTCGTCAGGAAGATATCCGCGGAAAGCTGAAACCTGAAGAGGCCCATGGACCCGATAAAGCGCCTGGAAGCCAGAAGATAGATGACACTCAGGGAGAAGCCGAAAACGAAGAAAAAGATGTACTGGATATCCCTGGCGAGTTCCAGGCGCATGCCCCGATCCGAAAGATTCAGGATCTCGGAGATGACCAGAACGAGAAGGAAGACCATGATCCCGAGACGGATCACGGAAAATTTCATGAAAAAACTTTTGAATTCGGCGGAAGGTGTCAGCTCAGGGTTATTGTCCACAATCCCTTGGATCTCCCTGGAGTTTTTCCACCGTGTGTCTGAGGGCTGGGAGAATGGCGTCGAGATTTTCCCGCACGGCCTTGGGACTGCCGGGAAGATTGACTACGAGCGCATTCCCCAGGGTGCCGGCCACGGCGCGGGAAATGACGGCGTGGGGCGTCTTGGCCAAGGAAGTCATGGTCATGGCCCGTTCGAAACCCGGCAGGCGCTTGTCCAGGAGAGGAAGCGTCACCTCGGGCGTGATGTCCCGCGGCCCGACTCCGGTACCGCCGGTGGTGAAAACGAAATCAAAACCCTGGTGCAGACAGGCATCCACCAGGGCCGCCTTGAGTAGACGCGGTTCGTCTGGAATGATGACGCCCCTGGCCAGGCAGAGGTCCAGCGCACCGGCCACCATGTCGCGTATGGCAGGACCGCTGGCATCGACGCGTTCGCCCCGGGAACCCTTGTCGCTCAGGGTGATCCACGCCAGAGAAAAACCCTGACGCGTCACGACACAGTCGTGTACACCGCTGAGGGCGTTACCGACACACTGTCCGATCCAGGCCGGAAAACAGAGGCCGTCTTCCCCGCAAAGGCTCAACCAGCTCTCAAGCAGCACGCGGCAGTTACCGTCGTCGATGACATCCCCCACGCGCAGTTCCCCGGCAGCATCGAGCCGCCCGTGAGCCAGGACATGGTCCGAACCGGTACCTATGACGACGCTCCCGGCGGGCTGATCATTCTTCCAGGTTATATGCATCCCGTCCTCTCTTTTTTTTCGTATGCGACGCAATTTGCGTATCAAAGGGAGTCCGGGTTGTCATCAGCGCAAAGCCGAACCCCCTTGTCCGCATCACCTCTATTGCGTACAGTTTATTCTTGAAATCAAAGCATAAGGATAAATCGCATGAAAGGAATCATTCTGGCCGGAGGATCCGGTACACGGCTCTATCCCCTGACACTCGGCACGAGCAAACAGCTCCTCCCCGTCTACGACAAACCCATGATCTACTATCCCCTGTCCATTCTCCTTCTCGCGGGGATACGGGAAATCCTCATCATCTCAACCCCCCAGGACCTTCCCAGGTTCAGGGAGCTTCTGGGTGATGGCAGCCAGCTCGGCGTCAGCTTCAGCTACATTGTCCAGCCCTCACCCGAAGGCCTGGCACAAGCCTTTATCCTCGGAGAGGAGTTCATCGGCACCGACAGCGTCTGCCTCGTCCTGGGCGACAACATCATCTACGGGGAAGGACTGTCCGAGGTGCTCGGCCAATGCGTCGATCTTCAGAGCGGAGGAATCGTCTTCGGTTACCTCGTCAAGGATCCCAAGAGGTACGGCGTGGTGGAATTCGACGCCGACGGCATGGTCATCAGCATCGAGGAAAAGCCCGAACGACCAAAATCGAAATATGCCGTACCGGGCATCTACTTCTACGACAACGACGTGGTCTCCATCGCCAAAAATCTTCGTCCCTCCGCGCGCGGAGAGCTCGAAATCACGGATGTGAATCGCGAGTACCTGCGCCGTGGAACCCTGCAGGTCGAACTCCTGGGCCGCGGCTATGCGTGGCTTGATGCCGGAACCCACGAATCCCTGCAGCAGGCCGGCAGCTTCGTACAGGCCATTCAGGAACGCCAGGGCTTCAAGATTGCCTGCATCGAGGAAATTGCCTTAAGAAAAGGCTTCATCAATTCCGAACATCTCAAAAGCCTGGCCTCCAGATTCTCGAAAAACGAATACGGAAAATATCTTATCGAAATTGCAGAAGAATCAATTTAAAACAATAGGTTACGTCTTAAAAGAACACCTGTGGAAAAATATGTTCCAAACTTTTTACCTTGTTCCTTTTTCCGCCTGTCCGGTCATCGCGCGGTTGCTACGCACCCTGTCACGACCATTTTACCTCACGAAAAAATGTTTTCATCACAGGAAGATAATCAACTTTTGCACAAAACTTCAGCCTTAATAATCTCAATAAATTCCTATCAACTATTTACAGAAGAAAAGAGAAAATCCAAACGCCCTTCCTTTCGGCGACATTGAAGTCTTGAGCCTTCTTCAGTAAAGAGAAGGCCGTCCAATAAGAACCAATTATTTCAGCATGTCCCATAAAATTTCAAGGAAAGTGAGGTATACATGGACTTTATGAAAATGCCGGCGGATCTGCCCGAAGTCACCCTCAATGCAAACTCCGAACTGGTGCTCAGAAAACGGTACCAGCGCAAAGGGCTCGATGGGACGCCCATTGAAACCCCAAAGGAGATGTTCTGGAGAGTGGCCGCCAGCATCGCGTCCATGGAAGCTGCGTACCCGGATTCGTCATGGAAGGTCGAAGAACTGGCCAGAACCTTTTACACACTCATGACCGAGTATGATTTTCTCCCAAATTCCCCCACACTCATGAATGCTGGAACGGATCTCGGGCAGCTCGCGGCCTGCTTCGTACTTCCCGTGGGCGACTCCATGGACGAAATATTCGATGCCGTGAAGCACGCCGCACTGATCCACAAGTCAGGCGGCGGCACCGGCTTTTCCTTCAGTCGTCTGCGCCCCAAGGACAGCCGGGTCGGTTCCACCGGCGGCGTGGCCTCGGGCCCCATCTCCTTTCTGAAGATTTTCAACACGGCCACGGAGCAGGTCAAACAGGGCGGCACCAGGCGCGGGGCCAACATGGGCATCCTGCGCATCGATCACCCTGACATTCTCGAATTCATCCGGGCCAAGGAACGTGAAGGTGAGCTCAACAACTTCAACCTTTCCGTGGCTTTGACCGAAAAATTCATGCAAGCCGTGGAAAAGGACGAAGAATACGATCTGGTGACTCCGCATACGGGGGACGTCATCGAAACCCTGAGGGCCAGGGAGGTCTTTGAGCTTCTGGTGCGCAAGGCCTGGGAGAGTGGCGATCCCGGAATCATCTTCATCGACCGCATCAACCGCGACAATCCCAACCCGGACCAGGGCGAAATCGAGAGCACCAACCCCTGCGGCGAGCAGCCCCTGCTGCCTTACGAGGCCTGTAACCTCGGTTCCATCAACCTGGCCCGTTTTGTCGTGGAAGAGGACGGCAGCATCGACGTGGACTGGGACAGGCTGCGTGAGGTCATCCATCTGAGCGTGCGCTTTCTGGACAATGTTATCGACGCCTCGGACTACCCCCTGGAGCGCATCACCGAAACCGTGCGCCGCAACCGCAAGATCGGGCTCGGTATCATGGGCTGGGCGGACCTGCTCTACCAGCTGCGCCTGCCCTACAGCAGCCGCAGGGCCATCAGTCTGGCCGAAAAACTCATGGAATTCTTCCAGCTGGAGTCCAAATCGGCCTCGGCACTGCTGGCCAAGGAACGTGGCCCCTTTCCGTCCTTCGACGCATCCGTGTATTTCGATCAGAACCAGGGGCCGTTCCGCAACTCCACGACCACGACCATCGCCCCCACAGGCACCTTGTCCATCATAGCTGGATGTTCCTCCGGGGTGGAGCCGCTCTTCGCCCTGAGCTTTGTGCGCCAGGTCATGGATGGCGAGAAGCTGACCGAGGCGAACAGCTTCTTCGTGCAGGCCTTGCACGAGGCCGGCTGCTATTCCGAGAAGATCATGGCGGCCGTCGTCGAAAAGGGCACGGTGCGCGATCTGGAATATCTTCCCGACGATTTGCGCAAAGTCTTTGTCACTGCCATGGACATCGATCCCGTCTGGCACCTGAAGATGCAGGCCGCCTTCCAGAAACATACGGACAATGCCGTTTCCAAGACCGTGAATCTCCCGAATTCCGCTACCCAGGAGGACATCCACAAGATTTACTGGATGGCCTACGAGGAAGGTTGCAAGGGCGTGACCGTGTACCGCGATGGCTGCAAGAGCGTCCAGGTCCTGTGTACCGGTGAGGGCGGAACGCGGGAGAAGACTGATGAAAACAAGCCCCTGGACCGTCCCGATATTGTCTACGGGTTCACCCAGAAGGTTCGTACGGGTCTTGGCGATCTGTACCTCACGGTGAACGAGATTGATGGCAAGCCCTTCGAGGTGTTCACCACCATCGGGCGCTCGGGACGTTCCATCACGGCCAAAGCAGAGGCCATCGGTCGACTTGTCTCCCTTGCCCTGCGCTCGGGCGTGCATGTCCGGGAGATCGTCAAGCAGCTCAAGGGCATAGGTGGCGAGCATCCCGTCTTTCAGAAGAAGGGTATGCTCCTGTCCATCCCCGATGCAGTGGCCTGGGTTCTCGAGAATAAGTATCTGCAGGGAAATTCTCCCAGGAATTTCGACAAATCCCTGTCCAAGGCGCTGTGTCCCGAGTGCTCCACGGAGCTGGTTTTCCAGGAAGGTTGCTTTGTCTGCCCGTCCTGCGGATTCACCAAGTGCGGGTAGGGGGACATGTATCTGCCTGAAGGAATGCAGCCGGATCTCGGTCGTTTTCTGCGCCGGATGATGGCCATTCTGGCCGGCAGGTCCAAGAGTCCGGCCGAGAAGCTGCATGAAGGCGGCATGCTCATCCAGGAGCAACTGCACAGCGCCCATGCCTCGGTCATGCTTTTCGATGAGGACAGGCAGGAGCTGAAGGTTGTGGCGGCCAGCAGGCAGGAGATCGTGGGGATGACCCAGTCCCTGTCTGCCGGTTCCGTTTCTGGCTATGTGTGCATAAACAGGGAACCCCTGCTCATTCGGGATATCGAGGCAGATGGCCGTTTTTCCTGCCGCAACGCGGCGTACAGAACGGCCTCCCTCTTGTCTGTGCCGCTTCTTTCGGAGCGTGACCGCGTCATTGGGGTCATCAATGCTTCGGACAGGGAAGGCGGCGGGTCCTTTTCCGAATCCGACCTGCAGCTGCTCCTGGAGTACGCGGGGTGGATAACGCCCCTCATTGATGCCTTGGTCGTGCAGATGCGGCTTGAAAAGGAGAAGGAGAAATACCGGGATCTGGCTCAGCAACTGGAAATCAAGCAGAGGGAGCTGATTATGGCGTCCACCGAACGGTCCGAACTGGTCCAAATGGTGGTCCATGATTTCAAGAGCCCTCTCTCGGCCGTGATTTCCAACATGGATCTATTGAATTTTCTGGGGCCCAGCGAATCCCAGAAGCCCATCATCGATACGGCCTTCAAGGGCGCATCCAAGCTTCTGGAGATGATCGACGAGTTTCTGCACGTGGCCCGGGTGGACGAACTGAACGAACGCGGTTTCAGCATGTTGGCGGTGCCCTTCCTGCCCCTTGTCCGGCAGCAGATCGAGGAACTCACTCCGCTGGCCCGGGACAAGGACATCATCATCGAGAACGACTGTTCACTGGATGTGAGTGTTCTTGGGGACCCCGTGCTCCTGGGGCATCTCGTGCAGAATCTCGTCTCCAATGCCATCAAATATACCCCGGAGCAGGGGCGGATCAGGCTCGGCATGGATTCCTGGGAATCGCGCAGGACCGAGGACCCGACCCGGACGGTCCTCAAGTTCTGGGTCGAGGACAACGGCGCAGGCATCGAAGACAATTTCAAGGAAAGCGTTTTCGAAAAGTTCGTGCGGGCCAGCAATCCCGTGAACAAGGGGATCAAGGGGACCGGAATCGGGCTTTTCGTGTGCCGCAAGATCGTAACCATGTTCCAGGGCAGGATCTGGGTCGAGGACGTACAACCCAGCGGCAGCCGGTTTTGCGTCATTCTTTTCATTCCGGATGGAAACAGCCATGGATAAGAATATGACCGTGCTGGTGGTGGAGGACATTCTCTCTGCCAGGGAAACCGTGATCCACATGCTCAGGGCCCTGGGCTTCAGCAGGTTCCTTGAGGCCGAGAATGGGGGACAGGCCCTGGAGTACGTCGTGAGGGATGCGCCGGGGCTCATCATCTCGGACTGGAACATGCCGGTCATGAACGGCTTCGACCTGCTGCGCAAGGTCCGCAGTATGGAGGGTGGAGGGCGTATCCCCTTCATCTTTCTGACCTCCAAATACGAGTCCGAAGACATTGCCCTGGCATCGGAAGGCGGCGCATCGGCCTATATGGTCAAGCCCGTGACCATCAAGGGGATCTCCGAAGCTCTGGAAACGGTTTTCAGCAGCGATTTTGAGAAGGATTTCGAGAAACTTCAGTCCGAAGTCAGGGAACTGTGCGTTTCAGGGCAGCAGGACAAGGCCGACGATCTCCTGCGCCGTTTCGAGATCCTGCATCCCGACCACTTTCCCCGAATCAGGCTGGAACGGGTGCATCTTCTCATGGAGATTTCGGAACTGGAGGCGGCTGAACGGGAGCTGTGCGAAATCCTGACAGCGAACCCTCTGTTCACCAAGGCCTGGGAAACTCTGGCCAATCTGCAGAGCCGTTTGGGAAAATGGGAGCAGGCCTTGGGCGCTGCCAACAGGATGATCACCATCAGTCCGAACAACGCCAGGAACTACATTGTCCGAGGCACCATCAATCTGCACCAGGAAGAGCTCCGCGAGGCCAGGAAGAATTTCATGACGGCCCTCAATATTGACCGCAAGAACGAACAGCTCAAACAGGACATCTGGAATGCCTACGTGAATCTGGATATGGTCGACGAAGTGCAGCGGGATTTCGGGGCGTACATCTTCTCTTCCCTGACGTGCGACACCCTGAACAACATGGCCGTGGCCTACCGTCGCAAAGGGGAACTGAGCAGGGCCATCGAGATTTACAGGACGGCCCTGGGCAAGGAGCCGGACAACCCGAAAATACTTTTCAATGCTGCCGTGGCATACGTGAACCGCAAGCAGCACATGAAGGCCAAAGAGCTGCTGGCCAGGGCCCTGGGCAATGACCCCGGGTTCGAGCAGGCCAGGACACTTCTGGACAAGATCAACAAGGCGCACGTTCGCGAGGCCGAATAAACGGACGTTCCCAGAGGGATTATGATAACCATTTCCAAACTTTCTTTTTCCTTTGGCAGGCAGTTTGCCCTGAAGGATGTCAATTTCTGCATGAAGCAAGGCGAGTTCGTCTTCCTGTGCGGGCCTTCGGGCGCAGGCAAAACCACGCTCATGCGTATTCTCCATGGGGCCTTGCCGGTTCAGCGGGGCAAGGCCGACGTGGCCGGGTATGATCTCAACACGCTGCCTGAGCGGCGCAAGCACCTGCTGCGTCGGGATGTCAGCGTGGTCTTTCAGGATTTCAAGATTCTCGCCAAACAGACGGTTTTCGCCAATGTGGCCCTGCCCCTCCAGGTCCGCGGCATTGCCGCAAACATCATCGAGAAGCGTGTGCGGGCCGTGCTCAGGAGCCTGCACCTGGACCAGAAGGCCCAGTCCAGGTGCGAGGAGCTTTCTGGAGGCGAGCAGCAGCGCGTGGCCGTTGCCAGGGCCGTTGTCGTCAAACCAAAGCTGCTTCTGGCTGACGAGCCCACAGGCAATCTCGATCAAGAATTGTCCATGCGCATGATGGACATATTTCAGCAGTTCCATAAATTCGGAACATCGATCATGATCGCCACCCACAACCGGGAGATCATGGAACGCATGGGCGCAGCACGGGTCGTGACACTTCATGAGGGGACCATGCATGAGGGCTGCGTGGAGCCTGGAGGTGGACAATGAGTACCTTTTTCCGGCTTCTCGGCCAGGGCATCAGGGATTTGTTTCGCGCGCCGTGGTCCTTGTGCATGACCATTGCGGCGATTACGCTGGTTTCCTTTCTGGGCGGAGCGTTTTTCATGCTGGTCCACAAACTCGACCTGCAGATCGGTGCCAGGCAGGGCAACGTGCAGTTTCAGGTCTACTGGCAGGTGGATACAGCTCCTGAAGAGGTCCGCGAGGTCTGGGCCGGACTGTCGGCCATGGAAGGGGTGGTCAACGTCCGAACCTTCACGCCCGGCCAAGCTTTGGGCGTACTGGCGGAATCCTTTCGCAAGAGCGCCGATTTCGAGTGGATGAGGGGCCGCAGCCCCCTGCCGCCGACGGCCCTGGTGGAGTGCGAACTCCCGGTGGAGGACGGCAGGAAATGGGCCTCGCAGATGGTCGAACGCCTGCGGGCGCTGCCCAAGGTGGACAGGGTGACGTTCAATCCCCTGCAGGTGGATTTGTTGACCTCCTGGGTGGGGTTGACCAGGATGGCTTTCTGGCCCGTAACGGGTTTTCTGCTGGTAGTGGTCGCCCTGGTGGTGGGCAACACCATCAAGCTTGCCCTTCTGGCCCGGCGCGAGGAACTCGAGATCCTTCGTTTCGTGGGAGCCAGCAGAGCATACATTCAGTTACCCCTTCTTGTTGGCGGGGCTTTTCAGGGGGTTCTCGGGGCCGGCCTGGCCCTGGGACTTCTCAAACTGCTGCATAACGGTGTTGAAGAGATCTTCAATGTTCCACCCCTGTGGATGACCATCTCCTTCCTGCCCCCGCTGCACAGCCTGACCATTGTCGCAACCCTGGCGACCGTGGGAGTCGTGAGCTCCCTTGTCGCCCTTCGCAATTGAAATTCTCACCGAGGACAATCATGAATCGTAGCCATAAGATGACAAAAGGATTGGAAAAGGCCCCCCATCGTTCCCTGCTCTTCGCCTTGGGCATGACCCGCGAGGAGTTGAAACGCCCCCTCATCGGCGTGGTCAATTCGGCCAACGAGATCGTGCCGGGCCACATGCACCTGGACATCATAGCCCAGGCCGTAAAGGACGGCATCCGCATGGCCGGCGGCACTCCCATGGAATTTCCGACCATCGGCGTGTGCGACGGCCTGGCCATGAACCACGAGG
>CAZQYA010000006.1:0-38384 GCA_964597325.1 uncultured Desulfovibrionaceae bacterium
AACGAGATCGCCGACGGCCTGGGCAACACCCGCATGGCCAACATGGTGGCCATCGGCGCCTATGTGCAGGCCACGGGAGTCCTGCCCGTCAAGCAGGTCCAGGACAGCCTGTCCTCGGTCATCTCCGCGCACTACAGCCACATGATCCCCAAGAACGCGGCGGCCATCCAGGCCGGTGCGGACTACGTCATCGCCAACGGCCAACTCGTATAATCGCGCCGGGGCCCCGCGGGGCCCCGACGTTCCATCCGCGGCCCCCCTCCCCCACCCCAACCGGCGAGGTGCGACCATGCTTCTTCTCGGCATCATCGGCCATCCCCTTTCGCACACCCTGAGCCCGACCCTGCACAACTGGGCGTTCCGGGAAATGTGCGTCGAGGCCTCCTATCACATCTGGGACACGCCCCCGGATAAACTCGCCGCGTTCATGTCCGCCATGCGCACCCTGCCCATCCACGGCGCCAGCGTGACCATCCCCCACAAGGAAACGGTCATGAACTTCACGGACGGCCTCACCCGAAACGCACGCGACATCGGGGCCGTGAACACCCTGTACTGGGAAGACGGCAGACTCCTCGGCGACAACACGGACGTGACCGGCTTCATGGAACCCCTCAAGACCTGCGGGGTGGCGCCCGGAAAAGCCCTTGTGCTCGGCGCCGGAGGCGCGGCCAGAGCGGCTGCCTGCGGTCTGCACAGGTTGGGCTGGGAAGTACTCGTGTCGTCCCGCACCGAGAACCGCGCCGGACGACTGGCCGGCACCTTCCAGGCGAAGCACGTGTCCTGGACCGAACGTCACGACATGCGCCCGGACCTGCTGGTCAACACCACGCCCCTGGGCATGTCGGGCCCCTTCCAGGGCCTGTCACCCTGGAAAGCCCCCCTGAAAGGCGTCTCCCTGGTCTACGACCTGATCTACAATCCCAGACTCACCCCCCTGTTGGCCCAGGCCGAACGCGAGGGGGTCTCCACCCTGCCGGGCCTGCCCATGTTCGTGCACCAGGCGTTGGCCCAGTTCGAGCGTTGGACGGGCAGACGCTTTCCCCTGGACCGCGCCATCACCCTGCTGGGAGACGTCCTGGCGGGCAAGACAAAGGCATGAACCGCTGCCCCTGGGTCGACCTGACCAAGGATGACTACGTCCGGTACCACGACGAGGAATGGGGCGTGCCGGTGCGCGACGACGCCGTATTCTTCGAATTTCTCGTCCTGGAGTCCGCCCAGGCCGGGCTGTCGTGGTATACGATTCTGCGCAAACGCGAAGGCTACCGGACGGCCTTTGCCGGCTTCGACCCGCTGGCGGTGGCCCGCTTCAGCGCTGCCGACACGGACCGGCTCATGCAGGATCCGGGCATCATCCGCAACCGCCGCAAGATCGAAGCCGCCGTTTCCAACGCCCGCGCCTTCCTCAGAGTCCAAGAACGCTTCGGAAGCTTCTCCTCCTATCTGTGGGGCTTCGTCGACGGCCGCCCCATGGTTCACGACATTCGCACCCTGGCTGACTACCCCGCCTCCACGCCCGAATCCACGGCCCTGGCCCGCGACCTGAAGGCCCGGGGCTTCTCGTTTCTTGGGCCAACCACCTGTTACGCCTTCATGCAGGCCACAGGCCTGGTCAACGACCACAGCCTGGACTGCTTCCGGCGCCGCGAACTGCTTTCGGCGACAACCTGAACGACGCGGCCCGCCAACAGCAACACGCAGGCGCCCCGCAATAATTTTTACTGGCCTTGCCGCGAAGAACTGTCTATTCTTGCAACACTTTCCCCTCCCGGGGAAGCCACGGAGCCCCAAGGAACGCCAACACCCGAGAGATACGCATGAGCTTCACGGAACTGCGCAAGTTCGTCGCCCCGGAGACCGTTTTCGGCGTCGGAGCGCTCACCATCGCAGGTCAGTACGCCCACAAGTTCGGCATCCAAAGACCCCTCGTGGTCACGGATAAAGGCATCCTGGAAGCCGGCTGGGCTCACAAAACCATGCAAAGTTTGGCTGCCTTTGACATCGAAGGCGTCCTGTTTTCCGAAATCTCGCCCAACCCGCGGGCCGAAGAGGTCATGGCCGGCGCCATGGTCTACATGGAAAACGGCTGCGACGGCCTCGTGGCCGTGGGCGGTGGCAGCCCCATGGACTGCGCCAAGGGCATCGGCATCGTCGTATCCAACGGCGGGCACATCCTGAGTTACGAAGGCGTGGACAAGATCATCGTGCCCATGCCGCCCCTCATCTGCATCCCCACAACGGCAGGCACCTCGGCGGACGTCTCCCAGTTCGCCATCATCAACGACACCGAGCGCAGGACCAAGGTCGCCATCATCAGCAAGACCATCATCCCGGACGTGGCCCTGATCGATCCGCAGACCCTGACGACCAAAAGCCCTTACCTCGTGGCCTGCACGGGCATGGACGCCATAGCCCATGCCATCGAGGCCTTCGTGTCCAACGCCCACTCCGCCATGAGCGACCTGCACGCCCTGGAGGCCATACGCCTCGTCTACACGCACCTGCGCGCGTCCCTCGAAAACCCGGAGGACATGGAACTGCGCGCCAGGACCATGATGGGCAGCATGCAGGCCGGCCTGGCCTTTTCCAATGCCAGCCTCGGCGCGGTCCATGCCATGGCCCACAGCCTGGGCGGCTACAAGGACCTCCCCCACGGGGAATGCAACGCTCTGCTCCTTCCCCATGTTATCGATTTCAATTTTTCGGCGGCACCGGAACGTTTCAAGGTCATCGCGGAAGCCATGGGCCTGGACAGCCGGGGCATGAGCACAGACGAAGTCCGATCCTGGCTGCTGCGCTCCATGACCGCCCTGCGCGAGGCTGTGGGCATCGACGAGCACCTGGCCAGCAGAGGCATCCGCACCGACGACATCCCCGTACTTTCCCGAAAGGCCGTTCTCGACCCCTGTCTGGTTACCAACCCCAAATCGGCGACATCCCGAGACATACAGGTCATTTATGAAGAGGCGACCTGAAAACATGCCCGACGATAAGACTTCGCTGCGCGACAAGATCGTCGGGCTCAGCGAATCCTCGGGGCGTAAAAGCTACTACCCCATGCTGCAGCAGAATATCCGGGAACTGCAGAACGAGATCGCAGAGCGCACGCGCGCCGAGAACAGGCTGCGTGCAACCCTGGATCGGATTGCCCGCCAGCAGGCCGCCATCGCGAAAATCTCCACGCACCCCGATGTCTTCCATGGCCGGTTGGAAGAGGCCGCGCCCATGATGACCGCCCAGACGGCCCTGGCCATGCACGCGGCCCGGACCAGCCTCTGGACCATGCAGGGTGACAGGCTGTGCTGCATGGACAAGTTCGACGCCGTCAACGAGACCCACTCCACCGGGCACTGCCTGGAATGTGCCAAGTACCCGATATATTTTGAAGCGATTTCCAAAGGCCCGGTCATCGCCGACGAGGTCCACGAAGACCCGCGTACCCGCCATTTCTCGGCGAAGTACCTCGAAACCCACGACATCTCTTCCATGCTCGACATGCCCGTGTTCATCGAGGGTCTGCTTGAAGCCGTAATCTGTTTCGAACATGTCGGCGCGCCCAGGTCCTGGCAGCCCGACGAGATCACCTTCGCTGGACGCCTGGCCGACCAGGTGGCGCTGATTCTCGGCAATCAGCGCCGACGGCTGGCCGAGGAGCGACTCCGGGAGGCCCACGCGGACCTGACGAGAAACCTCCGCTTCACCGAGGCCCTCCTCGACGCCATCCCCATCCCCTTGTTCTACAAGAAATCCGACCTGCGCTACCTGGGGTGCAACCGAACCTTTACGGAGGTCATGGGACTCACCACGGAAGAGATCGCGGGCAAAACCGCCCGGGAACTCTGGCCGGAACTCGCCACGAACTATGAGAACCAGGATTACGATCTACTCGGCGGCAAAAGACGGAACACCTACGAAGGCACGATCCGGGACAAGAACGGCGAGATCAGGGACGCCATCATCGCCAAACAGCTGTTCGTCGACGAACGCAACAACACGGACGGCATCATCGGCTCCTTCGTGGACATCACGGAGCGCAACCGTTCGGAGCAGGAATCCCAACGTCTTCGGACCCTCCTGTCCAACATCATTAACTCCATGCCCTCTATGCTCATCGGTGTGGACGCCGAAGGGCGCATCGCCCAATGGAACCAACGCGCGGCCCTGCTCACGGAAGTTCCAGAGACTCGCGCCCAAGGCAGATTTCTGGAGGAAATCGTGCCCTGGCTCGCCCCGGAAATGCCAAGAATCCGGCAATCCAGCGCCAGCAGGAAACCCTTTTTCGAAGGAAAGATCCGTCGCGTCGAAGGCGGCGAAACCATCTTCGAGGACGTGACCATCTATCCCCTGATCACCAACGGGGTCGAGGGAGCCGTCATCCGCATCGACGATGTCACGGACAAGGTGCGAATCGAAGAGGTTCTGGTGCAATCGGAAAAAATGCTCTCGGTGGGCGGACTTGCCGCGGGCATGGCCCACGAGATCAACAACCCGCTGGCCTCCATCATGGGCAACGCCCAGGTCATGGAAACAAGGCTGCTCCATTGCCTGCCCCAGAACACGGCCGCCGCCCACGAGGCGGGGATCAGTATGGACGCACTCAAGGATTACCTGGAGAGCAGGGGGATCCCGAGAATGCTTCACTCCATCCGCGATTCGGGCAGCCAGGCTGCGCAGATCGTCAACAACATGCTCAGTTTCAGCCGCAAGGGTGACTCCATTCATGCACCCGAGGACATTATACGACTGCTGGAAAGAACGCTGGAACTGGCTTGCACGGACTACAACCTGAAGAAAAACTACGACTTCAAGAAGATCAAGATTATTCGGGAATTTGAACCCAACCTTCCCAGAATCATGGGCAGCGCCAGCAAACTGCAGCAGGTCTTCCTGAACCTGCTGCGCAATGGTGCCGAGGCCATGGGGGAAAAAACCTATCCCGAAGGGGACAGCCCCGCATTCACCCTGCGGGGACGCTACACCCCCCCGTGGGTCCGCATCGAACTGGAAGACAACGGTCCCGGTCTGTCCGAAGCCGTCCGCAAGCGCATTTTCGAACCCTTCTTCACCACCAAACCCGTGGACAAAGGCACGGGCCTGGGGCTGTCGGTGTCCTACTTCATCATCACCGAGGAACACTGCGGCGTGATGAGCGTGGAGTCATCCGTGGGGCAATGGACGCGCTTCATCATCGACCTGCCCTCCGCACCACCCCTCAAATAAAAAAAGGCAGGCCCGAGACAGGCCTGCCCTCACTCATACATAAGCCCGAGGGGACTTCAGCGGGTGTACACCTTGAGCTGATCTCCAGGACGGATGTACCCATTCTTGGCCAGCTTGTTCCAGCTGCGCAACTGCGAGGTGGTCACGCCGAAGCGCCTGGCGATGTTCCACAGGCTATCCCCAGGGCGAACCCTGTAGTGCACCAATTCTTCCCGCACGGCTTCGGACTGGGCTTTGGCAACCCTGCTCTCCGCGCTACCGGCGTCGGGTATGAACAGCTTCTGCCCGACACGGATGAGGGACGTCCGCCCAAGACCATTGGCCCGCTTAAGGGTCGCCGTATCCGTCTGAAACTGCCGCGCTATGGCCCACAAAGTGTCCCCGGACTGGACGATGTAGTTCGCTCTTCTGACAGCCCAGGCCCTGGCGTCGGCCGACGCGGGATTCCCGGAAAAATCAACCGGGATGCGCAACACCTGCCCCACATGCAGCTTCCTCTTGACGGTGTTCACATTTTGGAGGGCCTTGACGGACATCTTGTATTTTCTGGCAAGCCCCCACCAGGTGTCCCCGGGCTTGACCCTGTAGGTGGCATAGGCAGGTTTGGGAACGATGGGACGCTTGAGAAATTCCTTGGCCCTGGCTACGAGGCGTCCGGGAACGGCAACCTTGACGCTGCGCGGAATCTCCTGACGCCGCAGGGACGGATTCAATTCGCGAAAGGCTTTCCAGCTCATGCCGAGACTCGAGGCCATGCCCAGAAGGTCCGTATGCGGCTTGGCCCTCAGGTAGACCGGGGTCGGATACTTCTTGTCGAGATCCAGGGGCTCGAAACCCAGCTTCTCAAGATTCCTGGCGACCTTAACCAACGCCAGGAACTTGGGAACATAGAGCATCGTTTCTTTTTTGAGTTTCGGGCCAGAATCGCACAGGCTGAAAAAATCGTCGCAACCCGTGGCCTTGAGCGCTCGGCCGACCGCGCCCTCGCCGGCGTTGTAGGCGGCAAGGGCAAGGGGCCAGTCGTCGAAATACTGGTGGAGTCTCTTCAGATACCTGATGGCGGCCTCAGTGGACTTATACGGGTCGCGGCGCTCGTCCACCCATTTGTCAACGGTCAGTCCGTATACGCGGGCTGTAGCGGGCATGAACTGCCACATCCCGCCGGCCCCCGCCGGAGACACGGCAAAGGGGTTGAAACCGCTCTCGGCAAAAGGCAGATAGATCAGGTCCTCGGGCAGTCCCTCGGCCAAAAACCGGGCGCGGATATGCGGAATATAACGTTGGGCGCGATTGAGCCAAATTTCCATGGTTCTGCGCTGGTCTCGCGTGTAAAAACGAAAATAGCGCTGGACATCCGCATGTTCATCGGTATTCAGCCCCACGGAAAAGGAATACTGCGAATCAAGGACGTCCTGGTCATCGGTGGGACACTCGGCGCTCCCAGGGACATCCTCCCGTTCGGGCAGCATGTCCACAGGATCAACCTCCTCCCGGACGACATCGTCGGAGGGGGTGTCTTGGGAAACGGCCGGCTCTTCGTCACCGACCTGCCCATCCGCCACTTCCGGCCCCGGACCGACGGCGGCCGGGCTCTGGACCCGCTTGGCGGGCATGCACCCGGCAACGGCCAGCAGGACGACGAGCAGGATCACTCGTATATCAATTGTCAAAACAATCTCCTGGTCAGGTTTGGCTACTGGCCCACAAGAGGGTCTCAGCGAGATCGAACACCCTGACCTGCTACAAAAAATGGCCCCGAATTGCAAACCGCCGCCCCTCATAACGCAGGAAAAACGTATGAAAAACGACCGTGACAGTCAGGACCTTCTCACCCCCGGCCGCAAGCCGGTTCTCGAACTTCTCCGCAACCGGCCCCAAGGCGTCGACACGATCTTTCTGGCCGACGACACGCCAGGCCTCGGAGACATCGTCGGACTCTGCCGCGAAGGCGGCGTCCGTTTTCGCAAGGTACGCCGCCAGGAACTGGACCGCATGTTTTCAGGCAACCATCAGGGCGTGGTGGCCCGCCTCCGGGGGCGGGAACTGGTGGACCTGGAGACCCTTCTCGAAGGAACCCGGCAACGTCCCTTCCCCCTCGTCATCGCCCTGGACCAGGTCCAGGACCCCGGCAACGTAGGAACCCTGGCCCGCACTCTTTTGGCCCTGGGCGGAGGCGGCCTACTCTTCCCCCGCGACCGCACGGCCTTCATTGGCCCCGCGGCAGCCAAGGCCGCAGCGGGTGCCCTGGACCGGCTGCCCCTGTGCCAGGTGGTCAACCTGGCCCGGGCCCTGGACACGTGCGCGGACGCCGGATTCACCATCTACGGCTCGGCCGCCGGCGCCGAAAGCACGGACCTCTTCTCGACCGAACTCGATTTCCCGGCCGTGCTTGTCCTCGGCAACGAGGACAAGGGCATGCGTCCCAATGTGGGCAAGCGGTGTTCCAGGATGCTCTCCATACCCATGCATGGAGGCTTTGATTCCCTGAACGTGGCCCAGGCCGGGGCCATGCTCATGACGGAGATGCTGCGTCGCAGAAGCGTAAGCGGCCAGCTTACTTGATGTATTGAGGAAAGTTCAGAAAGATTTCCTGCGTGAAGGTTATCATCTTGTCCATGATCCACGGGAAGGAGAACAAAAGGGCAAGAAAAACAGAGACGATCTTGGGCACGAAGGTCAGCGTCATTTCCTGAATCTGCGTGGCGGCCTGCAGAATGCTGACCAGAACACCAACGCCAAGCCCCACTCCAAGCATGGGCAGGGCGATGGCCAGGGTCAATTCGATGGATTGCCTGGCAAAGCCGATGACGAATTCCGGGGTCATTGAGTCACTCCTTGGAAAACCGGGCTAGGCGAAACTGTTCACCAGTGACGCGATAATCAGATTCCAGCCGTCCACCATGACGAAAAGCAGAATCTTGAAAGGCAACGAGACCATGACCGGAGGCAGCATCATCATGCCCATGGACAAGAGGATGCTCGCCACCACCATGTCGAGAATCAGAAAGGGGATATAAATCAGAAAACCGATCTGAAATCCGGTCTTGAGTTCGCTGATGACATAAGCAGGTACGAGCACCATGGTCGGGACGTCGTCCTTGGTTTGCGGACGATCAAGCCCTGTGATGGTAAAGAACACGGACAGGTCCTTCTCCCTCGTGTGCTTGAACAGAAAACTCCGGAGCGGCGTCTCGACCCGCTCCAGCGCCACGTCGTAGCCGATCTCCTCTTTCAGATAAGGCTGCAGGGCGTTGTCGTTGATGGCCTTCCCCGTGGGCATCATGATGACCACCGTCATGAAAATGGCCAATGCGGCCAGAACCTGGTTTGGAGGCATCTGCTGAGTGCCCATGGCCTGGCGCAGAAAGTGGAAGACGATGATGATACGCGTGAAGGAGGTGACCGTCAGCATGATGGCAGGCGCCAGGGACAGCACCGTCAGCAGGGCCATGATCTCCAGCGCCACGGCCACCTTCTGGGGCTCGGCCTTGGTACTGGAGAGGGACAGGGAAAGGGACGGGACGCTCGGGGCCTCCTGGGCCAGAGCCGTCAGGGGGACGAGCAGGAGCAGGCTAAGAAGGAGAATCCTCGCTGCCTTCACGCTCCAGTGTGGTCTGAAAATCCGGGGTGGGGTCATGGTCTGCCTTGTGCTCCGCTATCAGGTTGATGCCGGCGTCACTGACGCCCAACACCAGGAGCTTATTCAAGAAGCGGACCACCACCAGTTGCTTGCGCGGACCAAGGGCCACACGCTCCTCAACCCGCATGGAGCCTGAGTTGCGCCCTTGCAGGCGTTCGGCGATACCGTAGCGCCTCATAAGGGCCATGGCCAAAAAAATGAGTCCCAGGATGAGGAGCAGCGCGGCCGCCACCTTGACGGAGGCCATGCCGAGTCCCGCTCCGGCACCTGTCAGCGTTGCATTATCCAAGCTGCTTCACCCTTTCGATGGGGCTGATGATATCCGTCAGACGGACGCCGAATTTCTCGTTGATGACCACGGCTTCCCCGCGTGCAACGAGTTTGCCGTTGACCAGGATTTCCAGGGGCTCCCCGGCCAGTTTGTTCAGCTCGATGACCGAACCCTGACCAAGCTGCAGCAGTTCGTTGATGAGGAGCTTCGTACTTCCGAGCTGGGCCGAAACCTCGAGCGGGATGTCCAGGATGAAATCCAGGTCCTTGCGCAGGCCCTCGCCCTTGGAGGCTTTGGCTTCAGCCGTCAAATCTTTGTATTCAAAATCCCGACTCTGCGACGCAAGCTGCGACTGCTTCTTCTCACGCTGGATCTTTCCCTCTTCCTCGTCGGCCAAGGCCTTGGCCCATTCCTCGGCCAGAGCCTGATCGGACTCGCCCTTGCCCTGGTCCTCCAGGGCCGCGCTCCACGCATCGGCCAGCTCCTGCTCGCTCTGGGCACCGCCCTCGGCCTCGTTCTGCTGCTCAAGGGCCGCGGCCCACTCAGCCGCCAGTTTGTCCTGATCTTCGACCATACCGTACCCCTAGTAATTGAGTTCCTGTTCCTTGACGACCTTAAAGGCCTTGTTTCCCTTGACATAACCGGGCTGTCCCAAAAATTTGAGAACCCCCTGGATGCGGGCTGTGAGCAAATCATCCTCGTCCTGATCCAGCAGGAGAATATCCCCTTCCTTCAGGTCAAGAAGCTGTCGCCCCGTCATCTGCGCAGTACCGAATGTCACGCCCACGTCCACGGGCGTCTCCATAAGCCGGTCCCTGAACCGCGAAATCCAGGCATGGTCGATTTCCAGGCGTTCCGTCTGAAAGGCGGCGTAAAGCTTGGATCTGATGGGCTCGATAGTGGCGTAGGGCAGAGCCAGGACCATGGAGCCCAAGGCGTTTTCAAGTTCGACTTCGAAGGAAATGACCACGACCACATCGCTGGGTGGAACGATGGTGGCGAACTGCGGGTTGATTTCCGAACGCAGCAGCTCGATGCCGACTTCGTGCACCGGCCGCCAGGCATCCTCCAAATTGGCAAGAATGATCTTGACGACCTTGATGATGATGGACTGCTCGATGGGCGTGAAGTCCCGGCCCTCGATCTTGGGCTGGCTGCCTGCGCCACCGAAGAAATTCTCCACCAGGGAAAAAACCAGACGGGTGTCCACCACCAGCAGGGCGTTGCCACGCAAGGGGTCGATCTTGAAAATGTTGATGCTGGTGGGAACCGGCAGGGAACGCATGAAGTCCCCGAATTTGGACATGTCGATGGAGATGGGATTCACGTCCACACGTTTGCGCATGGTGTTGGCCAGGGCGCTGGTACACAGACGGGAGAAACGGTCATTGATGATCTCCAGGACGGGCATCCTGCCGCGAATGATCCGGTCCTGGTTGGCCAGATCGAAGGATACGACCCCGGCCTGATCCTCAATGACCTCCTCCTCGGTCTCGATCTCGCCGCCCGAAATCCCCCTCAACAGGGCATCGACTTCGTCCTGGTTCAGGATCTTGCTCATAACATGTCCACCGTTGCCTTATTGCACCACAAATTCCGTGAAATAAACGTTACGCACCTTGCCCTTGCCGAGAATCTGGTTCAACCGATCCACGATCTGATTCTTCAGTTCGATCTTGCGGTCCATGCTGCTGATATCCTCGAAGGACTTGCTGGACAGCAGCAGGAGCAGGGTGTCCTTGACCTTGGGCATAGCGGCGGTCAGTTCTTCAGCGACCGATGCGCTCGCCACCTCGACGTCCATGGTCGCCTTCAGATATCTGCGCCCCATGGGGTCGGCCAGATTGACCACGAAGGAATCGAGGGTCACCAACTGGCCACCGGTAGCGGGGGCCTCCTCCTCGGTCGCAGCGTGCTCCTCGCCTTCAGCCGGCTCACCGGTATGGGCCTCGCCAGCCATCTTGGGTTCCAGATAGAATTTCCAGGCCGCGAAGCCTCCGCCGCCAAGGATAGCCAGAACGAGCAGCAGCACGATGACGAGCTTGAGTTTGCCGCCTTTTTTCTTACCTTCCTTTTCCGGAGCCTGCGCTTTTTTGTCGGCCATTTGTTCCTCCTTGTTCTTTCATGCGAAAAACGGGCCTAAAGATACGTCCGGCCTGAGGTTTTCAGCAATATTTCCACTCTCCTGTTCATGGCCCGCCCCTCGGGAGTGACGTTGTCAGCCAGGGGAAAGTTCTCCCCGTACGCGGAAACCGTGAATCTCCCAGGGGCGAAACCGGTCTCCAGAAAAACCGCCAGGACGGCCATGGCCCGCTCCGCAGACAACGTGTAGTTGTCCTTGGTGGTCCCCCGGACATTATCCGTGTACCCCGCCACATTGACGGGCATGCTCGTGACGGCCAGAAAGCGGGCAAACTCGCCCAGCAGCTTGCGGCTGGCGTCAGAGAGCTCGCTGCCTCCCGACTCGAAAAGCAGGCCATCCGAGAGGACCAGGGCCAGGCCCTCGGGTCGCGCCAGAATTCGCAGATTCTCATGCAACGAGCTTCTGGTCATGCCCTCGGGCAGGACCTCGTCGGGAAAAAGCAGGTCCTTGATGCGCTGCGGGTTGTCCAGGGCCTGCACCGGATCATTGATAAGCTCCTGAACCAGAGTGAAGCGCGTGGGTATCCTGCCCGCGCCCTTCTTCGGGGCGAGGCCCATGTCGCCGACAAACTGGGAGACGACATCGTGCAGTATCGAACGGTCCATGGAGGACATGGACAAAAGCAACACGAAAAACGCCAGCAGCAGCGTAACCATGTCCGCAAAGGTGACCATCCATGCCGCGCCGGGAACCATGCGCGGATAGGGCTTGCGCTTGCGGGCCATCCTACTTGTCCCCCGGAAGGTCAAACCGAAAATTGAAATCGTCCACGCTGAAACCTTCCCCGGCCTTCCGCTCCCGCTCCTCCCTCGCCTGCCGGGCGGCCTGCTCTGCGCTCCAACTGCCAACGCGGCGGTCAAGGGTCAGTTCGACCCGCCGGTTAGACTGCCGGTCTTCGAGGGTCCCGTCCCCGGCTCTGGGACGAAAGCGTCCGTAGGCCTCCAGCCTCAACTTGTCCACGGGAATCCCTGCCTCCAGAAAATACCTGTAGACGGCCAGGACACGCTCCAGGGAAAGTTTCCAGGAAAAGTCCACTTTGACCCAGGGTTTTGCCTGGTAATCGGGCCCGAATTCATCCAGCCCCCCGGCGGTATGCCCCGACAGCCCGAGGGGATAGGCGCTTTCGGCCACCACAGGCAGAACCCGGTCGAGCATGGTGCGGCCCTTGGCGGTCAGACGGGCCGTACCCGGCTCGAAAAGCGCGCCCGCGTCCATGGAAAGTCGTTGGATGAACCGGTTGGACTCGAACTTGAGGTCCTTGTCCGGATCCTTCAGAAGACGCTGTTTGACCGGCGAGAGATCCTGAAAAATATTGATGGGTCCGGGATCGACCTTGGTTCTGGTGTCGTCGGTGGTCAGATCGTCCAGATTCGGGGCCCCTGTGCCGAAAGTCCCGGAGACGGAGCCCAGGGCCACCTTGCGCTTGTAGACGTCCGTCATGGACGCCATGGAGACCAGAATGATGAAAAACGTCATCATGAGGGTAACCATATCCGAAAAGGTGATCATCCAGGACGGCAGCCCCGGACCAGATTCTCGGACTTTCTCCCTTTTCTTGAGCATGACGTCTCCCGGCTGGGCCTCAGGGTCTGAACCTGCGTTCCTTGGGCGGCAGATAGCTGTTCATCTTCTCTTCGAGAATGCGGGGATTTTCGCCTCGGGAAATGGACATGATACCTTCCACGATCATGGTCCGCGCCAGCACCTCTTCCCGGCTACGCGCACGAAGCTTGCCTGCCATGGGGTTGAAAACGAGATTGGCCATGATGGCCCCGTAGAATGTGGTCAGAAGCGCCACGGCCATGGCCGGGCCAATGGTGCTCGGATCGTTCATCCTCTTGAGCATGAGCACGAGGCCGATGATCGTGCCGACCATACCCATGCCCGGGGCCAGTGTACCAAAGGTCTGGAGAATCTCCGCCCCCTTGAGGTGACGCTCCTCCAGGCAGGCGATCTCGGTCTCCAGAATCTCCTGGATAAGCTGAGGGTCCAGGCCGTCGACGGTGAGCTGCAGACCCTTACGCAGAAATTCGTCGGGAATGTTCTTGAGATGCGCCTCAAGGGAAAGAATACCCTCTCGCCGCACCCGCGTGGCGTAATCCACAAACTGGGGGATGAGTTCCCCCGGTTCCTGGACCTTGGACAGAAAGGTCTTCTTGATGATGCGCGCCACTCCGAGCACACTTTCCAGCGGGTAGGTCACCAGCACGGCCCCGATGGTGCCGCCGCAGACGATGAGAATCGACGCGGGGTCAATAAAGAGCAGGGCGTCTCCGCCCAAGGCCGCGATGACCAGCCCGAAGGCAACCAGGATTCCTATAATGGTGGCCAGATCCATGTGAAATGCGTCCCCCCGGGTCTTTAGTTGGTCCCGCGTTCTCCGAAAATCCTGGTGCCGACGCGCACCAGTGTGGCCCCCTCTTCTATGGCGGCCTCGAAGTCCCCAGTCATGCCCATGGACAGTTCCGGCAACGAAAGGCCGAAGTCCGCGCGCAGGCGTTCCGCCAGCCCCCTCAAGCGCGCGAAATAAGGGCGTGCCAACTCCGGTTCATCGAAAAACGGGGGCATAAGCATGAGCCCGCGCCAACGAAGGTGCCGGCAATCGGCCAGAAATTCTGCGAGAGGGGGCAGATCCTGCTCCAGGATGCCGCTCTTCTGCCTCTCGCCGGCCAGGTTGGCCTGAACCAGCACGTCCTGCACCACATTCAAAGCCTGGGCCTTATCATGCAACGAACGGGCCAGCTTCAGGGAGTCCACGCCATGGATCAGCCCGAACCTCCCCACCACATACTTGACCTTGTTCGTCTGCAGATGCCCGATGAAATGCCAGAAGATGTCCGAAGGCAATTCGGCCATCTTGGCCTGCGCTTCCTGGACGTAATTCTCTCCGAAATCCCGCTGCCCCGCCTCGTAAACAACCCGGACGGCTTCGGCCGAATGCAGCTTGGATACGGCCACAAGGCGCGCATCCTCCGGGGCGCGACCGGCCCTGCGGGCCGCCTGCGCCATCCGGTCCAGGACCTCGTGCCATCTTTGCGTCATTATGTCTTTGTCCATGCTCCTTTTCCGCCTCAGACTCCGAGCCCAAGCGAAGACATGAACTGGCCGTCTTCGGTCCAGCCCTCCCGCACCTTGACCCAGAGTTCCAGATGAACCTTGCCACCCAGCAGACGCCTGATTTCCTGGCGAGCCTGCTGACCGACCTTCTTGAGGTTGCTCCCCTGCCGCCCGACAATCATGCCCTTGTGACTGTTTTTTGACGTATAGATCGTGGCCGCGATTATGGTCATGTTTTCTTCGGGCATCTCTTCCCAATTCTCGATCTCAACGGCCACATTGTAGGGCAACTCCTGTTCGAGGCCCAGAAAAAGCTTCTCGCGAATGATCTCCGAGGCCAGGAAACGCACCGAAGCTGTGCTCAACTGGTCTTCCGGAAAAAGAGGAGGACTCAAGGGGAGAAATTCCCTGATGACCTGCAGCAATCCCTCGATGCCTTCTCCTGTTCGTGCCGAGACCGGCACGAGGTCAACATCAGGCCACATCCCGGAACATTCCGCCATGAGGTTGAGCAGTCGTTCCTTGGGCTTGACCTGGTCGACCTTGTTCAGGGCCACGGCCATGGGCACGCCCAGGGACCCGAGCCGACCCATCAGGGGCCGCAAATCGCGCGCCAGGGCCTTTTCGTTATTGGCGTACCGGGCTCCGTCGAGAAAGAGCACCACGCCGTTGGCTTCGCGCATGGCGCTCCAAGCCGCGTCCACCAGGAAGCGGTTCAGTTTGCCGCGCGAGGCGTGGATGCCGGGGGTGTCTAAAAACACGATCTGTTCCCCGGCCGTGGTACGGATTCCGGTGATACTCGTACGCGTGGTCTGGGGTTTGGGCGAGACAATGGCGACCTTCTCACCCAAGACGGCATTCAGGAACGTGGATTTCCCGGCATTGGGAGGACCTATGAGGGCGATGAAGCCCGCCCTGTAATCAGCGTCGTAATTCTGCATGTTTTCCATATGATCTTTGTAAAAGGATATTGACGGGTTGAAAACCCGAAAGACGGAAACGCACGGAATTGACGGGAATTACCCCTTGCCCTGCGCTTCGGAATCTGGATATAGGCCCCAAACATTATGGGCAAGGACTTAATCATCGTCGAATCACCCGCTAAAATCAAAACAATCAAGAAGTTTTTGGGCAGCGGTTACGAAGTGGAAGCGTCCGTGGGTCACGTGCGGGATCTCCCGACCAAGACCCTCGGCGTTGACGAGGAACACGACTTTACGCCGGAATATCAGATTATTCCCGGCAAGACCAAGGTCGTCAGCAAACTCAAGGCGGCTGCCAAGGCGGCGGAAACCGTATACCTGGCGCCGGACCCCGACCGCGAGGGCGAAGCCATCGCGTGGCATGTGGCCGAGATCATCCGTTCCTCCAACTCCAACCTCAAACGCATCCAGTTCAACGAAATCACGGCAAAGGCCGTGAAGGAAGCCCTGGCTCACCCCACGGAACTGCGCAAGCCCCTGTTCGACTCCCAGCAGGCCAGGCGCATCCTGGACCGGCTCGTGGGGTACAAAATTTCTCCCCTGCTCTGGAAGAAGGTCAAACGAGGCCTCTCGGCAGGCCGGGTCCAGTCCGTGGCACTGCGACTCATCGTGGACCGGGAACGTGAACGTCAGGCCTTCGTTTCTGAAGAATACTGGGTCTTCAAAATCACGGTCCAGGGCGAGACGCCCCCACCCTTTGAAGCCGACCTGTGGAAAGTGGACAGCGCCAAGCCATCCATCGGCGACGAGGCAACCGCCCTGGCCCTGGAAAAACGAGCTGTCGGCTCGACGTTCACGGTCGAAAACATCGTCGAAAAAGAACGGCAGCGCCATCCTCGCCCACCGTTCATCACTTCGACCATGCAGCAGGACGCCAGCAACAAACTCGGCTTCAACGCCAAACGGACCATGTCCGTAGCCCAGCGCCTCTATGAAGGCGTGGAGCTCGGCGACCGCGGGACCACTGCGCTGATCACCTACATGCGTACGGACTCCGTCCGCATATCCGATGAAGCCAGGGATCTGGCGCGGGAATGGATCACCTCCACCCTCGGTCCCGAATACTACCCGGACAAGCCCCGAACGTTCAAAAGCAAGGGCTCAGCGCAGGACGCCCACGAGGCCATCCGACCCGTGGACCCATCCCTGACCCCGGACTCGATCAAACACGCTCTGCCTCCCGAGCAGTACAAGCTCTATCGGCTCATCTGGGAACGTTTCATGGCTTCGCAGATGGCCTCGGCCCGCTTTTGGGACACGGTGGTTACCGTGGCCAGCGGCTCGATCCAATGGCGGGCCAAGGGTGAGCGCCTCATCTTTCCAGGCTTTCTGCACATCTGGCCCCAGGCCGCGGATGCACAGGCCTCAATCCTGCCCAAACTCGAAAAGGGCCAGGAGCTCCACCTCGAAAAACTGCACAAGGAACAGAAGTTCACCCAGCCACCGGCTCGGTTTTCCGAAGCCTCCCTTGTCCATCGCCTTGAGGAACTCGGCATAGGCAGGCCTTCGACCTACGCGGCCATCATCTCCACCCTGACCGAGAGAGACTATGTCCGCATCGCGGACAGGCAGTTCGAACCCACGGACCTGGGCGTCGTGGTCTGCGATCTGCTGGTGGAGCATTTCAGCCAACTCATGGACGCAGGCTTCACCGCACGCATGGAGGAGGGGCTGGATCATGTCGCCGAGGGCGACACGGATTGGATAAACCTCCTGAAGGACTTTGCCCGCGATTTCTATCCCACCTTGGACAAAGCCCGGGAAACCATGGCCCAGGTCAAGGCGGGAATGGATACGGGCCTGTCATGCCCGCAGTGTGAAGACGGGCGGCTCGTGGTCAAGTTCGGCAAAAACGGTGCCTTCCTGGGTTGCTCCAACTATCCGACGTGCTCCTTCACCAGCAACTACGAACGCGACCAGTCAGGCGAGATCCACCTGGTCGAAGAAGAAGCCCCGGAAGAGCTCGGCCCCTGTCCCAAATGCGACACCGGCCGGCTCGTAATCAAAAAAACCAAAACCGGCGGACGGTTCGTCGCCTGCTCCAACTATCCGGAATGCCGCCACGCCGAATCCCTGAGCACCGGAGTTCCCTGCCCGCGGGAAGGTTGCAAAGGCATGCTCGTGGAAAAAACAAGCCGCCGGGGCAAACCATTCTATTCCTGCAGCACATACCCGAAATGCGATTACGCGGTCTGGGATTACCCGGTAGCCCAGCCGTGCCCCCTGTGCGACTCCAAGATCCTCGTCCGCAAGGAAACCAAAGCCAGGGGCAAGCACCTGGCCTGCCCGTCCAAAGACTGCGGGTACTGGGAAAAAATCGACTAGAACCGCGCGCCTTCCAGACACACGGAATATTTCTTGAGGAAACTGGCGGGATTGTAGCTGAGCTTGGCCTTCCTGAGCCCTTCGTCGCCAAGGTCCTGCTCCCGGTTCACGAAACTGAATTCCCTGCAGCAGCGGTCCAGAAACATCTGATTGATGGCCTGGTAGACACCTTTGAAATTGGGGCATCCTTTTTCAAAATGGATGACCACGGTCTCGTTGTCCAGGGCTTCGGCGATGGTGTAGGCGACCATCTTGTCATCCACCACGAGACCTGCTCCAATAAGGCCGCTCAATCGGGACCAGTCGTGCATAACCTTGACGATGGCGCGATTTTCCGCCTCCAGGGTCCGGTCGTTCTCGGAGTTACGCCAGAGAAACCAATCCGTCTGCAGGGCCAGGGCGCACTCCACGGTCTTCTCGTCCAGGGTGACGAATTTCGCGTCATAATCCCGCATGAACTGATTCAGTAAATTCTTCTTCTTGTGGAACCTGCGCCCCTTGAGTTCGATCAGCTCTTTCACATCATAGAGATAATCCCAGTGCTCCCTGCATTCCTCGACCCGGATGCCGGAAGCACGCGATTCCCAGATGAGCTTGAGTTCCTCGGGCACACGAATAAAACAGGCATCACCAGGCAGGGACCCGAAAAAATCCTTCCAGTCCACGCTCCGCCAGTCACCAACGGGCGCCCAATACAACGTCCGGGGAAAAGTCTGTCGAACAAGGACGCAGCCCCCCGTAAAGGCCCACTCCAGGCCGTACTCGCGACCCCAACCCCAAAGATTGACGAAACTATAGTCCGAAGGCTTCTGGCTGCACATGGCCAGATGCCTGTTGTATTCTTCCTGCCCCTCCAGAGAAATGGGGCTGAAATGTATGTCCATGAAACCTCGCAGACCAAGATACACAACAATTACGGCCGGTTTGCGCCAGCCCAAAAAATCAAGAAATCAAAGCTCTTGCAGTTGAGCCAAAATCAATTATACTTTGTGACCCTTGAGTGTCAAAGTCTACATCACAGATTTTTTTTAAAGAAGCGTTTTCCCTATGCCAGACAATCAGCCCCTCTGGAGGCTCAAATCTCCGCCGCCCGAGGCGGCATTCAGTCGAACTCATCAGGAAGAGATCGCCAGCCGCCTGGATGTCAGCCCCCTGCTTGTCCACCTCATGGCGTTGCGTGGACTCGTTTCCGAAGGCGACATGGACAGATTCCTGAGCCCCGGATTGCGTTATCTGCATCCCCTGGACAAATGGCCGGGCGTCGAAGCGGGCGCAAAGTTGCTCTCCCAGGCCGTCGCACAGGGCCTCAACATTGCAGTCTGGGGCGACTATGACGTGGACGGCATCACCGCCACCACCCTGGTCAAGGACTTCATGGCCTCCAAAGGCGTCGATATTGTGCACTACATTCCCGACAGGCTGGACTTCGGGTACGGACTGCACCTGGATGGAATACGCGATCTTTCCCGCAAGGGCATCAACGTCCTGCTCACCGTGGACTGCGGCATCGCCAATATCGAGGAAATCCGCGAGGCCAAGGCTCTGGGCATGCAGGTTGTTGTCACCGACCACCACCTGCCGGGGCAGGAACTGCCTCCAGCCGACGTGATCATCAACCCCAAACTCGGTGGCTGGCCCTCCCCCAACCTTTCCGGAGTCGGGGTCGGTTTTTTGCTCATGGGCGCCCTCAACCAACTCCTGCCCGATCCCCACACGGACATCCGCGACTATCTGGACCTGGTGGCCCTTGGCACTGTGGCAGATGTGGTGCCCCTGGATGATCAGAACAGAATCCTGGTCAAGAACGGCCTGCTGCTCATCAAGGAAGGTCGACGTTCCGGCATACAGGCCCTCAAAGAAATCAGTGGAATGGCCCCCGAGGAAGGCGTCGGGGCCGGAGCCATCGGCTTTGCCCTGGCCCCGCGCATCAACGCGGCCGGACGCATCGGCGACCCGGACCTCGCTGTTCGCCTGCTTCTGGAAAAAAACCGCAGCGAAGCGCGACAACTCGCCGAACAGTTGGACAAACTCAACACCAAACGCAAATTCGAAGAACAGAGGATTCTCGAAGAGGCCATCGCCCAGGCCGAATCCCAGCTGCACCTTCCTGGGCTGGTCCTGCACTCGGAACACTGGCACTCGGGAATCATCGGAATCGTTGCCTCTCGAATCGTGGAACGTTTTCACCGTCCCTGCCTCATCCTGACCAAAGAAAACGGCATCTTCAAAGGCTCCGGCCGCTCGACGCCGACCTTCGACCTCTACGAGGCCCTTGTCGCCTGCAAGCAGTGCCTCCACAAATTCGGCGGACACCGCCAAGCCGCGGGCCTTAAACTCGAACCGTTCCAACTTGCCAAGCTCAAAGAACTTTTCGCTTTGGCCGTAGAAAAACAACTCGGAGCCGACCCGACGCCACCCGTTCTCGAACTCGACGCGGAGCTGCCATTCTCCCTCATCGATCATACCCTGCTCAAGGAGTTGGACCTTCTCCAGCCATACGGACAGGGAAACCCGCGAGCCGTATTTCTCTCGCCGCCCCTGACGGTCCTTCGCCACCGCTTTTTCAGCCAGAAAAAGCATCTCGAACTTCACCTTTCGGACACCACGGACGGAACAAGCATGCGTGCAGTGGCATGGCGTCAGGGTGAAAAATGGCAGGATCGCGCCCTCGGAGGCACCACCCTGAGGGTCGCCTTCACACCACGTCTTTCCAAATTCAACGGTCTCCTGCAGATCGAACTGGCAGTACAGGAAATCCTTGCCCTGGAATGATCGCGCTTTTCATTGCGCAGGAAAGCACGTAGGAAAATCGAAAAAAACGGAGGAATCCCTGATGAAAGCCATCAAGAGTCTGGCTGTCCTGATCGTGCTGCTGAGCACCGGGTGCGCGGCCCTGGTCGTAGGCGGCGCGGCAGCCGTGGGAACGTATACGTATGTCGCGGGACAACTGAAGCAAACCTACAATGCCGGCCTGGACAGCACCTATCGCGCCACCCTGGCCGGATGCGAATCCCTGGGCCTTCCTGTGGTGGAACGCGAAAAACAGCTAAGCAAGGCCTCCGTCAAGGCACAGGACGGTGACCGTGACGTGTGGATCAGTCTCAAGTCCCAGAGCTCGTCCACCACGGAAATCACCATACGGGTCGGCTATCTCGGAGACGAACTGGCCTCGGTCCGCATCCGGGACGCCATCGCCGCAAAACTCTGAACATAAAACGGCCCCGCTTGGGGCCGTCCTCATTTCCAGCCGAATCGCATTGCCCGCAGAAACGCTGGCCCGAAATTCTCCCCGTCAACCAGGGATTCCACGCTTACGCATCGCGGAAGTTTTGCAAGCCAATGCCGAACGCCCATATCCCTCAAGGCGAGAATGGTGCCCTGCAAAGCCGTATTCCCCACTGCGCGAACCCGTCCCCTCCAGAGTTCAGGAAAAAAGCCTAAGGATATGAGGTCATCCGGCACCACATGTTCGCCCAGAGCGCCGGCCAGATAGACCGTCTGCACGGCCTCTTCATGCAAACCGGCCCGCCCGAGCAAAGTCTTCAAGCCCACATCGACTCCGGCCTTGGCCTTCAGAAACTCCTCGATATCCCGTTCCGCAAGGAATACGTCGCCCTCCAGCTCCAAAACCCTTCCCAACCGGTGTTCGCGCACCCGCTCATGGACCTTGCGAGCCAGAGGCATGGAACCACTGCGGAAGTGACCTTCCGGACCGACCACGCCCACGCGACGCAGCGTCGCCAGAAGCGAAACGTATCCCGTCCCGGAAATGCCAATGGAGCCTCGTATCCCCAAGACCAGCCCTCCGGGACCGATCTCGACCCTGCTCAACACCCCGTCACCAGCAGCGGAACCGCAACACAGCCCAACTCCCTCGATGGCGGGGCCCATGGGCACGCTGCAGGCGAAATAGCGATTTTCGTCCACAGCAAGGACAAACTCACCATTGGTACCAAGGTCTGCCAGAATGAACGGGTACGAAGGGTTCAGGGATACGAGATATGCCAGACCGGCACTTACGTCGGCCCCGATGAACGGCCCAAGCAGCGGGGGGATATACGCCGAAGGCACATCTGCGTCGAAGCGCACCGTTTCCCCACCGTGCCAGGCAAGGCCATACGGAGCATAGGCCAGACCCTCCAGGGAAACGTCCAGAAGCAGAGAAATCATAGTGCTGTTGCCCGCTACGGCCATTTCCTGGGCACCGCTTTCCGCGACGCGGTCACGCAGCACGGCCAGGACGGACTGCCGCAAATGACGTCGCGACCCGGCTGAAGACAAGGCATACCGCAGGCGTGACATGACCTCGCTGCCAACGGCCAGCTGCGGATTGAACATCGCACGTTCGGGGCCGGGACGGTCTCCGGAAAGCACGGACCACTTGATCCTGGTGGTGCCGATATCTACGGCCAGGCCATCGCCGCCGTCGACTTCAGCCGCGGCAGATGCTTGACCCGGCAGCTCGATCCGGCAATCCCCTGTGACCACATGACGACACGCCAGACGCCAACCAGAAGCGATGTCTTCTTCTGTCAGCCGTTGCGCGTCATCGGACGAAGGGGCCGGGACATGGGAAACGAAACGCACTGCACACTTTCCGCACAGACCACTCCCGGCACATAACGGCCGTCCCCGCCCCAGACCCGCCTCAAAGAGCGCATGCAGCACAGACTGACCCTTGCGCGCGGAAACCGGCACCACCTCGCCGGAATCCAGCACAACGTCCACATTCAGCACAGCCGCAGCCTTTTCCCGTCACTTCTGGCGGGCTCCGTGGTCCCAATGACAGCAGCCATTTAACCGCGGTCTGCGGGCCACACGCAGACCTCCGCAGCCTGACGTTCAGGTACGGCCAGGACGAGGCCTCCCGATGTCTGCGCGTCGAACATGAGATCGATCAAAACCGTATCGAGTTGCGAATCGGCCATAACCGTTTTCCCGCAAAAATGCTTGTTCGCGAAGCTGCCTGCAGGCAACAGCCCGACCTGGGCAAGCTCAAGGGCCCGCCCCATGAGCGGAACCGCTGAAACGTCGAGACGCACCGAGCAATCCGATGCCATGGCCATCTCCAGCAGATGCCCGCCGAGCCCGAAGCCGGTTATGTCCGTGGCCGCACCGAGCCCAAACCGTGCGATGGCCTCGCCCGGATGACGATTCAGCCGGGATGCCCAACGAAAAAGCCCATCCTCGTCTGCCTGGGCGCCTTCCCAGTCCCCCTTGATGGCCGTGGCCAGTACCCCGGAACCGATAGGTTTGGTCAAGACAAGCACATCGCCGGGCGACAGCCCCGCGTTCGTGGCGTAGCGATCCGGATCAACGGTACCGGATACGGACAGACCGTATTTCAGTTCCTTGTCCTGAACGCTGTGCCCGCCGACGAGCATGGCCCCAGCTTCACGGACCTTTTCGAGTCCGCCACGAAGAATTTCCCGCAACACGGACATGTCCATGCTCTCCGAAGGGAAACATACAATATTCATAGCCGTGTAGGGTTCCCCACCCATGGCGTAGACATCCGAAAGGGAATTCGCCGCCGCAACCTGACCGAACCGACAGGGATCGTTCACGATGGGTGTAAAAAAATCTACCGTCTGCACGAGGGCTCTGCCCGGCGGAAAACGAACCACCGCGGCATCTTCGCAGTTGCCCATCCCTGTCAGGATGCGTTCATCACCAGGTATTTCGAGTCCGCTTAAAGCCAGCTCCAGGTCCCCTGGAGACAACTTCGAAGCTCAACCTGCTGCCGTGACAGTCTGTACTAATGGAGTATGTATCATGATTCCAGCCTCGCATGAGTTTCAGCATTGGTGCGGAGATAGTCCAGGAGCTTCAATGCCGCAGGAAAGAGAGAACGTTTCGTGTTGTACACGACGTAGAAAGAACGATCCATCTGAAGTTCAGGCAGTTCCACGGCAACAAGTGCGCCAGACTGAAGTTCGGGAGCCACACTCACCTTCGATGTTATGGCCGCCCCCATGCCCGAAGACAGACAGCGCGCCATGGCCCCGGCGTTGCGGACCATGATCACGGTACGCAGCGAGGTTATGTCGATACCGAGCCGGGCCAGGCTTGAAGCCATAGCCATCCGCGTTCCGGAACCATCCTCACGCATGACCCAGGGCACACTGCGCAGAAGCCTGTCAGTTTCCAGACGTCTGAAGCGTGAATACAGTTCAGGTGTCATGACAAAAACAAGAGAGTCACCAACAATGGGTTCGAAATGCAGCTCCGCGGCTTCAAAACGCGCCCCAACAACGCCAAGCATAAGGCTGTTGTCGCGAACCTGAGCGACAATCTCTTCGGTATCGCCAACCCTGAGGTCCATGACCACCTCTGGGAACTCCTGCCAAAACCTGGCCAGAAGCGGGGGAAGTATGTAATTCGCCGGAATCGTGCTTCCACCGATGTCGAGCCTGCCGGTTATCCTGTGCTGGAGCTTGCGGATTTCAGAAACGGCCAACTCCGAGGCCTCGAATATTCGCCTCGCATGACGGTAGAGGACATCTCCCGCCTTGGTCGGAACGACGGTCCTCCCAATACGGTCGAAGAGCTGAACTTCGAGTTCCTGTTCGAGAGACGCTACGTGAGCGCTTATTGTCGGCTGTGAAAGATAAAGGACTTTCCCCGCTCTGGAAAAACTTCGATTCTCGTAAACCTTTGAAAACGCTTCAATCTTTCGAATGTCCATAATCGGCAATCCTTACGATAGAAAAAAGCTATTCATTACCCAAAAAAATAAGGCAGTCAAGCTGCCTTATTTTTTTGGGTACTTATTCTGCCTTTTCGGCTGCTTCGGCTGGTGCCTCAGGAGCTTCGTCGGCCAGACGAGTGAATTCGATCATCGCCATAGAGGCGCAATCGCCCACGCGCGGGATGCCGAACTTGACGACGCGGGTGTATCCGCCGGGGACTTCCTTGAAGCGGGGTCCGATAACGTCAAACAATTTCTGTACGCTGTGATGGCTTCCAAGGATCGAATACGCCTGACGACGGGCGTGCAGGGAATCTTCGAGAGCCATGGTTACCAGCTTGTCAGCGAGAATTCGCAATTCCTTGGCCTTGGCCTCCGTGGTGCGGATACGCTCGTGTTCGACCAGGGAGCGAGCCATATTCTTCATCAGGGCCTTACGGTGTTCCCACGTGCGCCCCAGCTTGCGACCAGAGTTTCTATGCCTCATCTTCTTCGTTCCTCTTTAACCAATCCTGGTACAATTCTTCGAAATTATCGACCCGGATTCCAAAATCCAGTCCCATGCTCTCGAGGACGCGACGGATATCCTCAAGGGATTTGCGTCCGAAGTTCTTGGTCTTGAGCAGGTCAGCCTCAGTCTTCTGCACCAGTTCGCCCACAATGTGGATTCCGGCGCTCTTGAGACAATTGCTCGCTCTCACGGGGAGTTCGAGATCCTCGATATTCTTGAAGAGGTTCTCGTTGACCTTGTCCTGAGGCTTGGATTTGGCCTTTTCAATATCGGCCGAGCCTTCGTCGAAATTAATGAAGACGGTCAGCTGTTCCTTCAGGATCTTCGCGCTGTAAGCAAGCGCGTCGTCCGGGCTGATGGATCCATCCGTCCACACTTCAATAATCAACTTGTCATAGTTCGTCATCTGCCCCACGCGAGCCTGTTCCACCGCATAGGCAACCTTGCGGATGGGCGAAAAGCTCGAATCAAGGGTGATCACGCCAATCTCGTTGTCCAATTCCTCATGCATTTCCGCTGGGACGTACCCTTTACCCATCCGGACTTCCAGATCCATGACCAGATCGATGTCCTCGGACAGGGTTGCGATGTGCAGATCGGGATTAAGGACCTTGACATGCTGATTTTCCACGATGGCGGAAGCCTTGACTTCGCCCTTGGTGTTGGCAATGAGCTGAACCCTTTGAGGTTCAGGAGTATTCATGGCCACACGCAGCTGCTTCAGATTGAGGACGATGTCCGTGACATCTTCGTTGACGCCTGGGATGGTCGTAAACTCGTGCTGGATGCCCTGTATCTTGACAGACACGGGGGCCGCACCCTGCAAAGAGGACAGGAGAACACGACGAAGGGCGTTGCCGATAGTGGTTCCAAAACCTCTCTCCAGGGGTTCGCACACGAACCGCCCGTACAGGAAGTCGCTCTTGGAATCCTTTTCCAGTTGCTCTGGTTTGACTAGCTCAGCCCAATTCCGGACGTAAACTTTGTTGTCTCCGTTATGCGTAGAACTCATGCTTACCGCCTGCTATTTGGAGTAGAGTTCAACAATCAACTGCTCTGTCATCGGGAATGTGATATCTTCTCTTGTCGGAAAAGCCTTGACCGTTCCCTTCAGGGCAGGAGCTTCGATCTCGAGCCAGGCAGGCACGCCACGACGGGCGACAACTTCCAAAGATTCATGAATGACGAGATTCTTCTTGGTACGATCACGCACTTCAATCACGTCACCGGGCTTCAGCTGGATGGACGGCACATTGACGCGACGGCCATTCAGGGTGAAAATTCCGTGACGGACCATCTGGCGCGCCTGGTTGCGCGAATTGGCGAATCCAAGCTTGTACGCGACATTGTCGATGCGTGTCTCGAGCAACGTCAGAAGATTCGTACCCGTAACTCCCTTGCGACGTTCAGCTTCACCAAAGTACCGCCGAAACTGGCCTTCGAGAATACCATACATCTTTCTGACCTTCTGCTTCTCGCGAAGCTGAAGGGCATAATCACTGGGTTTCTTACGAGCCTTACCATGATCGCCGGGCGCGTAGGCACGGCGTTCGAAGGCGCACTTATCCGTATAACATCTATCGCCTTTCAGAAAAAGCTTTCCGCCTTCTCTACGGCAAATCCTGCACTTAGGGCCTGTATATCTAGCCAAGGTAATTCCCCCTATACTCTACGACGTTTGGGCGGACGACATCCATTGTGAGGAATCGGAGTCACGTCACGAATGAAGGCGACACGAATGCCAACGGCGTTGATAGCGCGCATGGCGGACTCGCGTCCGGATCCGGGGCCCTTCACCAGAATACCGACAGTGCGCATACCACAATCCATGGCCTTACGCGCTGCAGTCTCGGCAGCCTTCTGAGCTGCGAAGGGAGTGTTCTTACGGGAACCCTTGAACCCGGAAGCTCCGGAACTTGCCCAGCTGATAACATTTCCCGTCGGATCCGTGAATGTAATGATCGTATTGTTAAACGAACTGTTCACGTGAGCGATCCCTGTGGGGATATTTCTCTTTTCCTTTTTCTTGGTCACTCTCTGAGGTCTTGCCATGTATCTGTCTCCACCCAGTTATTTTTTCTTCTTACCAACAATGGCTCTGCGTGGACCCTTCCGTGTGCGCGCATTGGTATGCGTGCGCTGGCCTCTGCACGGCAAGCCCCTACGATGTCTCAAGCCTCTGTAACATCCGATGTCCATGAGGCGCTTGATATTGGCTACGACTTCACGACGGAGGTCACCCTCAACCTTGAAGTTGGCTTCAATCTCTTTGCGAAGCGTATTCACGTCCTCGGACGTAAGGTCATCGCTGTTCTTCGTCCAGTCGATACCTGTAGAATCAAGGATTTTGAGAGCTGTAGCTCGGCCGACCCCGTAAATATATGTCAATGCAATATCTAGCCTTTTATTCTTCGGCAAATCTACACCAACTAATCTTGCCACAATATCCCCCTATCCTTAACCCTGTCTCTGTTTATGACGCGTATTTTCGCAAATCACCCGAAGCACACCCTTGCGCTTGATGACCTTGCACTTGGGACAAATTTTGCGAACTGAAGGTCTAACTTTCATTGAATCCCCCGAAGCATTTCAATTGGATCCCAACCGGCTTCACACCTGGCTGAGTATTATTGGTCCGTCTTTGGTGATCGCCACAGAATGTTCAAAATGAGCTGACAGGCTTCGATCTTTGGTTACCGCGGTCCACCCGTCGGAGAGGATTTCGATCTGGTCGGTCCCCATGGTAACCATTGGCTCGATGGCAAGCACCATCCCCGGCTTCAAAGGCAGTCTTGTACAATTCTTGGGAACGAAATTCGGTATCTCCGGCTTCTCGTGAAGCATCCGGCCAATTCCATGCCCGACGAACCGCTTGACTACGGAAAACCCTTGAGCTTCAACGCACTCCTGTACAGCCCGGGAAATGTCATAGAGGTCATTTCCTGGAATTGCCTTGGCGATCCCCTTATACAAGGAATCCCTGGTCACATCCAGCAAACGTGCCGCGTCCTCGCCGATACTCCCTACAGGAAATGTCCTTGCGGTATCTCCGTAAAAACCCTGAAACTTAACACCAAAATCTATGGACAGAATATCTCCCTCAACCAACTCGCGCTTGGACGGAAATCCATGCACAACCTCTTCGTTGACGGAGCAACACAGGGCGAAAGGAAATCCGTGATACCCTTTAAACGCAGGAACAACCTCGTATTCTGCACAGAGGTCGTTGGCTCGCGCTTCAAGCTCAAGGGAGGTGGCTCCAGGAGCCACCATTTTTCCCATTTCGTCCAGAATCAATCCCGCTATGCGGTTTGCTTCACCAAGGGCGGCTATCTCCTGAGTATTCTTCAGGAAAACACCTCTAAACTTTTTCAACCCTGTCTACCCTTGACTTTGGCCTTGGCCAGCAGGCCGTCATATCTCCCTGAGATCAGGTGAGACTGAACCTGCGACATCGTATCCATGGCAACACCGACGACAATAAGCAGGGATGTTCCGCCGTAATAAAAGGGAACATTGAACTGCTTCATCAGGACCATGGGCAAAACGCAGACGGTGGAGATATACAAAGCTCCCCACAAAGTCAAACGCGTAAGAACCTTGTCAATATATTCGTTAGTCTTGAATCCGGGTCGGATACCTGGGACGAAAGCCCCTTGTTTCTTGAGGTTTTCCGAAATTTCCTTGGGATCGAAGACAATTGCCGTGTAAAAAAAGCAGAAAAAGACGATGAAACCAACAAAACAAATGTTGTAAAGAATGGAATCGGGACGGAAGTAGTCCGACATCCTGTTCAGAATTTCGACATTCGAAAAGTTAGCGATCGTCGCGGGGAACATGAGAATCGAGGATGCAAAGATAGGCGGGATGACGCCTGCCGTATTGATGCGAAGAGGCAGGTGACTCGTCTGTCCCCCATACATCTTCCGCCCAACCATTCGCTTGGCGTAATGAATGGGGATTCTCCGTTGCGCCCTTTCCATAAAGGTGATGCCGACCAGAACCGCGGCCATGACGATTCCTATAAAAAGCACAGTGAACAGGGAAACGTCGCCGGCAGTAAACAGCCGGTAGGATTTTCCGATACCACTCGGCAAACCCGCGATGATACCAGCGCAGATGATCAGACTGATTCCGTTGCCAATGCCCTTTTCGGTAATCTGCTCACCCAGCCACATGATGAACACGGTTCCGGCCGTCAGGGTAATTACCGTGATCAGGCGAAAGCCCCAACCCGGCATGTACACGATGGCGGCGCCCGTGGGGCTGGTCATACTTTCCAGGCCCACGGAAATTCCGAGGCCCTGGACAATAGTGATGAGTACCGTGCCGTAACGAGTGTACTGGGTGATCTTCTTCCGCCCCGCAGCTCCTTCCTCTTTGCTCAACCTCTTGAGTTCAGGGCTGACCACCGTCAGGAGCTGCAGGATAATGGAAGCGGAAATGTACGGCATGATACCGAGGGCAAAGATGGACAGATTTTTGAGCCCACCGCCAGAGAACATGTCGAACAGACCGAACAGGGTGTTCTGTGCGTTGGCAAAAAAATCGGCCAAAGCACTTCCGTCAACACCAGGTATCGGAAGATGCACACCTACACGATAGACAGCGAGGAGCACGAAGGTCCAGATGAACTTGCTCTTCAGCTCGGACGTGCCTGTGTTTGCGCCTTTGGGTATACTCACAATATTATCCTTCGATGGAAATTGCTTCACCACCGGCGGCAGCAATCTTCTCCGCAGCCTTCTTGCTGAACTTGTGCGCAGTGATCTTCAAAGCTTTTGCAGCATCACCATCACCCAGAACCTTGATAGGCTGATTGCGATTGGCGAGACCAGCGTTGTAAAGATCCTCGAGGGAAACTTCGGCCTGATCAGCGAATTTGGCAAATACCGTGGACAAATTCACGGACTGGTAGATGACCCGGAAAGGATTCTTGAATCCGCGCTTGGGCAGTCTCCGATACAATTGCATCTGACCGCCTTCAAACCAAGCCGGGACTCCACCGCCACTCCGTGCGTTCTGACCTTTATGTCCCTTGCCGGAGGTTCCGCCCTGACCCGAGGCCGTACCCCGGCCGACGCGTTTCACCTTGGCCCGTTCTTCGGGAAAAGGATAGAGTTCGTGCAGATTCATTATTGAATAACCTCTACAAGATGCTTGACTTTATTTATCATTCCCCGAACGCACTCGTTGTCGGGAAGCGTACGGACCTGATTGAGCTTGGTGAAACCGAGAGCCTTCACGGTGCGCTTCTGCGTAGGATTCTGCGTGATGACGCTCTTTATCAGTTTAATCGTGATCATAACTTCACCTACTTTCTCTTGATGGAAAGGGTCTTGCCCCTCATCCGTCCGACCTGCTCGGCGCTGCGCAGTGAGCGCAGACCGGCGAAAGTGGCCCGAAGAACGTTGTGCGGGTTGTTCGTGCCGATGGCCTTGGTCAGGATATCGTGCACTCCGGCAGCTTCCATAACGGCACGTACGGGACCGCCGGCGATGATGCCGGTACCGGCCGACGCAGGCTTCAGAAGCACATGTCCGGCACCAAAATTCCCGATAACTTCGTAAGGGATGGTCCCGTCCAGAAGTTCTACCTTCTGCATGGTCTTGCGAGCTCTGTCGGTTGCCTTCTTAATCGCGTCAGGCACCTGATTGGCTTTTCCAAGACCGAACCCAACAGTTCCCTTTCCATCGCCCACGACGACCAGGGCGCTGAAACTGAATCGACGGCCACCCTTGACAACTTTGGCGACGCGATTGAGATAGACAATTTTCTCAATGAGTTCAAATTCGTTCTGTTGCATGGATGTCCTCTATTAGAAATTTAAGCCGCCTTCCCTGGCTCCATCGGCTACGGCCTTGATCCGCCCATGGTATACGAAGCCGTTGCGATCAAAGACCACACTCGTGATACTCTTCTTGATCGCTTCCTCGGCAACTTTCTTCCCAACCAATTTCGCATTGTCGACCGAGAGGCGAGTTTCGTCACCTTCAAAGGCCAACGTAGAGGCCGAGGCAAGGGTGGCACCGGCCAGGTCGTCAATAATCTGGGCGTAGATGTGCTTGTTCGACCGAAAAACGACGAGTCTCGGACGTTCCGGAGTGCCGTTAATCTTTTTCCGAATGCGGCTCTTACGCTTCTTACGGGCTTCATCTCTTGATAATTTCATGGCGAATCCTATTTCTTGCCGCCGGATTTGCCGGCCTTGCGACGGATAATCTCATCAGAGTACTTGATGCCTTTACCCTTGTAGGGTTCCGGCGGCCGGACACGACGAATCTGCGCGGCTACTTCGCCGACAACCTGCTTGTCGCAACCGGAGATGGTCAGTTTGGTGTTCTCCGCCTTGGCCTGAATGCCTGCAGGCAGCACGAAATTGACCGGATGTGAGTATCCGACATTGAGCACAACCGTGTTGCCCTGAACATTGACCTTGTAGCCGACGCCAATCACCTCAAGGGTCTTCTCAAAACCCTTGGTCACGCCAAGTACGGCGTTCGACAGCAGTGTCCGACGAAGTCCGTACTGCTGGCGAGCGATACGCGTCTCCTCAACAGGGGCCACGGAAAGCGTGCTTTCTTCAACAGTAACCGCAATGGTGGGATGAATGGCCAAAGTGAGAACCCCTTTGGGTCCTTTCACTTCGATCGTGTCATCAGAGATTTTTAAATCAACACCGCTGGGGATGCTGATGGGCAATTTTCCTACACGAGACATAGCGATCTCCTACCAAATCTCACAAAGAAGTTCGCCGCCAACGCCGATTTCGGCAGCCTTTTTACCTTCAAGGATACCCTTGGAAGTCGACAGGATGCAGATTCCGAGACCGTTCTGAACAGAAGGAATCGATTTCGCACCGACATAAACACGACGACCGGGTTTGCTGATCCTTTTCAGACCGGCAACAACGGGCTTGTTCTCGTGATACTTGAGGTCGACAAGAAGAGCATCGCTCTCCACGGCATAGCCGTTAATGTAACCTTCTTCATCCAATATCTTGAGCAGCGCCTCGCGGGTGCGGCTGGGACTGACGGATACAGTAGCATGCATCGCCTTGTATGAATTACGGATTCGAGTCAACAAATCTGCAATAGGATCTATGACAGACATGAGCGTACCTCATTTACCAGCTAGATTTTCTTACGCCTGGCAGTTCACCGGCAAGGGCCATATTCCTGAAGCAGATTCTGCAAATGCCAAACTTGCGCATGAAAGCCCGGGGACGGCCGCAGATGGGACATCTGTTGTACTGACGACTGGAAAACTTGGGTTTCCGCTGCGCCTTGACCATGAGTGATGTGCGAGTCAAGTTACACTCCTCCTTACTTCTTGAAGGGCATTCCAAGAAGCTTCAACAGCGTCTTGCCTTCTTTATCGGTCTGGGCCGTAGTAATAACGGAAATATTCATACCAACAGCTTTCTCGATCTTGTCCATTTCGATCTCAGGAAAGATCGTATGTTCCTTGATACCAAGAGTATAATTTCCGCGTCCGTCGAAACCTCTATCCGGGACACCCCGGAAGTCACGGACTCTGGGAAGCGCAATAACGATGAGCTTTTCAAGAAAAGCCCACATGGCGTCTCCGCGAAGCGATACACGGCAGCCTACAGGCATACCTTCGCGCAGCTTAAAAGCGGCGATGGATTTCTTTGCCCGAGTTACAACAGCCCGCTGACCAGCAATCAGAGACAAATCGCGTACAGAATCCTGAATGATTTTGTTATTCTGGCTACCCTCACCCAGTCCCATATTAACTGAGACATACTTGACTGAAGGAATCTGCATCACAGACTTGTAATTGAATTCCTTCATGAGTTCGGGAGCGACTTTATCTTTGTAGATCTTTTTGAGACTACTCATTGCTGCACCTTAGCTGATCGTCTCATTGCATTTCTTGCAATAACGAACTTTCTTGTTATCGTCGGTGAACTTGTAGCCGATACGTGTCGGCTTAGAGCAGGAATTGCACACCAACTGGACATTGGAAATGTCCAAAGGCATTTCCTTCTCGACAATTCCGCCAGGCTGGTTGGTGTAGGGATTCGGCTTGGTGTGCTTCTTCACCATGTTCGCCTTCTCGACAATAACCTGCTTCTTGCTGCGAATTATCTTGACAACCTTTCCAACTTTACCCTTGTCCTTACCGGCCAGGATAATGACGTTGTCGTCTTTGTGAATTTTCCAGACTTTCGTGGACATAACTTACAACACCTCAGGGGCTAAAGATACGATCTTCATGAAGTTCTTTGCCCGCAATTCACGCGCAACAGGTCCAAAGATACGGGTGCCCATCGGTTCAAGGTTCTTATTCAGCATAACAGCCGAATTATTATCGAAACGGATGAAAGTTCCATCCGGACGACCGATCTCCTTTGTTGTTCTAACAACTACTGCTTGGAGAACATCACCCTTCTTGACCTTTCCGTGAGGGATTGCTTCTTTGACGGCGACCATAATAATGTCGCCAACACGAGCATAACGCCTCTTACTTCCGCCCAGCACCTTGATGCAGGCAACCTTCTTGGCTCCGGAATTGTCTGCGACATCCAAAGTCGTCTGCATTTGAATCATTTTACAATCCCCTACAAAGCTCTTTCAATGATTTTCATCAGATGCCAATTCTTCCGCGCGCTCAAGGGGCGGTGTTCGACAATCTGAACTTTATCCCCAATGTGACATTCATTGTTGGGGTCATGAGCCATGAATTTCTTTCTGCGGCGGATATATTTTTTAAGAACAGGATGTTTGACCAGAGTCTCGACACGGACGACTATAGTCTTGTCGTTCTTATCGCTCACTACGAAGCCAACAAGAGTTCTCTTGTTCGATGTCTTTCCGCTGTTACTCATCACCAGTCTCCATGTCCTTCGCTTTCATAATCGTCAAAATCCGAGCAATGGATTTCTTCACAAGCGGGATTCTCTGAGTATTTTCAAGCTGCGCCGTCGCATGTTGAAAACGAAGATTCATCAATTCCTTACGATATTCACCAAGCTTTTCCTGGAGTTTAGCAGAATCCAGTTCGTGTAACTGCTGAGCATTCATCCTGTCTTACTCCTTTTCGACTATGAGAGTCTTGATAGGCAGCTTGTAGGCAGCTCTTTTCAATGCTTCTTTGGCCAGCTCAACATCAACGCCCTTGATCTCGTAAAGAATACGGCCACTCTGAACTGCTGCACACCAGCCTACAGGCGATCCTTTGCCCTTGCCCTGACGGACTTCCAAAGGCTTTGAAGTGATCGTCCTGTCGGGAAAGATACGAATGAAAACCTTACCGCCTCTCTTAATGTGTCGCATCATCGCGATACGGGCGGCTTCGATCTGCTGGCTCGTAATCTTACCACATTCCATGGCCTTCAAACCGATATCACCAAAAGCAACAGTGGCCCCGCGCTGCGCCATACCGCGCACGCGACCCTTTTGCTGCTTCCGAAATTTTACCTTCTTGGGACTCAGCATCAGTTTTCCACCTCGTTCAGTATCTCGCCCTTGAACACCCAGACCTTGATGCCAATCACACCATACGTGGTCTTGGCAACGGCAACACCGTAATCGATGTCGGCACGAAGGGTATGCAGAGGAACGCGACCTTCTCTCGCCCATTCACTACGGGCGATTTCAGCGCCGCCAAGACGGCCGCCGCACTGAACCTTAATGCCCAGGGCGCCGAACTTCTGAGCCATGCCCAGAGTTTTCTTGATGGCACGCCGGAACGCAACACGACGCTCAAGCTGCTGAGCAATGGACTCGGCAACGAGCTGGGCATCGGTTTCGGGACGACGAATTTCGTTGACTTCAATGACGAATTCACGACCGAACTTGCCCTTGAGTTCGCCACGCAGCTTTTCAATTTCAACGCCTTTCCTTCCGATAACGATACCGGGACGCGCAGTGAAAAGAATCAGACGAACCTTGTCGGCAGCTCTCTCGATTTCAATCTTGGAAATACCGGCATGATACAGCTTTTCCTTCACATATTTCCGAAGCTTGCTATCTTCGAAAACATACTCGGCGTACTTCTTGTCGCTGAACCAACGGGACTTCCAGTTTTTGTTGTACCCTAAACGGAAACCGTAAGGATGAACTTTATGACCCAAAGCACTGCCCTCCTAGAGTTCATCGACAACCACAGTAATGTGGCTTGTACGCTTGATAATTCTATAAGCACGGCCCATAGCGCGCGATTGAATGCGCTTCCAGCTGGGGCCACCGTCAATGCGGACTTCCTTAACGTAAAGGCTATCCACATTCAGCTTGTAGTTGTGTTCTGCATCTGCAATAGCAGTCGTCAGAACCTTCTCGATCAGACGGGCAGCTTTCTTCGGGGTGAATTTCAGGACATTCAACGCGTCTTCGACAGGCTTTCCGGTCACATTACGTGCGACCAGCCTGGCTTTCTGCGGTGAGACGCGTATAAACTTGGCAACCGATCTTGCTTCCATGTGAAACTTCCTGCCTATTTCTTCTTCTTATCAGCAGCGTGGCCATAATATGTCCGGGTGGGTGCAAATTCACCAAGCTTGTGTCCGACCATATTTTCGGAAACAAACACCGGGATAAATTTCTTACCATTGTGAACGGCAAAGGTAAGTCCGACCATCTCGGGAATAATCGTAGACCTGCGGGACCAGGTCTTGATCACCTGACGGCTTCGTTCAGCGTTGGACCTTTCCACTTTGGAAAGCAGATGATCGTCCACAAAGGGGCCTTTTTTCAGAGACCTTGGCATAGCTACTCCTACTTGGTTCCGCGGCGTTTTACGATAAGCTTGGACGAACTCTTCTTGGGTGAACGAGTCTTGTAGCCCTTTGTAGGCTTACCCCAGGGAGTGACGGGATGACGTCCGCCAGAGCTTCTACCTTCGCCGCCGCCCAACGGATGGTCGACGGGGTTCATGGCCACGCCGCGCACCTTGGGCCGCTTGCCGAGCCATCTGTTGCGGCCGGCCTTACCGATGGAAACGTTTTCATGCTCGATGTTGCCCACCTGGCCAACGGTAGCCGTGTTCACGGCCAGGACCTTGCGGACCTCGCCCGAAGGCAGCCGCAACAGGGCGTACTTGCCCTCCTTGGCAATCAGCTGGGCATATGCACCGGCGGAGCGTACCATCTGACCGCCACGGCCAGGGTACAATTCGATGTTGTGCACCAGGGTGCCAAGGGGAATCCTGGACAGGGACATTGCGTTACCGGGCTTGATGTCGGCCTTTTCGCCGGCAAGAATCTGGTCCCCAACACTGACGCCCAGCGGACAAATGATATACCGCTTCTCGCCGTCAGCGTAATGCAGCAATGCGATGCGAGCGCTGCGGTTGGGATCGTATTCGATAGTGGCGACCTTGGCCGGGATATCCAGCTTGTTCCGCTTGAAATCGATCAAGCGATACAGGCTCTTGTTGCCACCGCCGCGACGGCGCATGGTGATGCGACCCGTATTATTGCGGCCGCTCTTCTTGGACAAGCCTGTAGTCAGGGACTTCTCAGGGGTCGTACGGGTGATCTCATCATAGGTGAGAACCGTCATCGACCTGCGTCCGGCAGATGTGGGCTTAAGCTTCCGAATTGCCATGATTATACCCCTTCAAAGAAGTCGATCTTTTCGCCTGCGGCAAGAGACACATAGGCTTTCTTGTACCCGCTGATCTTGCCGACATCGCGACCGAATTTCTTTTTGGTGCGCGGACGGTAGTTGACGATATTCACAGCAGTGACCTTGACGTCAAAGGCGTCTTCAACGGCTCGCTGCACGTCGATCTTGTTCGCGGCTTTATGAACATAAAAAGCAACCTGATTGCCAAGTTCCTTGAGACCCGTCGACTTTTCGGAAATGAGGGGCCTGAGTAATACTTGCGTGCTTTCCATTATTTCAACCTTTCCTGCAGGGCAGCGACAGCCCCCTGGTCCAGGACCATCTGAGGATACTTGAGAATTTCATAAACGTTGATCGTCTGCGGATCCAACACGAGAAAACCAGGAACATTCCTGGCCGAAAGAGCAAGGTTGGTATCTTTTTCAGCAACAACAATCAAGGCTTTTTTCAGGCCCAAGGCTTCCTTGCAGGCCACGAAATTCTTGGTCTTAATCTCGTCGAAGCTCAATTTGTCAACCACGAGCAGGTTATCGGTCGTGAATCTGGAGGACAACGCCATCTTCAGAGCCAGCTTGCGGACCTGCTTGTTGATCTTAAAACTGTAATCGCGAGCCTGTGGACCATGAATGACGGCACCGCCGCGCCACAGGGGCGAACGGCTGGAACCGGCCCGGGCGCGGCCCGTGCCCTTCTGACGCCACGGCTTCTTGCCACCGCCGCGGATCTGACCGCGACCCTTCACGCCAACGGTACCGGCGCGGAGCTTGGCCAGGTGAGAGCGTACGGCGAGGTGCAGCAGTTCAGGCTTGACCTCGACCTGGAAGACATCGTCGGCCAGGGCGATCTCACCAACTTCCTGCCTGTTCTGATCGTAAACTTTCGCGTTTGCCATTATCTTCACCCCTATTTCATCTTGCTGAGGACGACGATCCCCTGCTTGGGTCCCGGAATCTGGCCGCGCACAAGCACGACGTTGTCTTCAGGACGGACATCGACAACTTCGATGTTGAGCATGGTAGCCGTCTTGTTGCCAAGCTGGCCCGGCATCTTCTTGCCCTTGAAGACCTTGCTTGGCCAGGCGCACTGACCGATGGAGCCAGGTTTTCTGTGGACCTTTTCGTGACCGTGAGTGGCCGGAGCGCCACTAAAGTTCCAGCGGCGCATGACACCCGCGAAACCACGCCCCTTGGAGGTGCCGGTAACGCAAAGCTTTTCGCCGGGGGTGAACATATCGACAGTCAGCTTCTGTCCGATTTCATATTCGTCGACATTACCGAGGCGAATTTCCTTCAGCATTTTGTAAAAGCCACAATTTGCCTTCTGCTGATGGCCCTGCTCGGGTTTGGTCAGACGATGCGCAGCAACTTCTTCAAAACCAATCTGCAGCGCAGTATAACCGTCTTTTTCGCTGATCTTTTTTTCAATGACAGGGCAAGGACCGGCCTGAATGACCGTTACAGGAATGACGTTTCCGTCAGGACCGTAAATTCTGGTCATACCGATCTTGCGCCCAACAAGTCCCAAAGTCTGTTTCATGATAGCCTCTCGTTATCCCTACAGCTTGATTTCTACATCAACGCCAGCGGGAAGATTCAGCTTACCCAGCGCATCAACGGTCTGTTGGGTGGGTTCAAGAATGTCTAAAAGACGCTTGTGTATGCGCATTTCAAACTGTTCCCGGGATTTCTTGTCCACATGCACAGACTTCTGAATGGTCTGCTTGTGGATACGAGTCGGCAACGGAATTGGGCCGGCGATGGAAGCACCGGTATTGCGTGCGGAATCGACAATCTCGGCTACAGCCTTATCCAAAATGCGGTAGTCGTAAGCTCTCAGTTTAATACGAATCTTATCACTATTCATGATGACGTAGCCCCATTATTCCTGAATTTCGGAAACAACGCCGGCGCCGACGGTACGGCCACCTTCACGGATGGCGAAGCGCA
>CAZQYA010000007.1:0-23869 GCA_964597325.1 uncultured Desulfovibrionaceae bacterium
CCGGCCTCGGCGGCCATGGTCACGGTCAGGTCGTTGCCGATGGCCTGGAAACAGACTTGGTTGACCATCTCCGGGATAACCGGGTTGACCTTGCCGGGCATGATGGACGAGCCCGGCTGCCGGGGCGGCAGGTTGATCTCGCCCAGGCCCGCGAAAGGCCCCGAGGAGAGCAGGCGCAGGTCGTTGCAGATCTTGGAGAGCTTCACGGCCACACGCTTGAACACGCCCGAAAGCTGGACAAAAGCGCCCGTGTCCGAGGTGGCCTCCACCAGGTTGGGCGACTTGGTCAGGGGCAGGCCCGTGATCTGCCCGAGCTTCTCGCAGACGAAGGCGGCGTAGGCCGGCACAGTGTTGATGCCCGTGCCGATGGCCGTTGCGCCCATGTTGATTTCCATGAGCAATCGGCGGCAGTCCTGGATGCGCTCGATGTCCTCGCCCACGGTCACGGCCCAGGCCGCGAACTCCTGTCCCAGGGTCATGGGCACCGCGTCCTGAAGCTGGGTACGTCCCATCTTCAGGACGTCCGCGAACTCCACGCCCTTGGCCGCCAGGGCGTCCACCAGATCCTCCATGCTGCGCAGGACCTCCCGGATCTTCCACACGGCGGTAATGCGCAGGGACGTGGGATACACGTCGTTGGTGGACTGGGACAGGTTGACGTGGTTGTTGGGATGGCAGAAGGCGTACTGCCCCTTGGCGTGTCCCATAAGTTCCAGAGCGCGGTTGGCGATGACCTCGTTGGCGTTCATGTTGACCGAGGTTCCTGCCCCGCCCTGGATGACGTCCACCACGAACTGGTCGTTGAACCGCCCCTCGCGCACCTCCCGGCAGGCCGTCATGATGGCGTCGGCCACGGACGGCTCGAGAATGCCCAGTTCCAGATTGGCCAGGGCCGCTGCCTGCTTGATGCACGCCAGGGCCTCGATATGCAGCGGGTAATGGGAGACGGCGATCCCCGTCACCTGAAAATTTTCCATGGCCCGCACGGTCTGCACCCCGTAATAGGCCTGCGCCGGGACCTTCCGCTCTCCAAGAGAATCCTTCTCAATCCGGTATTCCATAGTCCTTCCCCTTGTGCCGTGCGCGCTCCCCTGCGGGCACATGTCCGCCGGGCTTTTTCCGCGAGGAATCCCGTTACGCCAAAATTTCCGTATCCGCCATACTTGTCCGGGGCCGAAAACGCGAACGCCCATACATTGACCGTCCCCCCGGAAAGGGTGATAAGGAGTACATGGAAAAAGAAAACGTCGTGCCCCCTTCACACGTCGTCCCCGGCGAACGCGCGCAGGCCAATGCCGCATCGACGCGAACAAACCGGGGTGAAATCCGTGCTGTGCGGGGCAGCGTCGTGGATATCCGATTCGACGCGGACCTGCCGCCCATCCACTCCCTGCTGCGGGCGGGAGAGGACAACGGCATCGTCATCGAGGTTTTGGCACAACTCGACGCACGGCACGTGCGCGGCATCGCCCTCACCCCCACCCGGGGGCTCGCCCGGGGCGCCCCCGTTCTGGACACGGGGGCCCCATTGAAGGCGCCCGTGGGCAAGACAATTCTCGGGCGCATGTTCGATGTCTTCGGCAACCCCATGGACCGCGGGGGCAACGTCGAAGGCATCACCTGGCGCTCCATCCACCGGGCGCCACCGGCCCTGATGCGCCGAGCCGTGCGGACCGAAATTTTCGAAACGGGCATCAAGATCATCGACGTACTCCTCCCCCTGGAACGAGGCGGCAAGGCAGGTCTGTTCGGCGGGGCCGGCGTGGGCAAAACCGTCCTTTTGACGGAAATGATCCACAACATGATCGACCGTCACGAGGGAATCAGCCTCTTCTGCGGCATCGGCGAACGCTGCCGCGAAGGCGAGGAGCTCTACCGTGAAATGAAGGAAGCAGGGGTGCTCCCCGGCATGACCATGATTTTCGGTCAGATGAACGAACCTCCGGGCAGCCGCTTCCGGGTCTGCCACGCGGCCCTGACCATGGCGGAGTACTTCCGTGACGAGGAACAGCGGGACGTGCTGCTCCTCGTCGACAACATCTTCCGCTTCATCCAGGCCGGCGCGGAAATCTCGGGCCTCATGGGACGCATGCCGTCCCGGCTGGGCTACCAGCCAACCATGGGCACCGAGCTCTCGCAGCTCGAGGAACGCATCGCCAACACCGATACGGGCAGCATCACGTCCATCCAGGCCGTATACGTTCCGGCAGACGATTTCACGGACCCGGCTGCCGTGCATACCTTCTCGCACCTTTCGGCCTCCATCGTGCTTTCGCGCAAACGGGCCGGCGAAGGGCTCTACCCCGCCATTGACCCGCTGCAATCCAGTTCCAAGATGGTCGCCCCCGGGGTTGTGGGCACGCGCCATTACAACCTTGCCAGGGAGATCAGGCAGACCCTGGCCCAATACGAGGAACTCAAGGACATCATCGCCATGCTCGGTCTGGAACAGCTCTCCCCGGCGGACCGGAGCGTCGTGGCCCGCGCCCGGCGCCTGGAGCGCTTCCTGACCCAGCCGTTCTTCAGCACCGAACAGTTCACCGGCATCAAGGGCAGGCTGGTCAGCCTTGAGAAAGCACTGGACGGCTGCGAACGCATCCTGCGCGACGAGTTCAGGGACTGCCCCGAAGCCGCCCTGTACATGACCGGCACTGCTGAGGACGCATGGAACAAGGCCGCACACCTGGATGGCGGCAAAAAGACCGGGGGACAGGGAGGCTGAATGAGCCATACGGACATGCATCTGAAAATTCTTCTGCCCTTCGGGATTGCCGCGGACATGACGGACGTATTGCGCATCGTGGCAGACACGAGATCCGGCTCCTTCGGCATCCTGCCACGGCGACGCGACTGCGTGGCGGCACTGGAGCCGGGCATCCTCGTATTCGAAACGCGCGGGAGCGGGGAGGCCTACGCGGCCGTGGACGAAGGCGTCCTGACCAAGACCGGGAGCCTCGTGCTCGTGGCCGTGCGCAATGCCGTCCTGGACGCGGAGCTCTCAGAGCTGCGCAGGGCCGTGGAGGCGGAATTCCTTCAGTTGAACGCACAGGAGCGCGGAATGCGCCAGACGCTCGCAAAAATAGAAAGCGGCTTTATCCGCCGCATGGCGAGGTTCCACCATGAGCGATGAGTCGCCCTCCCCCCGCAACACCGGCGACTCGCCCCTGGGTCGCAATATCGGCCCCAAGGCCACCCGAAAGCTGCGGGCCAAACACCGCGGGCACAAAACCGTGTGGTTTGGGCTGGGCATGATGGGTCTCATCGGCTGGTCCGTGTCGGTGCCCACGATGCTCGGCGCCTTCCTGGGACTCTGGCTGGACCGACACTACCCGGACGGCAGGTCATGGACCCTGGCCCTGCTGGTGGCCGGTCTGGTCCTGGGATGCTGGAACGCCTGGTTCTGGCTGGCCAAGGAAGACCGGGCCATCCGCAATGAACAGGAGAACAACGATGAATGACGTGCCGATACTTGCGCTGATGGTCGTCGCCGGCCTGGGCCTCGGCGCCTTCTTCTTTGGGGGGCTGTGGTGGTCCACGCGCATGGGCCTGGCCTCGACGCGCCCAGCCCTGTGGTTCGCGGGCAGTTTTCTGGTGCGCTCCGGAGTGACTCTGGCGGGATTCTATTTCCTTTCGGGCGCGCGCTGGGAAAGACTCACGGCATGTCTGGCCGGATTTCTCGTAGCCCGAATTCTGGGCACGCGTCTGTCCCATCGGCGCGGCAGGGAGGCAGATCATGCGTCTGAGTCCTGACCAACTTATCCTCTGGCAGCACGGCGTCCTCAAGATCAACGCCACCCTGGCCTTCACCTGGGGGATCATGCTGGTCATGACCGTGACAGCCATCCTGGTTACCCGCGCGCTCGACGACGGCAAAGGCACAGGCCCATGGCGCAACCTGCCGGAAATCATCGTCCTGGCCATCGAAAAGCAGATCACGGACGTCGGGCTGGCGGCCCCCCGACCCTACCTGCCTTTTTTGGGAACGATCTTCCTCTTCACGGCCGTTTCCAGCCTGTGCACCGTCTTTCCCGGCTTCCAGGCTCCCACGGCCTCCCTCTCGACCACCACGGCCCTGGCACTGTGCGTGTTCGTGGCCGTGCCCGTCTACGGCATAAGAAAAAAAGGATTCCCGGCCTACCTGCGTTCCTACGTCAAACCCACGTTTCTGATGCTGCCCTTCAACGTCTTGAGCGAAATCTCCCGAACCGTGGCCCTGGGCGTTCGACTTTTCGGCAACATGATGAGCGGGGCCATGATCATCGGCATCCTGCTGAGCGTAACCCCCTTCCTCTTTCCCATCGTCATGACGGCCCTGGGACTGCTCACGGGCATGATCCAGGCCTACATCTTCTTCATCCTGGCCACGGTCTACATCGCCGCGGCCGCCAGCGTAAAAGCGGACAGGCGGCAGACTGAAGGCCACGAAACCGAGACAGAACAGGAGCACCCATGGACACTACGACACTGATCGCCATCGCCTCCATCGTCACCGCAGGCCTGACCACGGGCATCGGCTGCATCGGTCCCGCCCTGGGCGAGGGCAGGGCCGTCTCAACGGCCCTGAGCGCCCTGGCCCAGCAACCCGACGCGTCCACCACCATCACCAGGACCCTCTTTGTGGGCGTGGCCATGATCGAATCCACGGCCATCTACTGCTTCGTGCTGTCCATGATCCTCATCTTCGCCAACCCCTTCTGGACGCACGCCATCGGCCTGGCCGCGGGGCAATAAGCCATGCTCATCGACTGGTTCACCGTCGGCGCACAGATCGTCAATTTCCTCATTCTGGTCTGGCTCATGAAGCGTTTTCTGTACCGGCCCATACTGAACGCCGTGGAAAAACGCCGCAAGGAGATCGCTTCGGCCCTGGCCGAGGCCGAGGCCGACAAGGAGCTGGCGCGCGCAGAGCGCGACGAGTTCCGGCAACGCAAGGAGGATTTCGAGAAACAACGTGCCAGCCTGCTGGAAGACGCCAGAACCGCAGCCGCCGAGGAGCGCAGGCGGCTCATGGAAAAAGCCAGCGCAGACGCTGAAGAGGAACGCGCCCGACAGCTCGACGCCCGGCAAAGGAAACAGGAACGTCTCGGCGAGAACATTGCCCGGCGCACCCGCGAAGAGGTCTTCGCCATCGCGGGGCGTGCCCTGGAAGACCTGGCTGGAAGCGATCTGGAACAACGCATCGGGGAGGTTTTCTCCGGACGCCTGAAAAGCCTGGACCAGGAAACCAGGGAGCAGCTCGCCGCGGCCATGCGAGCCTCTTCCGGTCCCGTCGTCCGCAGCGCCTTCGAGCTCTCGGAGGCGACCAGAAGCGCCCTGGCCGACGCCCTGCGGGAGACCTTCGGGACGGAGGCCGCCTACCGCACTGACCCCACCATGTCCGGAGGGTTCGAAATTCTTTTCGGGGACCGCAAGCTCGCCTGGAACATCGGCGAGCACCTGGAAGAGCTGCGGAAAAACGTGGAACAGATGCTCGCGGAAAACGCCGCAGCCTCCGCTCCCTCCCGGGAGGCCGGACCATGACGCTGCGCCCCGTCGAAGACGCCCTGGAGCGGACCTTTTCGCAACTGGCAAAGGTCCGGGAGGCCTTCGCCCCAACGCTCAGGCCGCGGGAAATCGGCACGGTCACGAGGGTCTCGGCCGGCATCGCCCGGGTCTCGGGACTTCCAGACGCCGGGTTCGAGGAGCAGGTTACCTTTCCCGGCGGATTGACCGGCATCGTCTTCGACGTGGAAGAAACGGACCTGGGCGTGGTGCTCCTCGGAGAATACGACCACCTGCGAAGCGGTGACGAGGTGACGCGCACCGGCCGCGTCATGGACGTGCCCGTGGGTCACGGCCTGCTCGGCCGGGTCATCAATCCCCTGGGGCACCCCCTGGACGGCCGGGGACGGGTGGAGTCGTCCGGACGGCTGCCCATCGAACGCCCGGCAGCCCCCATCATGGACCGCGCCCCCGTATCCGTCCCCCTGCAAACCGGCATCAAGGTCGTCGACGCCCTGGTTCCCATCGGCAGGGGCCAGCGCGAACTCATTCTCGGAGACCGCCAGACAGGCAAGAGCGCCCTGGCCGTGGACACCATCCTGAATCAGCGCGGGCAGGGGGTCGTCAGCGTCTATTGCGCCATCGGTCAACGCACGGACTCCACGGCCAGAGTCGTGGGGACCCTGCGCGCCACCGGCGCCCTGGAGAACACCGTGGTCGTGGCGGCCGAAGGCAGCGCACCGCCCGGTCTGGCCTACACCGCCCCTACGCCGCCACGAGCATCGCGGAACACTTCATGAACCAGGGGCGCGACGTGCTCATCGTCTACGACGACCTTACACACCACGCCCGCGCCTACCGCGAACTCTCACTGCTCCTGCGCCGCCCGCCGGGCAGGGAAGCCTTCCCCGGAGACATCTTCTATATCCACTCCCGCCTGCTGGAGCGAGCCACGCGACTGCGGCCGGAGCTCGGCGGAGGCTCCCTCACGGCCCTGCCGATCATCGAAACCGAAGCCCAGGACATCTCCGCCTACATCCCCACCAATCTGATCTCCATCACCGACGGCCAGCTCTATCTCTCGCCGACGCTCTTCCAGCTGGGCGTCCTGCCCGCGGTGGACGTGGGCATGTCCGTCTCCCGCGTAGGCGGAAAGGCCCAGCACAAGGCCTACAGAGAGGCCGCCGGCGACCTCAAGCTGGCCTACGCCCAGTTCGAGGAACTGGAGGCCTTTGTCCGTTTCGGAGCCAGGCTGGACGAAGCCAGCCGTCGGACTATCGAACACGGCAAACGCATCAGGGCCTGCCTGAGGCAACCCGAGTCATCCCCCGTCCCCCTGCTCGAACAGCTGGCCGTCTTCCTGGCCCTCACCGCCGGATATTTTCAGGACGTCCCCCTGACGCTCATGCCGCGGGCGGAAGAGGCCGTACGCGAATCCGTGCGCAAGTTCCCCGGGGGGTACGAAAAAGCCTTGGCCAACTCCGAAGGCCTGTGCAGCGCGGACCGCTCGAAAATCCTGGAAAACGCCGACCGGGCCTTGGAAGACTTCCGCTCGCCTGCGGCCGGCGAAACATCCCGCAGGGGGACGGCATGACGGAAACCGCGGAAATGCTGCGCAGAAAAATGACCGGAGCCCGGGAGCTCCAGTCCGTGGTCAGGACCATGAAGACCATGGCCGCCGCAAACATGAGCAGGTACGAACAGGCGGTCCGTTCCCTGAGCGACTATTCCCGCACCGTACGCCGGGGGCTGGGCATCTGCCTGCATGAAGGTTTCGGACAGGAACTCAACCCAGGCAACGACACGAAAGATGAACGGGTATCCGGGAGCGTAATCTTCGGGTCCGACCAGGGGCTCGCGGGCCGTTTCAACGAGATGGTGGCCGATCTTGCCTCCACCATACTTCCACGGGGCAAGGAAGCACCGCCTGTCTGGGCCGTAGGGGAACGTATGACGGAACATCTGGAGTCCGTCGGTCTGCACCCCATGGCCACCTTTGGCGTGCCGGCCGGCGTCGAGGCCATCTCCCCGTTGGTAGGCCGCCTTCTGTTGCACTGTGAAAGCAAGCTCGGGTCCGGACAAACCGCCAGACTCCAGCTCTTTTTCTGCCGACGGGGCGCCGACGCCGGGCTTGAACCCGTGCGCAGGCGCCTGATCCCTCCCGGCCGGGCATGGCTGCACGAACTCGCCGGACGGCCATGGCCCATGAAGACCCTGCCCGAAGTTGTCGGCGACCGCGACGCGACCTTCAAAGCCCTCATCCGGGAATACCTGTTCGTCTCGCTGTTTCGCGCCTGCGCCGAGTCCATGGCCAGCGAAAATGCCGGGCGGCTGGCGGCCATGCAGCGCGCCGAAAAAAACATCGACGATATGCTAAGCGACCTGCGCACACGGTATCACCGAATGCGCCAAAGCCGCATCGACGAAGAACTCTTTGACGTCGTGTCGGGATTCGAGGCATTGTCCAGGGGTCGCCTGCCCAACTGAAAGGGTCTTCGCCAAACCTCCAACAGCTTCCGACCACGGGAGGTGCGTCATGAAACATATCACCTCGATACTTCTCACACTGGCCCTTCTCGGCGGCACGGCCCTGGCCGCGGACATGCGCTGCCAGGGCGACCTCATGACCCCGGGAACCATCGTCGCCAAAGTTCGCAAAAAATGCGGCGACCCGCTGTGGGAAGAACGCGTCGGAGAGGTCACCGCCAGACGCAACGGCCGCGAGATACTGCTCTATATAACCGAAATGACATATGAATCCGGCAGCGGTTACTATGTCCTGACCTTTGAAGGCGGACAACTCAAGGGAACGGAATACTATCAGAACTGACGACCACCAGGAGACATCATGCAGATCAGAATCCTGTATTGCGGCGTTTGAGCGGGCTATGCCCAACGCGCCGCAAGTCTTGCGGACAGATTGCGTATCGATTGCGAAGCGGAAGTGACCATCGGCGAGGGCGAGCGGGGCGCCTTCGAAGTACTGGTCGACGGGCGCCTCATCCACTCGAAGCTCGAAACAGGCCTCATCCCCAGACCCGAGACTATCCTCGAATTGATCCACGAGGGCTGAACCCTGGCGAAAATTCCCGGCCGACTCGGCCGCTTCGTCCAATTAATGCTTTCAAGATGTTCTCCCCTACAGTAAGGTGGCCTTAACTCCTGCTCCGCGCCCTGCGGCACTGCCGCAAGCATGGAGCAGGACAGAACAAGACATCGCATGCTTCAAGGGGGCATCATGAACCATCTCGTCATCTTCTGCCATCCGAACCCCGCCAGCTTCAATGGATCCATCGCCGACGCCGTGGAGGCCGTCTCGGCGGCCATGGGGCACGACACCCATCGCAGGGATCTCTATGCCATCGGCTTCAACCCCGTGCTGGGAAAAGTGGAAATGGACGCACCGCCGCACATGCGGGCCCAGGACGTCAGGCAGGAGCAGGAATTCATCTCCCAGGCCGACCTTCTGACCTTTGTCTACCCCGTGTGGTGGACCGGAATGCCTGCAATCCTCAAAGGTTATCTTGACAGAGTGTTCAGCCAGGATTTCGCCTACGCCCTGCACGGCGACATGATGACCGGGCTTCTGAGCGGCAAAAAGGCGCTCATCTTCAGCACTACGGGACTGCCCAGCGCCATCTGCACATCAAAGGGCCTGCACGAGGCCATGGCCCAGACCGTGGACATGGGGGTCTTCGAACTGTGCGGAATCGAGGTGCTCAACCACGCCTTCTTCGGGAGCATGGCCTCTTCCACAGAGGAGGAGCGCAAATCCTATCTGAGCGAAGTAGTTGCCATCGCCTCCAGATATCTTTAACGCCAATCTCCTGCGAGGCGTACTCCAATGGACTCATTCTTCGAACGACTGACCTTCATCTTCGACCCGCTCCATCATTTCTGGGAACACGAGCGCATGCACCGGCGCTTCGCCCTGGGACTCATCATCGTCTTTCTCGGAGCGCTGGCGAGCATAGAACTCAGCCGTCAAGGCCTGCTCCCGCCCCTCCTGGCCAGGCACACCCCCACGAATCACTTCCACGCCGTGAACCTGGCCTTCACCCTGGTGCTGATCCTTGAGGTCATCAGCCTCATCTTCACCCTGCCCTGTTCCTTCTCCAAATCCGTGGGAAAACAATTCGAGATCCTCTCCCTCATCCTCCTGCGCGACGCGTTCAAGGAACTCTCGCATTTCGCAGAGCCCATTACCGTGGGCGAACACCTGACCCCCGTCTACCACATCCTGGGCTACGGATTCGGCGCTCTGGCCATCTTCGCCCTGCTGGGTGTTTATTACCGCATCCAGCCGGTCAAGAAACAGGACATGGGCATGCCCCACGACCTGTTCCGCTTCGTGGCCGCCAAAAAAGGTATCGCCCTCATCCTGCTCGCCACCTTCGTCGTCCTGGGGGGCAACAACCTCTACAACAAACTGGCCGGCCTGCCGCACATTGAATTCTTCCCGGTCTTCTACACCCTGCTGATCTTCACCGACATCCTGGTGGTGCTCATTTCCCAGTGCTTCAGGCCTTCGTTCCACGCTGTCTTCCGCAACTCGGGCTATGCCCTTTCCACACTCTTCATCCGCCTGGCCCTGGCGGCGCCGCCCATGTACGACGTGGCTCTGGGCATTGTTTCGGCCCTCTTCGCCATCTCCCTGACCCTGTCCTGGACCCGGGTCTTCACCAATACCAAAGGATAGCGTGACTTCATGAAGATGCCCCTGGTTTTCGTCGGCCACGGAAACCCCATGAACGCCGTCGAAGACAACGACTTCAGCCGCACCTGGACACGTCTGGGACAGACCCTGCCCCGGCCACGAGGCATTGTCTGCGTCTCGGCCCACTGGGAAACGGACGGATCCTGCGTGACGGCGGCCCAATATCCCGAAACCCTCCACGACTTCTCGGGCTTCCCGGCCGAACTGAACGAAATGTCCTACCCTGCGCCAGGGTCGCCCGGCCTGGCGCGACGCGTGATGGACTGCACCCGCTCCACCCGCATCCGACACGACCGCTCCTGGGGCCTGGACCACGGGGCTTGGTCCGTGCTCTGCCGCATGTACCCCCGGGCGAACATCCCCGTGGTGCAGCTGAGCATCGACGCGGGCGCACCCCCCTATTTCCACTACGACCTGGGAAGCGACCTGGCCGCTCTGCGACGTGACGGGATACTGATCATGGGCAGCGGCAACATGGTTCACAACCTGGGCGTCATGGCCTGGCAGGACGAAGGCTTCGAATGGGCAGAGGAGTGCGACGCCGAGATGGCCCGGATGATCTTGCAAGGGGACCATGAGTCCCTCATCGACTACGAGGGTCTGCCCCATTCCCGTCTTGCCATCCCGACGGAGGAGCATTACCTGCCTCTCTTATATGTCCTCGGAGCCATGACCCACGGAGAAAAGGTCACCTTCTTCAACGACCGGGTTACGTTAGGCTCGGTTTCCATGCGCGGCCTCGTCGCGGGTTGACGCCACAGGGCTACGAACCTCCTGAATTCCCGAGGAACTCCTGCTCGAACTCTGCCAGGACACGAAGAAAACATGAAAGACGCCCACCCCATCCGATGCCTTCTCGTCGACGACGAAATGCCCGCGCTGGACGAACTGTCCTTTCTTCTGTCCGACATCGGCGGAGTGGACATCGTGGGCACGGCCCAATCCGCCTCCCAGGCCCTGGAAAAAATCGATACCCTGCAGCCCGAAGCCGTCTTCCAGGACATTCAGATGCCCGGGGACTCGGGCTTTCACGTCCTGCAGCAGGCCCTGACGCGATCCGACCCACCCCTGTTCGTCTTTGCCACGGCCTTTGACCAGTATGCCATCCGCGCCTTCGAGGAAAACGCCGTGGACTACCTCCTCAAGCCCGTATCCAGAGAGCGCCTGTCCAAATGCCTTGAGCGCCTTCGCTGCCAGCTGCGCCAGCAATGTTCCGCCCCCGCGTTTCAGCCGGGGCTGGCGGCCCTGCTGCGGGGCATGGGCCTCAACGCCGGACTGGTACGCATCTCCGTGGAAGACGGCGGGCGGGTTCTTCTGCTGGAGCACGACGACGTCGTGTTCATCCGTACCGAGGACCGCCGCATGGTGGTGCATACCCGCGACAAGCGTTATGCCCACCACGGTCCGGGCACCCTGGACCGTCTGGAAGAAAAACTCACGCCCCTGTCCTTCTTTCGGGCCAACCGGGCCGAACTGGTCAACATGGCCCAGATTCGCGACTTTGCCCCGTGGTTCAACGGAAAATACCTGTTGCGGATGCACGACCAGGCCTCGACGGAAATAACCGTAAGCAAGGCCCGGGTCCGCGCCTTCCGTGAACAACTCGACCTTGCCTGAAGGATTGCCATGAACTCCGACGCCCTCATCCTGGCCCTGGCCGAACGACTCGGCCTCATCGTGGCCGGAGCCTTTCTGCTCCTGACCATCACTCCCATTCACAAAATGCGGCTTCGCACGGGCCCGGCCTGGCGTTCCACCCTGATGCAGATCCTTTTCTTCGGTGCGGCGGGAATCCTCGGCACATACGGCGGCAATCTGGTCTCCCAGTCCGTGGCCAACCTGCGTGCCATGGCAGTGATCACGGGGGGGCTCTTTGGCGGACCGGTGGTGGGCATCGCCTCTGGGCTCATCGCCGGCGGACACCGCATCCTCATCGACATCGGCGGATTCAGCGCCGTGCCCTGCGGGCTGGCCACCATGATCGAAGGCACCGCAGCCGGCCTGCTGACCCTCTATCTCAAGGAGCGCAGCGTGGACTGGCGCTGGGCCGCGGGACTGGCCATGGGCGGTGAAGTCATGCACATGGCCCTGGTGCTGACCCTGTCCCACTCCTTTGACGAAGCCGTGGAACTGGTGCGCATCATCGCCGCGCCCATGATCATCCTGAATGCCCTGGGTGCGGCCTGCTTCGTACAGGTCATCAACGTGGTCTTTCGCTACCGGGCCCGCCAGGACTCCGTGCAGGCCCAGGAAATCCTCGACATCGCGAACACCACGGTCAGCCACCTGCGCGGAGGCCTGACCTCCGAAAGCGCCATGGCCACGGCCCGGCTCATCCACTCACGCGTGGCCGTGGGTGCCGTGGCCATCACGGACCGAACTTCAGTCCTGGCCCACATCGGAGTGGGCGACGACCACCACCTCGCCGGGCATCCCATCGTCACCAACGCCACCCGCGAAGTCCTCGAAACCGGCAGGCCGGCCTTCATCGGCGACAAGGCGGGAATCGGATGCAGCCACCCGAACTGCCCCTTTGCCTCGGCCATCATCGTCCCCCTGCACAAAGGCGGCAGCGTGGCCGGAACCCTCAAATTCTACGGAACCGCCGGCAAATCCCTGGACCTGGTGCTCTTCGAAATGGCCAAAGGGCTGGGCAACCTCTTTTCCACCCAGCTGGAACTCGAAAATATCCAGATCACCGAGAGCATGCTGGCCCACGCCGAGATCCGCCGTCTGCAGGCCCAGATCAACCCGCATTTCCTGTTCAACTCCCTGAACACCATCACGTCCTTTTGCCGCACCAGCCCGGAAAAAGCCCGCAGCCTGCTGCAGGACCTCTCCAGCTACCTGCGCAAGAGCCTGGAGGCCAGCCGGGGCTTCGTGCCCCTGTCCGAGGAGCTGGACCAGATCCGCTGCTACCTGGCCATCGAGCAGGCCCGTTTCGGAGATCGCATCCGCGTCAGCTTCGACGTGCAGGAAGGCTGCGATTCCTGGCCCATCCCGCCACTGATCATCCAGCCCCTGGTGGAAAACAGCGTGCGTCACGGCATCCTCGCCCTGGAAAGCGGAGGGGAGATCCGTGTCCAGGTAAGCAAAGAGAACGGGCATCTGCACGTGGAGGTCCGCGACAACGGTGCAGGCATGGACACGAAGCAGGTGGAACGGCTCTTCTCCAGAAACCGCCTGGACTCCCGTTCCGGCGGCATCGGGGTGCGCAACTGTTTTCAACGCCTGGAACAGCTCTTCGGGCCCGCATACATCCCGTCAGTGACCAGTGCGCCCGGCCAGGGGACGAGCATCGATTTCCTGCTCCCAATGCCCGCCCACATCTGAACGGTCCTGCGGCCCGCCCCCACGGGCTTCAAGACCATCTTTCCTCCGGCCGATTCAACCACCCTTCCGGTCAGTTCACCTCAAAAAAACGACATCTGAATCAGCATCCCTTGTCCCGATTCCGGCCTTCGTTGTAAACGAAACGCGATATTTTCGACCGACGCCATGACGCGAACCCATGGCCTGTCCCGAGGTCGTTCCCCGGACTGGAGACCGGGGGGAAGCAACTTTTTTCAAGGAGGCTGATGTGTTTTACTTCTTTTTCGCCGTAGCCGCGCTGATCACCGGCTATTTCGTTTACGGAAAGTTCGTCGAGGCAAATTTCGGCGCCGATACCTGTCGGGCCACCCCGGCCTGCCGCATGGAAGACGGGGTCGACTACGTCAAGATGAACCCCAAGACCATCTACATGGTGCAACTCCTGAACATTGCCGGTCTGGGCCCGATCTTCGGCCCCATCCTGGGCGCCCTCTACGGCCCGGCGGCTCTGGTCTGGATCGTGCTCGGCAGCATCTTCGCCGGCGCGGTGCATGACTATTTCGCGGGCATGATGTCCGTTCGCTACGACGGCAAATCCATCCCCGACGCCGTGGGCTACAACCTCGGCAATTTCGCCAAGCAGTTCATGAATGTCTTCTCCATCGTACTGCTCCTGCTGGTCGGTGTGGTCTTCATCCTCGGACCCGCCAAGCTTCTGGCCAACAAAATCGGCTTTAACGTCGACAAGGGCACGGCCGTGGTCATCTGGACCACCATCATCTTTGCCTACTACTTCGTGGCCACCATCCTGCCCGTGGACAAAATCATCGGCCGCCTTTACCCGCTCTTTACCGCATGCCTGCTGATCATGGCCTTCGGCCTCTCGGCCATGCTCATCTTCAAGGGCTACGACTTCTTCCCGAGCGGCGTGGGCCTGGCCAACGTGCACCCCAAGGGCCTGCCCATGTGGCCGCTGATGTTCATCACCATCGCCTGTGGCGCCATCTCCGGCTTCCATGCCACTCAGTCGCCCCTCATGGCCCGCTGCATTCCGGATGAAAAGTGCGGACGGCCCATCTTCTACGGCGCCATGATCGGTGAGGGCGTCATCGCCCTGGTCTGGGCGACACTCGGCATGACCTTCTACCAGACCCCCGAGGCTCTGCAGACAGCCCTGGCTGCCGGCGGCCCCGCCGCGGTCGTCGACCAGGTCGCCACGACCCTCATGGGTCCCATCGGCGGCTTCCTGGCTATCATCGGCGTCATTATCCTGCCCATCTCTTCCGGCGACACGGCCTTCCGCGCCGCCCGACTGATCATCGCCGACTTCTCGAGCCTCGAGCAGAAGTCGATTCCCAAGCGCCTCATGATCGCCGTTCCGCTGTTCATCGTCGGCTTCCTGATCACCAAGACCGAATTCGGCGTGATCTGGCGCTACTTCGGCTTCTCCAACCAGACCCTGGCCACCATCGTCCTCTGGGCCTCGGCCATGTACCTGGTCCGCCACGGCAAGATCCACTGGATCGCTTCGGTGCCCGCGACCTTCATGACCGCGGTCTGCGCCACCTACATGTGCGTGGCCCCCGAATTCCCGCTGCACCTCAGCGCCGACTACGGTTACCCCATCGGTATCGCCGTGGCTGTGGCTTGCTTCGCCTTCTTCATGATGAAGGCGCGCAACACACCCGTCGAAGCCGAAGCCGTCGACTCCCCCGGAACCATCGGCTGACGCTCCCTCTGCAAGAAGGCGCCCCACGGCTCGTAGCCGTGGGGCGCCTTCTTCTTTCAGGTACCTCTTTTCCCCTCAGACAATCCCAGATCCCGCCCTCAAGCCTCCCCAAGACCCCGATGCCCCGGTGGGCATCCGAATGCGAAAGCCTGCAAGCGGACTGCCGAACGTTGCGACTACGCGCCGATCTCCCTGCGGAATTCGTCGGCCACACGGGAAGCGTCCTGTCCTATGATCACCAGAAAACTCGAGTCCCGGACGTCTTCGGCCGGCGTCAGGGCATGATATCCCGGCACGTACTGAAAAACTTCCGGGTCGGTCGCATCCTTGAACCGCACAATGCCCTTGACCCGAAGTATCTCCCGGGGCAGCCCCTTGACGCCGTTCTGGAAAGCCTGACGGTCAATGGGTCCTTCCCATTCGATAAAGGCGTTCTGAATGCCGGCGTCGCCATGCGTGGCGTGATGCCCCAGGGGCGCCAGAAGAGGAGCCGGACGCCGCAGCGGCTTGCGGAAATTGACTCCGTAAAGAACCGAGGACGGGATGTCGCCATGTGTCGTGCGATGCAGTTCGGCCGTGGGGTTGAGCTCCCGCAACCTTCCTTCCAGTTCGAGCAGGACATCCTCGTTCACGAGATCGGTCTTGTTGAGGATCATGACGTCGGCCAGCTGAACCTGGTTGCGGGCCACCTCGAACTCCATCAGGGCGCGCGGTGCGCAGGCCGCATCGAGAAGCGTGGTCACGGACGCGAAATCGAGCATGTCGTCGAGGTCCACAATTTCTGCCAGCAGATTGCCCGGATTGGCCAGCCCCGTCGTCTCAAGCACCACAAAATCCGGCTGGAATTCCCCGAGGATGCCAGAAAGGGCCGTACGCAGGCTGCCCGCCAGGGTACAGCAGACGCAGCCCTCATCCACCTCGGTCACGGCGTAGCTCTGTCCGAGGAGCTTGCCGTCCAGGCCTTTCTTGCCGATCTCGTTCTGAACAACGGCCACAAAACCGTTCTTGGCGGCCTGTTCTTCGATAAACCGGGTCAGGAACGTTGTCTTGCCCGATCCGAGGAAGCCCGTCAGCACAATGAGCCGGGGCCGCTCCGTGATCCCCATGCTCCGCTTGTCCAGACTGTTGGCCGCACCCGGGATTTCAGGCGATCGCCAGGGCGCGTCGCCGTACTCCTCGGGCAGCGGTGCCGGGGCGGTCCAGAAAAGTTCCGTGCTCTGCATGTCCGCGTTCGCGGGAACCGTCATGTCCCACCCCAGGCCGAAGCGTATATCCCGCACCCCCGGCGCAGGCTCGGACTTCAGGCCGGCCCCGCCGCCATATGCACGGCGCATTCCCGGCCGGGAACTCTTCATCAGGGACTGCGGCGAAAGTCCGAGACAATATGACGCCGAAGCCGCCAGCGCATCGAAAAGAGGGGCCGAAATGTCCCATGCGGGCAGATTCTGATCCTCGCCGCCGGGCTCGACAACCTGTGATGGCCCCGAGGGCATCTGCACGGTGACGCCGTCCATGGCCAGCACGACGTCGCGCTGCGGTGCGGTCAAGGCCAGCGACACTCCTGACTCGGGACAAAAATACGCCTCCAGCACAGCGATGCCGAACAGGGCACGCAGATCGTCGTACAGCGTGAACTCGCGAACGCGGTCGAGATAGTCGTCGGCTTGGGCCGCAATGCCCGCCTGAATGCTGAAACTTTCAATCAAGTCCTCGTCGGGGGCCGGAAAATATAAAATTGCGAACGTTGCCAGACCCGCTCTGTCGAACTGGCCCGTATTCAGAGGATGCAGACCGTAGACGCCTGCCATGCCGGTGATGCGCACGGTGAGACCGCCCTTGCCCTTGGCGCAATCACGCACGCCGCGCCAGCCAAGACGGTGCCGCACACCGGGAATGAAATTCGCACGGGTCATCAGGGCGCGGGGAAGCTCTGTCGCGGCCAGGACAGGGTTCTCCCGCAGCGCAGGAGGGAGCAGGGTGTTCAGGCTGAATGCCATGGCGTCTCCGAAAAAAGCCCGGCCGCCCTCACCAGGAGGACGGCCGGGGATAGAGGCTGGAATCACACAAAGGTGATGGTGTCTCCGTTGCCGAGGTAGGCCGTATCCTTGGATCTGAAACGGGCCGTTCCTTCCACCACCGGATATCCGGCGGCGATGAACTTCTTGGCGCACAGCACGCCGGTGCAGTGATTGCAACCGATGCGCTCAAAGCCGTAGTCATGCAGCGAAATGACCAGATCGTCGTATTTCGGATCCCAGTCATCGAAGGGCGAGATATGCAGCCCTCCGTAGATGCCATAGAAGTTATCGTTCTCGTACTTGATTTCCTTGTAGGCAGTCTCGGCAAACCGGATGATGCCCTGATGGCAGCAGCCGGTGACGCTGACGAGGCCTTTTTCCGCCACGTTGAAATACAGGGACTGCTCCCCGTAGACGCGACAGATGATGGGGATGGCGAAGACGTAGCTCGCCATGCCGGGGATGACCTTGTTCAGGCCGGGCTTGACCGTGATGAGCTTGCCCTTGTGACCGCAATCCTTGATATACTGCAGCCCTTCCGGATAGAAGCCATCAGGGATGTAGATGGTGATTTCCGGATCGTATTTCAGGGCCACCGGAAGCCCCCAGAAATGATCGAAGTGTTCGTGGGAAAAGAACAGGGCTTCAATTTCCTTGTTTTCGAGCATCTTGTCGATGCCCTCGCGCTTGAAACACTCGTCGCACCATTTGTAGGACCAGCCCACGTCGAGGAGGAACTTGCGCTTCTTGCCGCTCATTTCCTCGACCTCGACCAGTGCCGCATACCCGCCGGCATTTTCCGGATGCACGGAGTTGCCCTCGATGATCTCCCACGCCTCGTCCAGGCGGTCAGGGAGCAGGTGCTTGATCTGGGCGATTCCCTCCTCGTAGGAGCCCTTGCCCAGCCCCTTGCCGTTGCCGAACGGAGGCCAGTTGTATTCGTACTGGTTCACGAGCAGGCCGCCCGCACCCTTGATGTCGCCCATAAGCACGCCGTTCTCGAACCAGCTGGTTTCCGAGATGTTGGTGACCTTGACGCCCTTGCACTTTCCAATGTCGGCCATCTTGCGCTCGGGACTGCTGAAATGGCCCTTGCGCAGCGGGGAATAGGAATAAAGTCCCATGGCCCCCAGCAGACCGACGCCCACACCGGTGGCGGCTCCCTTCAGGAAGTCGCGTCTCTTCATGTTGTCTGACATGCGATTCTCCTGTTCCGGGCTACTTGCCGGGGATGATGTTGACGTATTCGTAAACGGCGGGCAGGGCCCAGACCGTCACGAAATAGAAGACCACACCCATGGCGACGCCAGCACCAAGGCCCGCGCCGAACTTGGGCGTCCAGCGGACCTCGTCGATAGCAGCCTTGTGGGCGGCGTGGTCGGCCTCGATCTCAGCGGCGGTCTTGGGAACCATCTTCCACGCAGGCCAGTTGTCCATGAACCAATGGTGCACCAGCCAGATGTTGACCAGCCAGATCATCGGAATCATGGGGAACTGCTGCGGGTGCGAGAAGCCCTTCTGCGTGCCGAGGAACAGATGCGAAGTCTTGTAATAGACGATGTACAACGCGATGGCGCCGACCAGCGTGACCACGGTGCGAAGCAGCACGTTGACGGGCATGGAGTACTTCTTCGGCCAGTTGTCGCAGTAGAAGGTGACGAACAGGGCCGGCACGAGGAAGAAGATGGCCATTTCACCGACATGCAGCCAGCGCCAGTCCGGTGCAAAGGCTCTGCGGGTACCGCGGATGGCCTCGCCCCAGGTCAGCTCTTGGGCAAAGTACAGGAAGAAATGCATGGCCAGCGCGATGGCGATGATGCCGAAAAAACACGCAAAACGACGACCCCAGTCGTTCCTGATGAGATTGAAGGGGTAGCGTTCCCAGATGGTTTCCACAAGCCAGACCACCACCGTGCAGCACATGATCCAGGACACATGGAAATTGCCCGAGACCGTATCCGCGAACTGCTCCCAGTACGGCGGCGCGATGGACGTGAAGTACTGCCATGGATGGTACAGGATGCCCATGTGCGGATGCATGGTTACGAAATAGACCACCGTGGACAGGAAGAAGGTCATGATCAAAATGGAGAAACCCTTGGCTGGTTGCGAGAGTTTCTGCCACGGCGCCTCTTCAAACGCCACGACCCAGGCGGGCGACAGCCAACTCGCGATAGCCGCAAACATCAGGATGGCCAGAGCCGAATACTCGATGGCGAAGAAACTCGTCACGCCGGGTAGCTTTTCCAATTGTTCCGGGTTGAAGTAGGCCAGACCGAAATTGCCCAGCAGGTATTCAAAGAATCCCTTGATGAGCACAAGCAGAATGACCACCGAGGCCGCCGTCAGGACGGTCCCCTTGAGAAGCGGATGGGCCGTTTCCAGCCATTTTCTCTTGAATGGCCAGAAATTAAAGATGTACACCATCCAGATCATCATGATCAGCCACCAGCGGCAGTACATGTAACCCACATACGGGGTGTACATGCGCATGACGCCGCGCGGGTCCTGGAAAATCCACCAGGTCAGATAGAAGACGGCGAGCGTCAGCGCCAGGCTGACCAGTGCAGGCACAGGCCCCGCCCATCGCTTGACGAGTTTTCGCTCTTCCAAGTACCCTTCACCAAACCGTTCCATAAGCTTCCTCCTCCTCAAAGGGGATACCGGAACGCGGGCCCCACCCCGCCTTTCCGGCGTGTTCGGTTTTACCCGGCATTTCCCGGACCGTGCCCCGCCATGGCAGCGTAGACGGCTGTCAGGAGAGTTTCACGGTCCGTGGAGTCCGGGTCCAGCCCCAGCCTCTGTGCTTCCAAAGCAAGCATCTCCGGGGGGAAGTCCCCGGCAATGGCCCCCAGCCCGGCCGGTTTACTCTCCGGCTTCGGCTGTTCATTGCCCGCGGCCACGGCGGCAACATGCCGCCCGGTCTGGAAACCTCCCCTGAAAAATTGTCTTCGTGTCAGGATCGCCATGGCTTTTCCCTCTTGTCCTGCTCGGCCTTCTTTCTGAGCGAACGGAAGACCAGGTCGGTCATGGGCACCTGCTCCCGTTCTTCCAGGATGCGGCTCATGCGCAGGAAGAAATTGGCGGTTATGGACCTCGCCCATTGCCCGTCCCGGGCACGCAGGGCGTGCAGCAGCTTGATGTGGTCCGCGAAGATGGCCTCGCGCTCGTCCCGCCTGATGGAAAAAAAGAAATCGTAGGCGGCCATATCCGCGGAGCAGACCTGCTCCACCGTGCGCACCAGAAAATCGTTTCCCGTGCCCACGGCCATAAGCCGAAAAAACGTCAGGCTCTCACTCCACACGCGCTCGGTGGACTCCTGGAAGATGGAACGGGAAATGTTCACACTGCACTGCTTCAGATCTTCCAGATGCCGCTCGCCGATGCGCTCGGCGGCATGTTCGGCGATCATGGGCATGACCAGGTAAGCAGCTTCGAGCTGATCCGCGATGGCCTTTTCCGGACTCAGATTCAGATCCAGGGGGTTGTCCTGAGCCGCCGAAATCCCCACCCGCAGGTAACATCCGCTGCCGGGCCTGATGGCCACCAGCCCTCGCGCTTCGAGAGAATGCAGAATGCCTCGCAGGGTGTTTCGGCTGATGTCGAGTTGCTCCACGAGCCTCCGCTCCGGCGGCAGCCTGTCCCCCGCCTTGAGCTCCAGGTCCTGAATGATCTGCCCCAGTTTATCCAGGGCCTTGTCCTTCTTTCCCATGCCGTGTCTTCCTTGCGTTTTTAAAACGCTATTGGTGTTACCAATTATCTGAGGACCAGGGAGCAGCAAATTTTTTTTCTAAAAAATACGATTCCGGTCCACTTTTCTTGCTTTTTTGACCCAATTTCACGACTGGTTCAACCAATTTGTCATACGGCAAACAAATGCCGGTTGAACCAATTCGTCCCACAACGCGGGCAGAAATGGCTGCGTTACAGCGAAAAATCAAAAAATGCAGATGGTTGAGTAAATGTACCCAGGAACGGGCTACATGTTCAGCTGATATTTGACGACGAGGGACAGGGAGAGTGGCTCCCCACGGATAATTTTCGGACGCTTGACCCGGCCGCTGGCTGCAAGGATGGCGTTTTTGGCCGCGCGGTCCAGGAGGGGGTCGCCCGAGGAGCGTTTGAGGCGGACGTCGGCAAACGTATCGTCAGGCAGGATACGAAACGAGTACAGGACGTTGCCGATAAGGCGGGAGAGCTGGCCTCCAGCCTGGAACTTGCGGCACTCAACGGCCTCGTGGACCTTGCGCAGATATTGCGCCAGGGCCTGCCTGCGCAGCCTCCGGGCTGCGCGCTCCGCGCGTTGCACGTCGTCGTCCGGGGCAGGGGCCTGCTCGAGGGCAAGGGCGGCCCCCCCGGGCGTCTCCGCCGCAATGGTAAAATCCGCAGGAATGACAATTTCTTCACCACCCGCAACCCGCTCCGTGCCCCAATCCTGCCGCAGGGCCCACATATGCAAAAAAAGCGAGACGGCTATGCACAGGCCCAGCACCTGGCGCCGGGTCATCCTCCTTCTCCGGCCGGAGCCGGACAGGAAGCCCGGGTCACGATGACAAGGTTGGCGAAGCCGCGCGTGCGGACCATGTCCACGATCCGGACGAACCCCTCCACCTCGGCCCGTGGAGCTGCCTTGAGCAGGATGTTCTGCGGCTGTTTTGCCAGAGGTCTTTCCGCAATGACGCGCAGGCGGTTGGACAGGGCGTCGAAGGAGATGGGGGCCGTGTCGCACAGCAGACTGCCGTCGGCACGCAGTTCGATCTCCAGGGACGTTCCGCAAACCGGCCTGGAAGAATCCGCAGGAGGAAGCTCCATGTCCATGCCCTTGGCCGCAAACACGGTGGAGACCACGAAGAAGATGAGCAGGATGAACACGACATCCAGAAGCGGAGTGATGTCCGGCGAGGCCGCCCGCGGTTTCACCCGGGAAAAGGAGATCACGCCGCCCCTCCCCGATCCTTCAGTTCGTCGAGAAAACCGTTGGCCGCGTGCTGCATGGCGTAGGCCGTCTTGTCGTACTGGCTGCAAAACCAGCGATGCGCCAGAAGGGCCGGAAGCGCCACGGCCAGACCGGCCGCCGTGGTCAGCAGGGCCTGCCAGATGCCGCCGGCAAGGAGATTGATGTCCACGCTACCCGACGCGGACAGGTCGGAAAAGGTGGTGATCATGCCGATGACCGTGCCGAGCAGGCCCATGAGCGGAGCGGCCGTGGCCACGGTGGCCAGAAAATCCAGCCTGCGATTGAGGGCAAAGAGCATTGCCTCGCCGGTGTGCAGGATGTCCTTTTCCTTCTTGGGAATCGGCCGATGACTGAAAAACATGGCAAAAAAGGGTTCGTAATGCGGGGCAACATCCAGGACATGCCGCAAGGCCGCATCCGGATCGTCTTGCGCGAAAAGGGCATAGGCAGGCGCGAGCTTATCCCGGGCGGGAAACCTGCGCGTGGTGAAAAAAAGAAACCGCTCGGCCATGACCCCCAGCGACAGGACCGAGAGGACGAGAATGGGCCACATCATGAAACCGCCCTGTTCCAGGACATTCATGGTCTCCTCCATCGTGAGCGTGTCTGTGTTGTGACGTCTCGGTCGATGGCGGCAGATGTGGGGAAATGTCGTCAGGTCGGCAATCGAGACACGGTGTCCGGCTGGGGGCATGCGGCAACACCGTGAACCTTGTAAACCCTCAAGGCCGCATCTTCAAGTCCGGGATGCGCGACCCACGAGAACCGGTTCGAAAAAAACGTGATCCCTATCGCCCCTCTCGCCTTCGAAAGGATCGGATGGCTTCGTCAAGAGGAACAAGGACATGGTCGAAGACGTCCGGCTTGACGCCTACGAACCGTTCCGGTTCCGTGGAGCAGAGAATGAGCACGGTGCGCAGACCGTCTTCGTCATAGAACGGCTTGGCGAAGTAGGAACGGATGCCGCGCGGGATGAACAGCGCCCAGTCGATGGGCTTGATGCTGTCCATGGTGTCGTCCACCACCAGATAGTCGAGGTTGAAACGCTCAATGTCTTCGGCGATGGTCCCCCGGTACGAAAAGGTTTCGCCGGGAGCCATGTCCGCCAGGGGTGCGCCGGCGCCGTAGACCTGGACCGTGTTGCTCCGCGCGTGGACGTCGGAGAGCATGACCGCATTGCACTTCTTGCTGATGTCCGGATGCTCCAGGGCCTGCCCCAGCATGGCGGAAAGGCTCGGTGCGTCCCCGAAGGTGGCACGCAGGTTCCGGGCCAGCTTCTGCTCGTCCCGCCTGTTGTCGGAAATGGGAGTCACGGAAATGCGGACCAGGGCGGTCTGCTTCCAGGGCACCCAGTGCAGCCCGGCCTGGGCCTTGAAGGTCTCGCCCTGTGTCGTGCAGAATTCGAGCACCCCGGACCACGGCTGGGACGGCAGGTCGTCGAGGATGCTGCCCAGATTTTCAAGAAGATGCGGCGAGATCTCGGAAAAATGGGGCAGCACGCCCGTGGAGGCGCTGGGCAACCCGAAAAGGTTGCGCGCGGCGGCATTGGCCTGCCGCAGCCGCAGGGACTGGTGGTTCATGAGCAGAACCGGCGTGGGCACGTTTTCGATGCGCATCCGGGAGGCCGATTCGCTGCGCTGGATGTCCCGGATGAC